>JAZBPL010000095.1:0-86857 GCA_036351635.1 Desulfotignum sp.
AAAGTTCCCCCCCAATGTCGTTGCCCGCACCGCCCATTCTTTGGCGTTCAGGGCAAAGGGAATCTTGCACAAGGACCGTCTGGTGCAAAGGTTCCGGGCCAATCAGGTCATGGCTGCCCTGGGCCTGGACAGTTATGAAACCGCCCGGTTCACCATGGAAACCCTGCACCGGTACCTGGTATCTGCTGATCCGGTGGTGGCATTTTCCCACGTATCGCCTGCGGCCCATGGGTTTTACCAGCGGCAGGGACAGAAAATGCCTGATCTGGTAACCCATGCCAACCAGCTGGGCCGACTGATGTGCACCGGCGAACATCCTGACATCGGCATGCTCCATGACGGGTACCTCAAACTGTACCAGCTTTCCGGACCCGTCCTGGAATTTGACTGCATCCTGCTGGACGAAGCCCAGGACATCAACCCGGTGGTGAGCACCATTGTCATGACCCAGGTACGGTCTGACATTTCCGGAAAAAAACCGGCCGTCATCGTGGTGGGGGACAACCACCAGCAGATTTACAGCTTCCGTGGCGCCAGAGACACCCTGGAATCACTGGCCGCCCACCAGACCTGCTATCTGACACAAAGCTTCAGGTTTGACGACAACATCGCCAAAGCCGCCAACATGGTACTGTCCGTATTCAAAAAAGAGACCCGGCCCCTCCGGGGCACCGTAAATCAAACCCCCAAACCACCCTGGGATCCGGACCGGCACACCGTCATTGCCAGAACCAATGCAGTGCTGTTTGACCGTGCGGTGCAGTTTTACAAAACCCATGCCATAGGATTTTCCGGCGGAATCCAGGGATACCGCCTGGATCTGCTCAAATCGGTATCAGTTTTGTACAACAAAACTGCAGACCGTGTGCAGGACCCCTTCATAAAAGGGTTTTCCAACTTTTACGACCTCAAGCACTATGCAGCTGCAGTGGAGGATCTGGAGCTGTCCTCTGTGTGTGCGGTGGTGGAAAAATATGGCCCTGCCCTGCGGCGCCATGTGGACCAAATCAAGGAAACAGCCGTGGATCCTGACCGGGCCGGGATACTGCTGACCACGGCCCACAAGGCAAAGGGGCTGGAGTGGAACCATGTCCTGCTCATGGATGATTTCATTCCCCTGATCAAGGAGGGCCGGCCCATTGATCAGGCCGGGGTGGACCCGGACGAATTCAACCTGATCTATGTGGCCATGACCCGGGCCCGGGTACACCTGCGGTTCCACAAAAACAGCAGCATACCGCTGTTCATCCGGTTGATGAAGCAAGGAATCACCCGTCACCCATGAGCAGTTGCGCCAGGGCGGTCTGGCGTTTGGAGATATCCGCATTTTTCACGGCCATGGCCAGGGCCCTGCGGGTGCCAACAAACACCGCCAGCTGCTTTGCCCGGGTGATCCCGGTATAGATCAGGTTGCGGAACAGCATCTTGAAATGCTGGGTCATCACCGGGATAATCACCGTCTCAAATTCCGATCCCTGGGATTTGTGGATAGTCACGGCATAGGCCAGGTCCAGCTCCATGATATCGCTCTGGCGGTACAGCACCGGCGGGGCATCGGCTGAAAATGCCACCGCCAGGGTCAGATCAGCGGTGTTGATGGCGGTGATGGTGCCGATATCGCCGTTGAATACGTTCAGATCATAGTTGTTTTTCCGATGGATCACCCGGTCCCCTTTCCGGAAAACCCGCTGGCCCACGGTGATCTGGGCTTTGCCCGGGCCCTGCGGGTTGGCGGCTTCCTGGATGACCTGGTTCAGGTTCACCGTGCCCAAAGATCCCCTGGTCATGGGGGACAGCACCTGGATCTCAGGTTTGGGGCCATGGTATCGGGGGATCCATTCCATGTACAATTTTTTGATCACATCCACGGCTGTCAAACCGTAATGCAGGGATGACCAGGGATGGACCTTCTGGAGGACAGACAGCAGTTCTTCCACCCGGGTACCGGCCTTTGCCACCTGTTCCAGGTCCACATGGGCAAATTTTCTGGGTATCTGGATCTCGGTTTCATAGGGGTGCACCGATTCTGTGACCCGGAATTCAAACAGGTCCGGATCTTCCAGGTCCAGGGACACCTGTTTTTGCTCCCGGTGCATCAGGGTCTTGACGCGCTGGACAAACTGCAGCTGTTCCTTTGTGGCCTCATCTGAATCCATAAACAGACAATCAATCTGTTCGGCCCACAGGGACGGGTCCTTGAACGGGGAAGCAATCCAGGGCATTTTCCCGGCATTGATCTGATGGGCATACTGGATGATCAAAGACCGTGCCGCCTGGCGGAAAACCTGGGTCAGCCGGAAACAGGTGATGCTGCCCGAAGTGATCAGGTCCCTGAGCACATTTCCCGCCCCCACCGACGGCAGCTGATCATAATCACCGATGAACACCACCTGGCAGCCTTTGGGAACCGCTTTGAGAAGGGATGCGGTTAAGGTGATATCCAGCATGGAACATTCATCCACCACCAGAAAATCGGTTTCCAGGGGGGTGTCTTCATTTTTCTTGAACCGGTTGTTCTGCCACCCCAAAAGCCGGTGAATGGTTTTGGCTTCTCGGCCGATCACCTCTCCCATGCGCTGGGCTGCACGGCCGGTGGGGGCTGCCAGCAGCACCCGGCGGTGCATGGCCTCCAGCAGCGCCACCAATACCCGGGTGGTGGTGGTTTTGCCACAGCCTGGCCCGCCGGTGAGAATGGACATCCCTCTGGCTGCAATGCCCTGGACTGCTTGCGCCTGCTCCGGACTCAGCCGCAGGTTTCTGGCTTTGGCAAACAGCTGTACCCACCGGCTGATGCGGGGCATGTCCACCTCAGGGGGATCGGTCATCTTTGCCATGCGCTGTGCCACATACAGCTCATCAAAATACAGGGATCTGGCGTAATAGCAATCCTGGGGGGAATCTCCGTCTTCCAGAACCAGGCGCCTCCGCATGAGCAGTCTGTCAGTTTCCATGGTTTCCAGAATTTGCGGCAGAACGCCTGAAAGATCCAGCTCCAGCAACTCCCTGACCTGGTCCAGAATCTGGGAAAAGGTCAAAAAGCAATGGCCGAAATTCCTGGCCGCAGACAGCACATGGCGGATACCGGCGGTAATCCGCCGGGGGCTCTCTGCGGCCAGCCCCATACTCAGGGCCACCTTGTCTGCGGAAAAAAAACCGATGCCGTAAAAATCATCTGCCAGGCGGTAGGGGTCTGCCATGACATTGGCGATGGCCTCATCGCCATATGCCTTGTAAATACGCACCGAAAACAAAGTGGAAATACCGTGGGACTGCAGAAACATCATCACGTCCCGGATGGCCCGGTGCTCAGTCCAGGCATGGGAAATCATCTCCAGTTTTTTTTCGGCAATGCCCGGCACCTCCACGAGGCGGTGGATCTGGTTTTCGAACACCTCAAGGGTCTGGTCTTTGAAATGCCGAACGATTTTTTTCGCGGTTTTGGGCCCCACCCCTTTTATCAGACCAGACCCGATATATTTTTCTAAGGCATTGGATGAAGCAGGTTTCCGCTCTTCGGCATGGGTGGCTGAAAACTGGCGCCCGTATTTGGGATGAAATTGCCAGGCCCCTTCAAAGGCCATGGTGGCACCGGCAAAAACCCGGGTCTGGTGCACCAGCACGGTTTCCCGCTTTGCCGGCGCGTCAAAGGGCAGCACCTGGAGCACGGACCAGCCTGTATTCTCATTGTGATAAGTCACCCGGTCCACCACCCCGCTCAGGTGTTCTTGGATAACACCCCGGTCCGCCGGAATATCGGGTTGTCTGTCCGGCGGGGCCTGAACCGTTGGGTATGCATAGTTCCGGTTTTCCATGCATGTCACCATATCCCAAACCAGGGTAGAGGACAAGCCCCGGAAGACACACTTTTTTCACAAACCCATGGTCTATCCTGTTTCACGTATCAAAACCATATCCAGTGATTCGCAAGTGTCTATAGCTTTTCCAGCATCCGACCCGTGCCTGGGAGCACCTGCTATAATTGCCGTTTTCCTGTCGCTTAATCCTTGACAGATTTTCCGGGTAAATGGTACCTGTTTGTGTGATACAGCAATTGTCACGCCAATTTCATACAAGGGGGGGGCAGGCCATGGATATCACCCGGATGAAACAAAAGAACCTCATTTCCCAGTGGGCCTTTGACACCCGGCCTATTCTGGGCAGGCTCCATCTGTGGCTGGAAGATGTGCGCATTGAATGGATGCGGGGAGATCCTGAAGACAAGATCCTGGATACCATCTCATTCACCGATGACCGCACCGAAAAAATGCTGGCCATGACCCTGGCGGTCACCGCACTGGGCACTCGGCTGTTCGGCCGTTTCGGCCAGGGCGCCGGGCTGGAGAAAAAACAGCTCAATGTCATCAAAAAAGATGCAGATGCCATTTCCGCCTATGCCATGAGTGAAAGCCTGTGGTACCTGTCCCGCACCCTGCCGGAAAATCACGCCATCATGGTCTGCCTGGGGGAGGGCCTGATGCCCAAAGGCGGGGAAACAGCAGAGATGGGGGCCAACCCGCTGCTGGGATTCGGGCGGATCTATGCCCGGCCCCAGGTGGCAAAATATCTGGAAACCTGTGTACTGAAACTGATCAATGATCCCGGCTATGTCTGGGATGATTTCAGACGGGCCACGGCCAGACAGGATATCACCGTATGGGGAGCTGCCATCGACACCCTGGAAAACACCTCCAGGTTTGCCAAGGGTGAAGAAACCGGACCCATGACCATACTCCATCTGTTTGATCAGCCCCTGGCCATCAGCGACCAGTATGAAGGATACATTGCCAACCTGGTGGTGCCAAAAAAAATTGTGGACCGGGCAGCCGAAGATTCGGTTCTCATTGATTTTTTCACCCCCAGGCATCTGGTGGTCAAAGCTATCCAGAAAACATATCCCGGAATTAAGCCCCGCCATATCCATGTGTGGACACTGGGGGGAGGGAACCGGGCCCCCCGCATCGGACAGATCTGGGATCAGTGGAAAAATGTCGGCGCCCACCTGGTTGACGAGGCGTGGACACTGCCCTCCGGATTTACCCCGTTCACCGATTCCGGCACCTATGCCCCCACCATGGCTGTGGGGGACTGGAAAGATGAAAACCGGCAGACCCATTTGTTCATAGTGGATGGATATGCAGCGTCTGCTGAAGCGATCCAGGCTGCCAGCCTGGCACCTATCCTGGATCTGTCTGTATCTTTGGCAGTACTGTCCTCCAAGTTCCGTTTTGCCGCCCACACCGATGCTGCCACCATGAAACTAAATCCGGACAGCCCTGATTTTGCAGCCCGGCTTCAGGAGCTAATCACCGAGGATCTGGATACTGATACGATCCAGACTTATAAAGAGAGTATCCAGCTGGCCAAAAAAGCGGGCATCCCCCTGGACAAGCGCACCATCAGCTGTGATGACCTGATTGCAGAAAAAAAATGGCAGGCCCTGGCCGGCGCCGGATACATGCTGCCGGATCCCTATACCGGGGCCCCGGGGGTCACCCAGATGTCTGAAGACACCTATGAGGTCACTGTGCGCCTGACTACTGCCATGGGAGACAAACGGGTTACCTTTGCTTTGCGCCTGCTGGAAAGCCATGAAGAGAGCAAGCTTGTGTTCAGTCCGCTTTTGAACCGGTTTCTCAAAGGAGAGGATTTCATGCACCGGGCTGTGAAAATATCTGACTCCGGACGTATCCGCAATGAATTACAGACCCTTTGTTCTGATGCCCTGACCTATTTCGGCAACACGGTGGAACTGGAATTTGACAAAATATCCAGGGCCACCATTTCCCCGGAAAATCAGGAAAAGCTGCGGCAGATATTAACCTGGTACAAAGAAAATTACCCCATCTGGTTTGAATGGCTGGAACTCAGATAAGCTTGGGGATCAGATGGGTTTGCTGCGCTTTTCATTCAGGGTCCGCTGGATGCATTCCACAGCATGCTGCTTTACATTGGCGATATGCCGGGACAAAATTTCCCGTGCCTGGTGAAGCTCTTTTTTTTCAATGGATTCATACAACCGGATGTGCTCGCTGTCTACCCGGTCCATGGGGGTGACAAACAAAATATTGCCCCGGTATTTAAGATACAGCAGGTCAAACAGGTATTTCAGGGTATTGATCTGAATCCGGTTTCCAGACAACTGGGCCAGCTTGAGATGAAATTCCATGTCTTTGAGCAGCCGTTCCTTGAGATAGATGTCCCGCACCGCTGCCAGATGGCTGTCCAGGGCTTTTTTCAACTGGTTCAACCCCCGCTTGCCAATGGTTTTAATGGTGGTCTCCAGCAGTGATACCTCGATCAGTTCCCTGAAATCATAAATTTCTGTGATCTCTTCCAGGCTCACATTTTCTGTATAATACCCCCGGTTGGGTTCATGCCGGACCAGGCCCTGGAATTCCAGGTGTTTCAACGCCTGAATCACCGGCGTGGTGCTCATGTTCAGCCGTTTTGCCAGATCACCGTAAGAAATTTTCTGGCCCGGAATGATCTCGTTGTGGAAAAACATCCGGCGGATGCCCATATAGGCTTCTTTTGTAAAATCTTCCTTGGTTTTTCCGGCCCCTGCTTTTTTTGTATTTTCCATGACCGTCATCCTTATACCAAGACCAGGATAAAATCAATTAAAATTATGGGAATTATATCTTGACATATGCGGGTTCCCCCGGTAAAATCCGCCCATTATTTAATCAGATATTTGATCAGATCAGACCATATCAAATCTGTGTCTGAATCAAACCAAAGGAGAACCATTATGGCATTTGTATTCATGGAAGGCAACGAAGCGGTTGCCAGGGGGGCCATGGCTGCCGGCTGCAATTTTTTTGCCGGTTATCCCATCACACCGGCCACCACCATATTCAATAACATGCTCCAGATGCTGCCCCCAAAGGGCGGCACCTGCATCCAGGGCGAAGATGAGATCGCCTCCATGGGATACTGCATCGGCGCATCCATGGCCGGCAAAAAAGTGCTCACCGCCACCTCCGGCCCGGGCATCAGCCTGTACAGTGAACACATATCCTTTGCCATCGGCAGCGAGATACCCCTGGTGATCGCCAATGTCCAGCGCTTGGGGCCATCAACCGGATCGGCCACAAGGGGAGCGGATTCCGACATCCAGTTCATGCGGTGGGGGTCAACCTCAGGCGCGCCGGTGATAGTTCTTGCCCCCAAAGATGCCAAAGACTGTCTGGAACTCACCGTGCATGCCTTCAACTTTGCAGAAGAGTTCCGGTGTCCGGTGTTCATCGCCTCCAACAAAGAGATCGGCATGACCAAGGAAAGCTTTGACATGGACGATCTCAACCTGCCCCCCCTGGTGGAACGGACCCCCTATACCGGCACCGGCCCGTATGTGCCCTTTGCCGCCGACCCGGACAAGGCCCCGCCGTTTCTGCCCATCGGGGGCAAAACCCTGGTGCGGCAGACATCCTCCACCCACGGACCGGACGGGTATATCACCATTGACCCCCGGGTCATTGCGGAGATGCAGGAACGGCTGCACACCAAGCTGAATGCAGCCATGGACCGCATCACCCTGTATGAGGATAACATGGTGCCGGACACCGACACCCTGGTGATCTCCTACGGCATCACTTCACGGGCGGTGGCAGATGCAGCTTCAGCCCTGACAGACAGAGGCCGGCCCGTGTCCACATTGTCGTTGAAAACCCTGTGGCCGGTGCCTGAATCCCTGCTGCTGGAAAAAGCAAAACCGTTCAAACGGATTGTGGTGATCGAGATGAACCTGGGCCAGTATGTCAATGAAATCAAGCGCGTGCTGTGCGGCAAACAGGTGGATTTTTACGGCCAGATGAACGGTATTCTGATTCCCCCCGCCAAAATTATGGAGGCCATTGAAAATGACTAGTTTTTTAAATACCAGCCGCCCCCCTGTATTCTGCCCGGGATGCACCCATGACCGCATCACCAAATCCCTGGATGCAGCCCTGGTGACACTGGGCATCCCGGACAACAAAACCGTTATTGTGACCGATATCGGGTGTTCGGGTTTGTTTGATACCTTTTTCAATGTCCATGCCCTGCACGGGGTCCACGGCCGGGCACTGACCTATGCCGCCGGCCTGAAGCTGGCAGACCCGTCTTTGAACGTCATCGTGACCATGGGAGACGGCGGCATGGGCATCGGCGGGGCCCATGTACTGGCCGCATGCCGCAAGAATCTGGACATGACCCTGATCATCTTGAACAACTTCAACTTCGGCATGACCGGGGGCCAGTACTCCGCCACCACACCCAGTGACGCCCAGGTGGGATCCGCATTTCTCAACCAGGCGGAAATCCCCATGGACATCTGCGGCGTGGTGGAAAGTGCCGGCGCCACCTATGTGTCCCGGATTTCCGGCCATGATGACGCCCTTGCAAATGAACTGGTCTCAGCCATGCAGCACAAGGGGTTTGCCGTGGTGGAAACCCTGGGGTTGTGCACAGGAAGGTACACCAAGCGCAACCAGCTCACCCCTAAAGTTATCGACCAGATGATTGCACAAAGACCGTCCCCGGGCGGGGTGATTGCCAAAAACCAGCGGCCTGAATACGGGAACCGCTACCGGCAGCTGGCACAGGAAAAGGGGAAATTTCCCGACCCCTTTGTGGTCAAAAAGCAGTTTGAGATGCCCGATGCCAGGCGGCACGAGGTGGTGATCCTGGGCTCTGCCGGCATGCGCATTGTCACCGCCGGGGATATGGTCTGTTTTGCCGGCATTTCCGGCGGGCTGAACGTATCCATTAAAAACGACTACAACATCACCGTGCTCCGGGGCCAGTCGGTCTCGGAAATTTTGCTGTCCCCGGACAAGATCGGGTACACCGGCATCGAATCCCCCACCGTGGTACTGGCATTGAGTGATGAAGGGGTGGCAAGGCGGCAGAAGATCTTTGCAGGCCTTTCGCCTGACACCTATGTGCTCAAGGAAGCCAGTGTGGCCATTCCTGACACACCGGCACAGGTGGAGGAGATCGATTTCAAGGCCATGAAAATAAAGAAAACCGACTGGGCACTGGCATCTCTGGCCGTGCTGGCAAAACATGAAATCGTGCTCAACAAAGATATGCTTGTATTTGCCCTGAAATCCCGGTTTAATGAAAAGGTGTTCAACCTGTCCATGGAGACAGTGGAAAAAATTTTGTAATCACTGACAAAACACCCGGATGCGGGTACAGGATTCCAGGGGCGCCATGACAAAACCCGGCGGCAGGCACAGGACAGCGGCTGAACCATCCGGCAGGTCCCTGCCCCCTGCCCTCCTGCTCCGGGTGTTCCTGCCCTTTGCCGGCGGGTATTTTCTCTCCTACCTGTTCCGGGTTGTCAATGCCGTGATCGCTCCGGACCTGGCCGCGGATGTGGGGGTGGACCCTTCCCAGCTGGGCCTGCTTACCGCCTCCTACCTCATCGCCTTTGCCGCATTCCAGCTGCCCCTGGGTCTTCTGCTGGACCGGTTCGGCCCCAGGGCCGTAGAAGCAGCCCTGCTGTTGTTTGCGGCAGCCGGGGCCGTCATATTCGCCCGGTCTAATACGCTCACTGGCCTGATCTTGGGCCGGGCCCTCATCGGGTTCGGGGTGTCCGCCTGTCTGATGGCAGCCTTCAAATCCTATGTGATCTGGTTTCCGGGCCCTGTATTGTCCCGGATCAACGGGTTCCAGATGGCGGCCGGCGGCCTGGGGGTCCTGGCAGCCTTTGCCCCGGTGGAATTTGCCTTGCGATTCACCGACTGGCGGGGGGTGTTCCTGGGTCTGGGGGTTCTGTGTATCCTGATGGCGGGAACCGTGTTCACAGTGGTGCCGGAATCGGACAAAAAACCGGTGCCCGAGCCTTTTTCCCGGCAGGTGCAGGGGGTGGGGCAGGTATTTAAAAGTCTCTTTTTCTGGCGGATCGCACCGTTGACCATGCTGTCCCAGGCCGGATTTATGGCTGTCCAGGGCCTGTGGGCCGGCCCCTGGCTGCGGGATGTGGCATCCCTGGACCGGGCCGGGGCTGCCCAATGCCTGTCCATATCTGCACTGGCCATGATTGCCGGTTTCATCATCCTGGGATTTGTCACGGAAAAGCTGGCCCAAAAAGGCATCCCGGTCCTGTACTCCGCTGTATCCGGGATGACGGTCTTCATCGCCGTACTGGCGCTGATGACCTTTGGCGCGCCTTTGTCCCCCCGGGTGCTGATGGGGTTGTTCGGATTTTTCGGCACCGCCGGTATCCTGTCCTACACCGCCCTGACCCTGGGCTTTCCCGCCCGCCTGTCCGGCCGGGTCACCACCGGCATCAACCTGCTGGTATTTCTGGGTGGATTCGGCCTCCAATGGGCCATGGGCGCGGTGATCAACCAGTGGGAACCGCCCCTGCCCGGCCGGTATAACCCGGCCGGATACCAGGCCGCCTTTCTCATGGTCCTGGGCTTGCAGGTGATGGGCCTGGCCTGGTTTTTCATGTCCCTGCTGCTGAAAACCAGATCGTCGGATCAGGCAGATAACTGCCGGTGATGTCCGGCCCCTGCTTTGGGGAAACCATGGATGTTCACAATATTCCAGCCAATTTTTGTGAAAATTTCTTATGCGGCTTTTGATCCGCTCACAGGTGCAGGGGCACCATGTAAAAGGCCGGTGGTATTGAGATCTTCGTCTATTTCCGGCCAGTGAATGCCAAACCCTGCACCTGCTATTTTCCAGTTTTTGCGTTGTTCCGGTGTTGCATGCAGCAGGCGGGGATACCAGGTCAGTGGAACCGTTATGGTCCTTCCGTCAAAAAGATCTACGCTGAAAGCATCATCAGTAAAAGTAACATCCCGGACCCGCTCCCCAGCATTAGGTTCCAAAGTATTCATGCCACGACTCCAATAATGTGTTTTTATTTTCCGAAGTAAGCGCCGCTAATTTTCTCAGCTCCCTGGCCGGAAATCCAAGATTATTATGCCAATGCCACCGGCTTGAGCCAGAATTTGGCTGAATATGAATTCCGGTCGATATGGACATGTGGCGGTTCGTGCAGATCATGGCTTACAAAATAAAAGTCGGTATGGCCCTAATCTTAAAACCGCAGGAGACATTTTTTTCCTTGCTTTTCTTTACAATTAAGCGCCCGTTTTAGTATTTAAAAAATACCACAAATATTTGTCGAAAACAAGTGTGAAGGCCGTAACTGAATATTTGCTATAGTAGCGTGCGCTTCTATGGGGAGCCCCTGGTGGTGTCCTGTGAACGGACCGTCAGAGCCGGAGGGGGCCTGGTAAAATATGCGGGGATGGTTTTCAACCAGAAGGCGGGTTGCCGCATTTCATTGCTCTTATGCAAACAGGCCCCCGCAGATCTCTGGCCGGGCACAGGATACCACCAGGGGCGGCGCTTGGGACAGAAAGGCAGGGAAATTCAGATGCGCAGCGGGATGCCGTCCAGGTAAGACAGGCTTTTGGCCCACCGGCCCATGGTGGTATCGTTGGCAGATGCCATCAACAGCCGTTCCATTCCAAACCCCATGCCCACCCACGTATCAGTGATGTTCCAGGCTGTATCCAGAACATGGGGTCCCATGGCACCGGATCCCAGTTCCAGGCCAAAAGGATGGGCCACCAGATCCAGGGTGGTGCCGTACACGGCCGAAGATTCTTGCTCAAACCGGATATCCGTTACCCGGGCGGTGCCGGCCACCATACCTGCCAGCTCTTTGAGCCGCGCAAGGCGCTCAGCTTCAGCCGTACCCATCTCCACCAGGTTGAGCATGGTAAATTCATTGCTGTGGCAGGCCCCCTCTGATTCCTTCCGGAAACAGGACCCGATTTCATAAAACCGCACCGGCCGGAAATCCAGGCGGGAAAAATCCTGCATCAGGCTGTACAGCCCCGGTGCCAGCATGGGCCGCAGACACTGGGTATCAGTGATCCAGAAAATCTGTTCATTCAGGGGATGGGTGTCATCAATACCCATTTTTGCCAGGGCTGTTCTGGTGGTGATGGTGGGGGTGGACACCTTTGCAAAGCCCTGGGCCTGCAGCAGACCGTCAAGGTCCCGGGCCAGCTGAAAGGCCCGGGTTGGCCGGCGGCAGGTCAGGCGTTCTGCCAGTTCAGCATGCAGGGTCTTTACCTGCTTTTTTTCAATGGCCTGGAAGGCCTTGTTTCTCTGGGCAGGGGTGTGAAACCCTTGCGCCAGAGCACCGGCATCAAGACCCAAAGCTTTCAACCGCGCGGCCTGGGTGTCTGTCCAGTATATCTTTGTCATCTTTTTTTCCGGATCGGTTCACAAAAAAGGGATGCAGCCATGACCGCCACCCCGATCTCCAGGGTGTCGTGCACCAGGTGCGGTCCCAGCATTGCTGCGGCTTCAGCAGATACCCCCAATGGAACACCCGGTGCTGCCACCCGCATGTCCGGCAAGAAAACAGCACCGGTGATAGTGTCTGGAACGGGGGTGGCTTCCAGTATAAAGCGGTGATGGGACAAGGCTGTCTGCAGATCATCTTCAATGGTGATGTCAGCAGTCCGGTACCGGTCTGACACGATTTTTCTCACCTGCACCGCTGCCTGCCGGTCTGTGTCCAGCAGGGCCGTACGGGCGCCTTTAGAGGCCAGCAGGCCTGCCCCGGCTGCCCCTACCGGGCCGCATCCCAGCACCAGGACATCCCGGCCCCGGATACCACCGGCCATCAGATCCAGGGCCGCGGCAAACCCCCTGCCCGTGGCATCGGCGTTGTCCGTCACCTGCCGGGTGTGCAGGTCAATGGCCACAAACCTGCGGTCATCCGCCATCATGAGGGCATCATATCCGGCTGCAAAGGCGTACGCCACACCGGACACATCGGTTTGCTCAGCCACTTCTGCCCGGCATCCCAGAAATGTCAGGATGGCTGCCACAGTGTCACTGAACCGGCTGATAACCCCCAGACCGGCAGTCACCGGCACCACACAGATCTGTCTGCCCTGCAGCCGGTCCTTGAGCTGCCTCTCGTCCATGTTGCAGGCATGACACGCGATACCCAAAAGCCGCCGGCCGGTTTTTTTTTCCAATTCCCGGCTGTAGTCTGCCAGGTTTGGGATAATGTGACAGATATCATCTGGCTGCAGCCGGGTCATGATTCTGGTTCCCTTGTCCAAAATTTTTTGTTGCCGGCAGATCCTGGTCCTGCATGGCCTTTGGTTGATTCCCGGCATTTTTTCCGGATCGGCACAGATTTTTTCGAATCTGCTTGTAACAGGTATTGCGTGCTGCAGCCAGATCTTTCTGGTTATCTGCACAAAAGATCAGGGTGGCCACCCAGCAGGACCGGTGCGTCCCATAATTGGTCAGGGCATCGTGGCAGCCGAAAAATCCGGGTTCCAGCCCCAGGGGACCGGCCAGGCCCATGATGTGTTCGCCCAGAAATCGTATACTGTCCGGGCCGGCCTGGATATGCTCCACCACCACCCATCGGAAAGGAGGCTGCCCAGGGGAAAGTTTTCGATCCTGAAGCTGTCCGGAGACCATTTCCGGATCTTGCCCGTGTGCCAATTTATATTTAGCAGCTGTATGGTCCAGGGCCTGTCCGGGGTAAGGCAATAGATCTGCAGGATTCTTCACTCTTTTCTTACAGGCGGCATGACCCGGGACAAACTGTTCTGCCAGCAGCTGCACCATGTTGATCCCGGCGGCCCAGTACACTGCCATGGGAGTCTGGCTGGGAAACCTTGCATCGATCTCCAGCAGTTTGAGATCGCCTTCATGGAGGATCACCTCCACATCCATGATCCCTTTCAGATCAATTGCTTCAGCCAGGGCCAGGGCCATTTCTTCCAGATGTGCGGCCTGTTCAGGGGACAGGCAGGCAGGGGCAGACACCTGTTTGCAGTCATGGTCTCTGTCCATGTGCAGATCAGTGACACACAGGGGCACATGCTGTCCCGGCAGGCCCACCACTTCGATGGAAAACTGGGGTCCTTCCAGATACTGCTGTGCCACCATGGTATCTGGTATCCGGCCCCCGGGGAAGTCTGTACGAAAAACTGCTGCATCGCGGTACAGGCGTACCCCCTGGCTGCCGCTGGCCTGATCCGGTTTCACCACCACGGGAAAGCCGCATCCGGGCCAGGCTTTGGGGACCGGCAGATGCAGTTTGTCAAACAGGACGTTTGACCGAAGTTTGGAACAGGTCAGGGCATAGGCACTGCTGTCAAAGGCAAAAGAAATCTGCTTAAGTTGTGCCCATTTTTCCACCAGGGACAGCACCTCACCATCCTCAACAGCCGGAATAATCAGATCCACGTTGGAACACCCATCCGGCACGACACACGTGGGGGTGAATGCAAACCGGACAAACCGGTCACATATGCCCGCGGCCGGAACATCCCCGGACTTGTCGATGACCAGTGTGTGGTATCCGGCTTTTTTTGCCAAATATACCACTTCCAGTCCCTGGAGCCTGCCCCCGACAACGGCTATGCGCATGGCGCAGACTCCCTGGAAAAAAAGCTGCGGCAAAGATCTGACGACCGGTGCATGGCCTGCCGGCGGGTCACCCAGGCCTGATAGTCTTCTGCCGCAGCCGGCACAAGGCCGCATCTGTGAAGCACCGGCCCCACCTTTGCCAGGGTCCGGCCGGCTTCGGCAATATCCAGAACCGGGTTGGCCACCCCGGCCAGACCGGCCAGAGGAGGCACAATGGAGGTCACCACATTGGCGCCGGCATCAAGGCGCTCTGACAGCCCGGACAGGCCGTCCACATCCAGGGAAGCCGGGATCAGCACATCCGGCATCACCAGACGCATCACGGCAATGGTCACCCGTTCGTCTCCCGCGCCAGGCGATACATTCCGGGCCATGGGAATACCACTCTGGGGCACAAAGCGCATCACCCGGGCCTGATCCACGGGAAACCCTTTCATAAAATCAATGGAATCCGCCAGGTCTGCGGCGGTTTCTCCCACCCCGGTCAGGACGCCCTCCTCCACCAGCAGACCAATGTCCCGGGCCCGGTATTTTCCAGACAGGCGGCGGTGGTAATCCTGCCCCGGCCGCAGGGTGTCATACAGTTTTTCATTGTGGGTTTCCTGGTAACAGGCATACCAGGTGACCCCGGCCCGTGCCAGATCTGCAAGCACATCATTGGAAACCACACCAGGGGAGATCATTACCGGCAGGTGGGTGTGCTGCCCAACCGACCGGATCATTTCCAGCCATTCCCGGATTTGGGATTGTGTCCCGTCCACAATATCCGGATCCTCCCCCATGGTCAGGTCAATCAGGTGGACCCCGGCCGTTGCCATCTCCATGGCCGCAGACAGGATCTGTTCTTTGGTTTTGCGGTACCGTTTCAGAGCGGTGTTGGCACGGCGGTACCGGCAGAACCTGCAGTTGTTGCGGCAATGGGTGGAAAAATACAAAAACCCGTAAAAAAACACCTGATTGCCAAAATGCTGCTGCCGCACCGACCGGGCTGCGGCAAACAGCCGGGCCGTGTCTTCGGGATCCCGCCGTCCAAGCAGCCAGGCGATATCCGGTTTTTCAGGTGTCATTCCCTGTTCTAAAGCCGCCAGAAGGGTGGTGAGTCTATGGGTGTGAACAGACATCAGGCACACGGTTTCCGGGTCGGGTCTTCCAGCATGGAGCCGTGATGCCGTTTGAACCGGGTGGCGGCATATTTTTCCAGTTTCCATGCCGGCACATTGCACACCGGGCAGACCCTGACGGCCCATTTGTTTCTGAGCCACCTGCCGGCCCGGCTGTTCAATGAGTTGCGGATCACGAACACCTTGCTGCAGTGGGTGGTGAGGGTTGCCGTATCACCTGTCACCTCTATGGTGCGGATGCCATGGAGCTGTCCTGTGCGGGACGGCCACAGCTTTATCCTGGCGATCAGATTGAACAGCCGGACCCGCTTCCGGTAAAACCGTTTTTTTGCAGATACTACCTGTTTGTTTTCCGCTGTTGGTGCCATATCATGTGATAAAACTGGCGGAGAGTCCGGGAGTCGCACCCGGCTGCATGGATTTAGAGTCCATGTGATCCCGTCCGATCCACCCTCCGCTTCAGCCCACATCATCCCTTTATTTTTTTCATTTCAGGGTCATATAACGGTGTCAGGGACACGGATGCGGGATATGTTTTTCCGGCAATATCGATCTCCCATCTGCCATTTTTCACATACGCCTCATCCACAGGTTCATCCGCAGCGATCATGAACAGCCCCACGGCCCCGCCCAGGGTGTACCCGTAGGAACCAGACCGCACATATCCGGCCGGTTTCCCGTTCCGGGAGATGACCTCACCATGGTACATCAGGGGCTCCGGATCCTTGACCAGAATCTGGGCCAGGCGCCGCTGCAGGGGGCCGGCCGCTTTTTTGGCGATACAGGCCTCTTTTCCGACAAAATCGCCCGGCTTGTCCAGCCGGACCGTGAAGCCGAGGCCTGCTTCATATGGATCATCGGTGTTGTCCATGTCATGGCCGTAATCCCGGTATCCTTTTTCCAGGCGCAGGCTGCCCAGGGCCTTCAACCCGGCATGGGTCAGGCCAAACGCCTTCCCTGCCTCCACCAGGGTGTCATACACATGCACGGCCTGTTCCGTGGGGATATACAGCTCATATCCCAGTTCCCCCACATAGGTGATGCGCACGCACAGGACCCGGCCGTACCCGATGGCGATCTGTTGTGCATGCCGGAAGGGAAACAGATCATTGGACAGGTCGGTGTCGGTGACCGACTGCAGCAGTTCCCGTGACTTTGGGCCCTGAATATTCACCTGGGCATAGGCCGAAGTCATGTCCGTGACAAAAGCATGGGCCGTGTCCGGGATATTTCTCTGGATCCAGGCCAGTGCATGGCGGTGGATGGTATCGGTCACCACCACGAAAAACCGGTCTGATGCCAGCTTGGTAACGGTAAGATCCGCCACCAGCTGCCCGTCTTTGTTCAAACAGGTGGTATAGGTGATCCGGCCGGCAGGGCCGTCCACGTCATTGGCGCAGATATAATCGAGCACCTTGCCGCTGTCCTTTCCCTGGACCAGGAATTTGGGCATGAAAGACATGTCCATGAGCACCACCCCTTCTCTGGCGGCCCGGTGCTCGGCCTCCCAGCATGCAAACCATGGCTCCCGGCCCCAGGAATGCTTTTCAATGACTGCCTGCTGACCGGCCGGTGCAAACCAGTCCGCCCCTTCCCAACCGCTGACATCCCTGAAATATGCGCCCCTTGCCTTCAGCCGGTCATAAACAGCCGATCTCTTGGCACCCCGGGCGGTTTTCATGGACTGAAAGGGATAATGACACTGGTACACCATGCCAAGGGATTCCACTGTCCGGTGCCGCCGGTATTCCGGGTTGTTCTGAAAGGTGTGCAGCCGGGCCATGTTGAAACCGGTGATATCCACCTGGGGATTTCCGGTCATGATCCACCGGGCCATCATCTGCCCGAGACCCGGCCCCATGATGATGCCCACCGAATTGAGCCCTGCGGTCACAAAATAGTTTTTCAGTTCCGGGGCTTCGCCGATGATGGCCTGGAGATCCGGGGTAAAACTTTCCGGGCCGCAGAAAAACTTTTTCACCCCCAGCTCCATGGTCACCGGCACCCGGGACATGGCTTTTTCCAGGAACGGTCCCATGCGGTCCCAGTCCGGTTCGATCTCCCCGAAAGTAAAATTGTCCGGCACCCGGCCGATCTTCCAGGGGGCGCACACCGGTTCAAACAGCCCGATCATCAGTCCCCCGACTTCTTCTCTGTAATACCCGTAATGGGAAGGATCTTCCAGCACCGGCATGTTTTGGGGAATATCGTCCAGCTCTTCGGTGATCAGATAATAATGCTCCGCCGCCTGGTTGGGAATGTTGATACCGTCCACTGCCCCCAGCTGCCTTGCCCACATGCCGGCACAGTTGACCACCACTTCGGCCTGGATATCACCAAAGGCCGTCTTCACGCCGGCCACAGCCCCGTTCTTTTTAATCAGACCGGTCACCGCCACCTTTTCCATGATGGTCACACCGAAATTTCTGGCCCCCCTGGCCAGGGCCATGGTGGCGTCCACCGGGTTGACCCGGCCGTCTTCCTTCACATAAAATCCGGCTGAAAGGTCATCCACCCGGGCCAGGGGAAACAGGTCTTTGATCTCTTTGGGAGATATTTCATGCACATCCACCCCGCAGTAGCGGTTGAAGGCCGCCACCCGGCGGTATTCCTCCAGCCGGTCCTGGTTGGCGGCCGCCTCGATAAACCCCACAGGGGTGAACCCGGTGGACAATCCGGTTTCTTCCTCCAGCCGGGCATAGAGGTTTCGGCCGTAAATCCGCATCTGTGTTGCGGTTTCAGACAAAGACCCGAAGGTCACCATCAATCCGGCCGCATGCCACGTGGTGCCGCTGGTCAGTTCATCTTTCTCCAGGAGCACCACCTCTTTACATCCCATCTGCCCTAAATGATAGGCAATGCTGCACCCGATAATCCCCCCGCCGATAATGACCACCCGGGCATGTTTGGGCAGATGTATCTGTCGTTCTTTCATAGGTTCCTGTTTCCTTGTTTCAGCGCTGTGTCTGCTGCTTTTGCGGGGAAATCCCCATCTGTTTTTCCGTCTTTGTCACAATGGACCTGATCTTTTCCAGCACTTCTTTGGGCAGTGGTTCGGGTTCATGGTTCTCCAGAATATACCGCACCTTTTTCAAAGCCCGCTCATAGGCGGTGGCGGCCCCTGCCTTTTCCCAGGCGCCCCGCACCCTGCGGTCGATCAAATCCGGTTTCGACTGTTGTCTCATATACTTGAATGTGTGGGGGTGCATGAGAAAATCACCGCCCGATCCTATCTCCTTGATGGGATCGATGGCCAGTGTGTCATCATTCACGGGAATGCCCTGAATGGTATGTCTGATCATACGCACGAACTCACAGTCAAGCACCAGCTGGCCAAAATCAAAGGTGATGCCGCTTTCAAGCATCCCCGGACCGTAAATCATATTGGCACCTGCCAATGCGGGAATCAGTCCGGTGAGTGTCTTTTCATGGCCAGTCTGGACATCGGATATTTTGCTGTCGCCCTACCCGCCCGCCACATAACTGGGCAGGGCATAGTATCTGGCAAGGCGTGCCACCGCCCCGGATATCACCGCACATTCCGGGGTGCCCACACTGGCGGATGCCAGTTTCAGGTCCATGGCCGTGGTGGAGCTGCCGTAAATCACCGGTGTGCCTTTCCTGGTCAGCTGTGCCAGGGTGATTCCGGACAGCACCTCGGCATTGTGGTTCACCAGGGTTCCGGCCAGGGTCACCGGGGCAGTGCCCCCGGCCATGGCCATGGACAGAATGTTGCACACCACATTGTTTTTTGCTGCGGTCATGATGATGTCGCAGCAGTCGGCGATCAGTTTCAAAGGACTTACCGGACAGGTGGTGAACGACACGATGGGCCGCCGCTGAAATGCTTTCACCCCGCCGGCAATGGCCTGGGCCATTTCAATGATCTTTTCCAGGAACCCGCCGTTGCCCGGCCCGAATGCACAATGTTTGGATGTATTGGTCAAATAGGCTTCTGCGTTGTGCAGGGGCACCGAGCGCTGGTCCACATCATGGGCCCCCAGCGCTTTTTCACAGAAATCAATCTCATCCAGATAATCGATGACCCTGGCAGAATCGATCAGGTCCTGTTTTACGGGGGCCCTGTTTTCTCCGGTATAGGGATCATTTACCATCACCCCCTCGCTGAAATTGGTAAAATGCACCCGGGTGCTTTCCAGAACAATGTCATGGGCTGGATTGCGGCCATACAGAACCACCTTGGCAGGGGCCGACCGTATGGCATCCTCCACCACATGGGGGGGGATCCGTACATTTTTTGTATCCCGGTCAACCACGGCCCCCCCGTTTTCAAAACAATCCAGGGCAGCAGCATCTTCCACAAATACCCCTGTTTCATTGAGCACCTCAAGGGTGCCGTAGTGAATCTCATCCAGTTCGTCACCGGTCAGGATATTGAGACTCAGTCCGGCGCTGCGCAGCCCTCCTGCGTGAAAATTGCGTTTCATCTTATTTCCACCTCGCCACCATGTTTCAACAATCAATTATCCCCCCATACATACAGTCATGAAAAGGGGTGCCAGCCTGCGTTTCACAAAAAACCGCCCAAAGCAGCTGCCGGGGCGATATTTCCACTTGACATCCCTACAAAACCTTTATAGGTTTGTCAATCAAAAATTGTTCAACAATTTATGGGTGACACCAGAGACAAAACCAATAATGTTCGCGTAAGTTACCGGCAGCATGCCGCTTCCGGAAATAATAACCAACAGGAGATGAACAGGAGGTTTACCATGAAAAAATTGTCTTGGACCTTTGCAGCGATCTTATCCACCTGCCTTTTTTTTATTGCAGGGTCTTTTGCCGGGCAGTCCGTGCTGGAAGAAATCATGGCAGCAGGGACCATTGTGGTATCCACTGATGCCAATTATGCCCCCCAGAGTTTTTTGAATGAAAAAGGCGAGTTGGAAGGGTTTGACATCAGTGTGGCCAAAGAAGTGGCCAAAAGACTGGGTGTGGATGTCAAATTTGTCACGCCGGACTGGGACCTGATCACCGCCGGCAAATGGGGAAAAAGATGGGATATCTCCATCGGGTCCATGACCCCCACCAAAGAAAGAAAAAAAGCGCTGCTGTTCACCCTGCCCTATTACAGCTCTCCGGCCCAGTTTGCCGTGCACGAGGACAACACTTCCATCAAGACCCTGGCAGACCTGGCCGGCAAAAAAATCGGTGTTGCCAGCGAAACAACCAATGAACGGTATCTGCAGAAAGATCTGTCCATCGAAGATGTGGACATTGTGTTTCAGGACTGGGAAGCCGACCTGGTGACCTATCCCACCGATGCCAACCACATAGAAGACCTGACCCTTGGGGACGGCGCACGGCTGGATGCCGTGTTCACTTCCCGGCAGACCCTTGCCGAAGCCATAAGTTCCGGATGCAAAAACGGCTGCCCCATCAAAATGCTGGGAGATCCCCCCTATTACGAGCCATTGAGTTTTGCGCTGGACAAAAGCCGGGCCAACAGCCAGACCCTGGTGGACAAGCTCAATGAAATCATTCTGTCCATGAATGCCGACGGCACCCTGGTGGCCCTGTCTGAAAAATTCTACCAGACCAACCTGATTCCAAAGCTCTGATGACCAAATACACAAGCAGTTTCGTGCCAGACCATATCATGGTATCCGGCTGAAACTGCTTGTGTTTTTTTGTTTCTTTTTTTTATCACAAACAAGGAAACCAAAAAATGAAGGCCGATACAAATATATCTGAAGGCAGCGGTATTCCTGCAGAGGCCAGAAAAACCCTTTCCCGGATCAAGACAGACAGAACCGCCTACAAACGCAAACTGATCATATCCTTTATCATTCTGGCCATCGCCATGGTAACGGTGCTCATTGTTCTGAAGCTGGATTTCAAATTCATGAAAGACCAGCTGCCTTTTATCTTTGCCGGCATGGGGTATACCCTTTTTGTCTCATTCATGGCTATTTCTTTGGCCTGTTTTCTGGCCGTTGTCGGGGCCCTGGGGAGATTGTCCAAAAACCCGGTGTTCAACAGCATTGCCTCCTCTTATGTGTCTCTTATCCGGGGAACGCCGCTCCTGGTGCAGGTGTACATGTGGTACCTGGCCCTGCCCCAGATCGGAAAGGCCCTGGAAGGATACGGGTTTACCGGTATCCAGGCATATTTTACCCTGCCGGCTTTGACCGCCGGCATCCTGGCCTTAGGGGTGTGTTACGGGGCCTACATGACTGAAACGGTGCGGGCCGGCATTCAGTCCATTGATCCGGGGCAGACCGAAGCTGCCAACGCCCTGGGCATGACCCGGACCCAGACCATGAAACGCATCATCTTTCCCCAGGCCCTGCGGGTCATCATCCCCCCGGTTTCCAATGAATTTATCGCCATGGTCAAAGACTCGTCCCTGGTGTCTCTCATGGGGGTGTGGGAGCTGAGCTACCGGGCAATTAAAATGGGCAGACGGCATTTTCAGTCATTGGAGATGCTCATCACCGTGGCCCTGATTTACTGGATGATGTGCATCATGCTCCAGTATTTCCAGGAAAAACTTGAAACCCATATGGCCCGGGGCGACAGGAGGATCAGATGATGGAAACGGATTCTCCCATGGTGAAAATAACCAATATCCACAAGGTGTTTCCCCCGGACATCCATGTTTTGTGCGGCATTGACCTGGCGGTGAAAAAAGGGGAAACCGTTGCCATTTTAGGGGCCTCCGGTTCCGGGAAAAGCACCCTGCTGCGGTGTATCAATTTTCTGGAAGAACCCACTGCCGGTACAGTGGAAGTGGATGGTATCGTTATTGAGGCCGGGGAAAACGACAAACTGAGAACCACCCGCATCAGAGACATCCGCAAACGCACCGGCATGTGCTTTCAGGCATTCAACCTGTTTCCCCACATGACAGTGCTGGAAAACATCATTGAAGGCCCGGTCACTGTTTTGCACCAGAAAAAAGAAGCCGCAGTTTCCTATGCTGAACAGCTGCTGCAGTGGATCGGACTTTCGGAAAAACGCGATGAACACCCCTCCCGTCTGTCCGGGGGCCAGCAGCAGCGGGTGGCCATTGCCAGGAGCCTGGCCATGAAACCCAAGGTGATGCTGTTTGACGAGCCCACCTCCGCACTGGATCCCGAACTGGTGGGAGAAGTGGTGGAGGTCATGGAAAGGCTGGCAAAGGAAGGGATGACCATTATTGCCGTCACCCATGAACTGCATTTTGCCCGGGATGTGGCAGACCGGATTCTGATCATGGACAACGGCAACTGGGTGGAGCAGGGACCGCCGGAAAAGATTTTCAACAACCCTGAGCAGGAGCGCACCCGGCAGTTTCTGGCCCATATTCTGTGAATCCAAAGGTGGGCACAAGCCAACCGCGTAGGATAAAAGGGGGAATGAATGGCCGTCAGTTTAGAAGACCAGGCCTATGATAAAATCAAAATTGCCATCAGCAAAGGGTATATCCAGAAAGGCAGCAAACTTAAAGAGGTCTCTCTGGCAAACAGTCTGGGCATGAGCCGGGCCACGGTAAAAGGTGCCGTCAAACGGCTGGTGTTTGAAGGGCTGGCAGATTTTTCCCCCAACAAGGGGGCATCGGTTGTGAACCCGTCCCTTGAAGAGATCAGGGCCTGTTTTCAGGTGCGTGCCCAGCTGGAAAAAATGGCGGTCTCCCTGGCGGTGCACCATCTGGAAAACCGTGATTTCCATACCCTTCACAAACTGATCCAAAAAGAAAAAGCCATGTTCAATGCCCGGGCGCTTGAGCGGTACTATGAGATCAATGATGCCATCCATCTGCTGATAGCAAAAAAGGCAGCCAACCCGGTTCTGACCCACTACATCAGGGAACTGATCCAGAAAACCACCATCTACCTCGTTTTGTTCGACCCGTTTTATCAGCTGCTGGAGGCCAGCAACACCTCTCCTGACGAGCATGAAACCATTGTGTTCTGCCTGGAACAAAAAGACAGTACCGGCGCGGAACAGGCCATGGAAAACCATCTGACAAGTACGGTGAGCGGCATAGATGTAAACAGAACAACTCCGGATGATTATTTAACAGTCTGATACTGATACCCCTTGTATACCCTGCTGCAAAGGAAAGCACCATATGCTTGATCTCAAACCCAGAACCCGGGTCATGACCAGAGAACAGAGTGAAAAAATCCACCATGATGCCCTTGTAATTCTTCGCCGGACCGGTATAAAGGTGGATGATCCCGGGGCAAGACAGGTGTTTGAAAACGCCCTGGGAAAATCTGCACATGCCCCTGTGTTCCATATCCCGGAAGACATTGTGCAAAAGGCAATCGACACAGCCCCGTCATGCATCCCCGTATTTGACCGCACGGGCCGGCCCTGTTTTGCGCTGAGCGGTGATGGAAAGCAGGATGCGGTGTTCGGCATCGGTGTTACCAATCTGCAGTATCACGACCCGGTTACAGACAGAATCCAGCCGTTTTTGCGGCGCCACATGGGCCTTGCCGCAGGCCTGGCCCATACCTTGAAAAATTTTGATTTTATTTCAACCCCGGGGGTGATCCAGGACCTGCCCCCGGAAACAGCCGACACTATAGGGGTTTTGGAAATGCTGGCCCATACCACAAAACCCCTGGTGACGCTCATATCCAACCCGGACTGCTTTGCAACCGCCCTGGACCTGTGTGAACATCTCACCAGGGAACTGTCTGATCATCCCTTTGTGATCCCTTATGTGAATCCCATCACCCCGCTGGTGCTGAACGCGGACACCACCCAAAAAATGGATCTGTCCATTCAAAAAGGGCTGCCGTTTATCTTTTCCAATTACGGCATGTCCGGTGCCACCTGTCCCATCACCCCCGGGGGCACCCTGGCCCTGCTCACGGCGGAACTGCTGGCAGGACTGGTGTACAGCCAGCTGGTAAAACCGGGGGCTCCCATCATCCTGGGCAGCCTGCCGGCCGCCTTTGACATGAAACATGCCGGCAGTTACTATTCACCCGGCACCCTGGTGCTGAATCTGGCCTGTGCTGAAATGATGGCCTTCTACAAGATTCCCCACTGCGGCACATCCGGCAGCGGTAACGGCTGGGGCGCAGACCTGCTTGCCGCGACCACCCTTTGCATCAACCACCTTACAAGCTGCTCAGGGGCGGCGGGCATGGTCCCTTTTGTGGGGGGCAGTTTTGATTCCCTGGTTTTTTCTCCGGAACTGGTTGTTTATTCCGATGATCTCATATGCCAGTCAAGGCAGTTTGCTGCCGGATTTTCCATAGCAGATGACCATATCGGATTTTCCGACATTGAAACATGTGGTCCGGGGGGAAATTTTCTGTCGTCATCCCTGACCGGCAGGCATTTCAGGGAATCCCTGTTTTCAAGCACGATCTGGCCGTTTCTGTCCCTTGACAAATGGCGGAACAAGGGTGCCCCCACCGCCGCCGGCATACTGCACGACAAAACATGTGACCTGCTGGAAAACCTTGCCATTCCAGAGGACCATGACACTATCATGGATAGAGGAGAAGCGTTTCTGGCATCTGTTTGAATCCTTTCTGGAAAAAACATCTGGCTGTGGTTTTTGATTTTGATATTTGCCGCAATTAATGGTATGTGGCTGTACTGGCGAATCAAATTAACCCGATATTGAGGAAGGAACCAATACCAGATGCTTGCAATTATCGGCGGTACCGGATTTTATCAAATCGAAGGACTTGAAATCAAAGCGGAACAGACAGTTGACACCCCGTTCGGGAACCCGTCCGCCCCCATTGTCCGGGCGGTATTCAACGGCAGGGACCTGCAGTTCATCCCCCGCCACGGCTGCAATCACGAATTTCTGCCCCATGAGATCAACTACCGGGCCAATATATTTGCATTGAAACAACTGGGTGCCACGCGGGTCATCAGTGTTTCCGCCACCGGCAGCCTGCAGGAAAACATCCATCCCGGAGATCTTGTCATACCGGGTCAGTATTTTGACTGGACCCGGGGCCGGCGCCATTCCAGTTTTTTTGGAAATGGTCTTGCCGCCCACATATCAACGGCTGAACCTGTCTGCGGCAGCCTGACCCAATGGATCGCAGACCATGCCGCAAACATGGACCTGCCCCTGCACACCGGCAAAACCTATGCCTGCGTGGAAGGTCCCCGGCTGGGCACCAAAGCGGAAAGCCATTTTCTGCGCCTGGCCGGATGCGACCTGGTGGGCATGACCAATGTCCCGGAAGCCTTTCTGGCCAGGGAGGCCCAGATGTGTTATGCGGCCATCTGCATCATCACCGATTATGACTGCTGGATGGATGATCCGTCTCACCATGCCAGTCTGGCATCGGTGCTGGAACGTTACAGTGAAAGCATCCAGAAAGTCCAGGATCTGCTGCGCGGGCTCATGGGTTCCCCGCTTCCCCGGACAGATTCCGGCTGCCGCACATCGTTGAAAGAGGCGGTGATCACGAATACTGACCAAATTTCGGAAACCCAAAAAACCATCCTTGAGATTCTGCAGGGGTAAATTGCTCAGATACCAGGGTATCCGTCACAATGTCCATATCTTGGCCATCTTTTATAATTCAAATGCAGATTCCCCTTATCCCATTTTTCGGGAAGCCGGAAACACAAATGGGGTACGTCTGTTTTTTTTACGGATCCAGTTTAACGATGACTGGATCCGCCGCATGCGGATCAACCATATGATCATTTTTTTTTTGCCGGGAAAATCCATGACAACAATCCCCAGAAAAAGGGTCAGCAGGCCCTGGCCCGGCACGAACAGCATGACAAAACCCAGAAAGACCAGCACCAGTCCTGCCAGGTTTTTTACCACCCTGACCCGCCTTCGCAGCAGTTTCGGAGCCGGTCCCGGCGCACCAAAGCCCATAAAATAATTAGCCGGCAGCCAGCAGACGAGTCTGGACACCGCCACCAGACCGAAAACGAACCCGGCAGCAGAAACAATGGTCAACAGCGTCAGAATCTCCTGGTATTGTCTGGCCATGTCTAAAATCGAGTTCATCTGCTCATATATCCCGCACATGTGCGCAGACAGGCATGCCGGTTTTTCCGGTTTTCAGGGCATGGATCAGTCAATTGAAAAAACCGGCATTTCCGCCATGGCCCGGTAGTCAGTGAGATCACACCGAACAGGGGTGATGGACAGATAATTTTGTGCAATGGCATTGACATCGGTATCCTGGGCCCCGGATACCGGTTCCTGGTTTCCATACCAAAAGTAGCACCGTTGTTTCGGATCTTTTCGTTTTTCAAAAAAACGGGACAGGTTGTCAAAGGCCTGGCAGGTGATTTTCACCCCTGCAATTTTGGAAAAAACAACACCCGGGGCATTGATATTCAAAAAAGTGCCGGCGGGAAGATTATGTTTCCGGATGGTTTCAGCCATGTTGGCAATCCACCTGGCCAGGTTTTCATAATCCATGAACCGGCTGATCTCCATGGAAACCGCCATGCTCATGATGCTGTTCAGCGCCCCTTCCCTTGCAGCGGCAACTGTTCCGGAATAATTGATGTCAATGCCGATGTTGGTTCCCGGATTAATCCCTGAGATCAGCATGTCCGGGAGTGCATCAACACATTCAGACAATCCCAGCTTGACACAGTCCGCCGGGGTTCCGTCAACAGCATATATCCTGCCGCCGTCTTCGGCCGGCATCTGCTGGATCCGCATGGGATGATGCAGGGTGATGCCATGGCTCACCGCACTTTTTTCCCGGTCCGGCGCCACCATCACCACATGGTGCTCCCGGCACAACACTTTGTACAATGCCTGGATGCCCGGGGCCTGAAACCCGTCATCATTTGTGAGAAAAATATGCATGTCTTAGGGATTGCGGATCTTGCGGTAATAGGAATCTGCCTGGTACACGGCAGCCAGGGGGTTGTGTCCGGTGACCCGGTCCTTTACCGCGAGCACTGTGGTGGGAATTTCCGTGTGCCTGAAAAACAGCGCATCATGTCCCACGCACAGGCCCAGCAGAACATTGAAATCCACCTGCTCCCTGTTCAGCAGCTGTGCCTGGAATACAGGATTGCACATGGCTTCATCGGTTCCCCTGTATATCTTGTCCACATCCGTGATGCCGATGAGATCCTTGGCGGTTCTGCCGGCTTTGCAGCACACGGAAACCACCTCAAATCCATGGGCTTGAAAAATCTCTCCAACGGTTTTTGCCTCAGCACAAAGCCCCAGACAGAAAGCCAGGCCTATGCGTTGATAGCCCATTCTCCCGGCAAATTCACAGGTTTCCACAATCCTGGTTTTGCAGGGCTGCATCACATAGGGCTGCTTGTCCCGGTTGGCATAACAGGCAGCCTCCTGGGCAGATGCGGCATGGGCAAATTTTTGAACATCTTCAGCTTCATATGCCTTGTTGGCCGCCTTCAACACCCGGGTACAGGTCACTGTAGGGCATCCCTTGTGGCCTTTCCCCTTTTCTGTAAAACATATTTTTTCCCCCACCGGCATCTCACAAACTGCACATGAAGGATGCGTACTGTTTTTATTATCCGCCATACTGTTCTCCTGATTGTTCAGATAACGATTTAAAAATTTTATCACACAGGACTCAATAATAAAAGTATCCCCATAGAAAATACAGCACAATTATCTTTTCAAGGCTGCGGGGCACCGAAAATAGGGGTATGGTCAGCACATTCACTTGCCACGGTGACTTTTTCATCAGTTTTTTTTCTATAATATGGGTGCCGTCCAGCCGTTACCTCATGGCTGCAAGTTTGTGGTCCAGTTCTGACACAGCCAGGTCATCTTTTTCCAGGGTTATCTCGCCATTTCTGCACCTTTTCTGAATGATTGACAACCGATTGAATTGCCGGTAGGATATTTTCGAAAAAGGAAATCCCTCATGAAAAAAACACAGCGCAGGTCACTTATCGGGTGGGGTTTAAGAAGCTTTACAAAGCTTTTCCTGCTCCTTGTCTGTCTGACCCTGCTCCAGGTAGCGGCATTGAAATTTATTAACCCGCCGTTCACCATCAACATGGTCTGGGAACGGCTGCGTCATGAATTGTTTGATGCCCCTTATGTTGTTCCTGCCTATGAATGGCAGAATCTTTCCAGTATTTCCTCCCATCTAAAGCAGGCGGTCATTGCAGCTGAAGACCAGCGGTTTCTGATCCATCATGGATTTGATTTTGAAGAAATAAAAATCGTGTTAAACAATGTCCTGAAAGGAAAATCCTTCAGAGGGGCCAGCACCATCACCATGCAGGCAGCCCGGTCCGTGTTCCTGCCCGCCACCCGAAACCCGCTGCGAAAACTGGCAGAGGCCTGGTACACGGTGCTCATTGAACTGATGTGGGAAAAACCGCGCATCCTGGAGATCTATTTGAATACTGTGGACTGGGGCACCGGTATTGTGGGAGCCCAGGCAGGGGCACGCACGTATTTTGCAGAAGACGCCGCCAGCCTGACCCAAGAACAGGCAGCCCTGATGGCTGCGGTGCTGCCCAGTCCCCACAGATGGTCACCCAAGGATCCCAGCCCGTACCTGAAAAAAAGGCAGCAGCGGATTCTTTCTGCCATGCCGGCCATGCCCCTGTTATAAACAAACAAAGCACCGTCACAGGATATGAGCGGAAGGGGCGCTGCATGCCGTGGAAAATACGCAAAGAATTGGGATGCCGGGCTATCTTGGACGTCATATCGGTCCAGCATGGCGGGGTAAAAGCTGGTCAACGAATCTGAACGGAATTTGGCGGTGAACCGACTGAAACAAAGAAAATAATGGGGTGAGTGACGGGACTTGAACCCGCGGCCACCAGGGCCACAACCTGGTGCTCTACCAACTGAGCTACACCCACCGCAAAAAACTCACCTACATTATCAGAATCGGGTGGATTTTTCAATAGTTTTTTCACAAATTGCCGTAATCAGGGGTTTGACAGAATAATCACATACAGATGCAGCGTCACCTGTAATGACATAGCCCCCTGTGGGCAGCGGTGTGACAGAACCGTCAGATGCCAATCTCGGGCCGGTCACACCGCCGCCCACAGGGGGGCTGGGCATCAGGCAGCTTTACAGGATCTGATTACATGCAATGGCCATGAGGGATTTGATATTTAACATTGACCTGACCTGGTTGTTTGACTATTATCCTTGGTACAAAAACATGACCTACCAATAAAAGGAACGCTTCATGAACGCATTGCTCATATTTGTTGTCAGGCTCATACTGGGACTGGCATTCGGTATCCTTCTGATCCGGGTCTTCAAACCGGAATGGGGTATGGGTAACGGTATACTCACCGGACTGGTTCTGGTGGCCCTGGCTTACGGCATACAGTACTTTAAAAAACCCACCCCCCGGAAAAAGGGATAGATCCATTGGAAAACATCATTCTCGGCACAGCCGGCCATATCGACCATGGGAAAACCAGCCTGGTAAAGGCATTAACCGGCATTGAAACCGACCGTCTCAAGGAAGAAAAACAAAGGGGCATTACCATTGAACTGGGATTTGCCTTTCTGGATCTGCCAGGGGGTTCCCATATCGGCATTGTGGACATGCCGGGCCATGAAAAATTTGTTAAAAACATGGTGGCCGGGTCATCCGGCATTGATGTGGTCACCATGGTCATTGCAGCGGACGAAGGGGTCATGCCCCAGACCCGGGAGCACATGGAAATCTGCAACCTCATGGGCATTGAAAATGGCCTGATCGCCCTGACCAAGACCGATATGGTGGACGAGGACCTGCTGGAACTGGCCATGGAAGATATCCATGATTTTGTTCAGGGCACATTTCTGGAGGACAAGCCTGTCATCCCGGTTTCTTCGGTCACAGGCCAGGGTCTGGAAAAATTTGTAGCAGCCCTTGAGAAGATCTGCAGCAACCTGCCGGAACGAAAATTTTCCTCCATATTCCGGCTGCCGGTGGACCGGGTGTTCAGCATGAAAGGTTTCGGCACGGTGATAACCGGGACCCTGGCCTCAGGCAGTATCCGGGTGGGAGAAGATATCATGGTCTATCCCAAAAAAATTGTCTCCCGGGTGCGGGGCATCCAGGTACATTCCAGCAGTGTGGAAGCGGCCGGGCCAGGTACCCGCACCGCCATCAATTTCCAGGGCCTGGACAAGGAATCTGTAAACCGGGGGGACATTCTTTCCACACCTGGCACCCTCATTGAAAGTTATATGGTGGATGCTGGATTCCATTTTTTAAAATCCAACGCCCGACCGGCCAAAGCACGCACCCGGGTAAGGTTCCATTCCGGCACCAGTGAGATTCTGGGGTACATGGTCCTTCTGGACAGAGAAGAACTGCTGCCCGGGGATGATGCCCTGGTCCAGTTCCGCCTGGAATCACCGGTATGCTGTATAAAAGACGACAGGTATGTTGTCAGAAGCTATTCACCGGTGAGAACCATCGGGGGCGGGGCCATTCTCAACCCGGTGTCCCAGAAGCACAAACACCTGGATGTGCCTGTGATACAGGGCCTGAACGCCCTGGCAGCAGAGGATATGCAACAGACCATTTTATTTTTCCTGTCTTTGAAAGGCTTTAAAGGACTCAGTTTTAATGATCTGCGGATCATGACAAACATCACTGATAAAAAATTGGCCGCAACCCTGCAGAAAATGCTGGCCCAGCAGGAAATCATCCAGACGGACAAGGAAAGACAAATCTATGTCAGCGGTGCATTTTTCACTGATTTTAAAACAAAAGTCTTAGAAAAAATCCAGCACTACCATGAAGCCAACCCCCTAAAAGAAGGCATGCCCACCCAGGAACTCAAATCCAAGTTCAAGTACATAAAAGACCCTAAGTTCTTCAATATCCTGTTTTCCCGGCTTGACAAGGAAAACACCGTGGTGCTGGACAAAAACCTGGTGAAACTTACAGGATTTGAGGTGGCTTTGCAGGTGGACCAGCATGAAGTAAAACAAAACATTATTCAGATTTACCGGGTCGCAGGCCTTACCCCGCCTTTTTTTCGAACAGTGTGCCAGGATCTGGGCCTGGACAAAAATACGGCAAAAGATGTGCTGCAGATGCTCATTGATGAAAAACAGATCATCAAGACAAAAGATGACCTGTTCTTTGATGCAGATGCCATTGCCCGCCTGGAAAACGACCTTGTGGATTTTCTCAAAAAAAACGAAAAAATCACCACCCCGGAATTCAAGGACATGACAGGAATTTCCAGAAAATATGTCATCCCCCTTATTGAATACTTTGATTCCATCAACCTGACCATCCGGGTGGGGGACTTGCGTCAGCTGCGCCGAAAGCTTTGAAAGGGAAAATGCAGCAGGCGCTGGCACCTGCTGCATTGTTTCAATATTCTATATCGTTTCAAACATTTTCTGTGCAAACCCGGGCATTACAAAGGAAGCCCTGTGCATTTCAGGGGTATAATAACGCAGCTGAGACTGGATTTTATCAGATATCTCTCTTCCAGGCTGTTGGAGATCCGGCCCCAGTGATCCCAGGCAGATGCCGATACTGCCCCCCGGATATGTAGGAACCATTATGCAGGCATATGCCTGTTTTACAAACAGCTGCCTTGTGATGCGGGCAAGGTTTGTCACACATTCCTGGTGCAGGAAAATGGATTCCCCCTGGGTGGCCACAATCCCGTCAGGTTTTAATGCTGCTTTCAGCCCTTTGTAAAAAGGCTTTTGAAAAAGCACCTCTCCGGGTCCCACAGGGTCGGATGAATCAACAATAATCACATCATACCGGTTCTTTTTTTCCCGGATATAGGCATTGCCGTCCCCGATGAAAATGCTGACCCTGGGATCTTCAAATCCACAGGCAAGGGTGGGTAAAAACTGCTTTGACACATTTACAACCGCTTCATCAATTTCACAAAAATCAATGGTTTTTACACAGTCATGGCGGCAGACCTCCCGTAAAATACCGCCGTCTCCGCCGCCGATGACCAGAACGCTTTCAGGAGACGGATGGGCAAACAGCGGCACATGGGCCAGCATTTCCTGGTAACTGAATTCATCAAATTCCGTGAGCTGAATAATGCCGTCCAGGGCAAGCATTTTTCCAAAATTTTTGGTTTGAAACACCTCGATCAGCTGATATCGGCTCTTTTCTTTGTGAAGGATCTTTTCAATTTCAAGGGCAAACCCCATCCCGGACCACATGGAACAGGTTTCAAAAAACCAGCCGTCTTTGATATGATTGGCATCTGCCATTTTATTCTCCATTTTTTTCCCTTGTGCACGAACGGTGTGAGGGATAAGATTGCACCAGGGCCGCGCTTCTCATCCCCCACGCCCCATACATCTGTAATTTTCACTGCCGCAGAGCGATCTGCATTTTGTAATGGCGCCCTTTGAAAAAAGAGATGGCAAACTCAGCCACCTGCCTGGGATCATAATATTTGCAGCTGAACACATCCAGGTATACGGTGTTGGAGGCATTTGCAAAATGACCGGATATCAAGGATGTCTCAATGAGCTGGGTCATACTGAACCCTTCCACCCGTTCATCTTCTCCAAAATGCACCACCTGGCATTCCCCGTAACGTTTCATCTCGATAAGATCGCACAACTGGTGCACAAAATCCTTAATGCTTCCGGCATCCCTTATAACAGCCGGATCAGTGTCATAAATGTCAACAGAAGCCAGTACGCCCCAGGGATTTTTGTGTGCATATTCCTTTTTCCAGGATATGGGATGCACCTTTGAATTTGCTATGGTTTCACCAATTTTCTGCTGTTCAAAGGGTTTGGAGATGATGCCCCTGTTCTGATCAGAAGAGATCAACACATTTTTTGACCCAAAGGAATCTTTCATGGAGTCAATGGCCTTTTCCAGGTCGATATTGTCACCGCAGGTGAATATATCCACTGCGGCATAATCATGTTCCGGCCATGCATGGATTGTAAAATGCGATTCCGCAATAACCACAACACCGCTGACACCCTGGGGGTCAAACTTATGAAAAGAGGAACTGATAATGGTGGCCCCGCTGTTTTCTGCTGCCTGTAACAGGGCGTTTTCCACACGAATTTCATCCAGAAAGGCGGTGGCACTGCAAGCATAATATTCAATGGTTATCTGCCGTCCCAGAGCAAAAAAGTCATTTCTCCGGGAATCTTCAACAAATGTAATATTTTTATCAAGCATTACTGCTGTCTCCAATTGTCAATAAAAATATCGGTTAAAATTACCCCAAAACGTCGTTGGGATGCCAAAAACAGACTGCACCTTTGGATCTGCATACCAGATGCGGCATGCAAAAGGGCAGCAAAACGGTAAAAAAGGTCTTTGTCAATTATCCAAAATCGAAAAAGAAACTTTTAAACCGTGGTTTGTGCCGGAACAATCCTTTTCTGTAAAATGTTAATCATATCCAGGGCATTACGCCTGCGGGAAGAGCGGCAGAGACCCTGTGATCCAGTTTTACGGCATGGACATATCCGAATTTGTCTGCAGGCAGCATAACCTGTCCTGGCTGGCTTACGAAAAATCGGGCGAAGGCGAATATGATTGTGACGGGGGTGGGTATCGGAGACATATGTGAAATAAAAACAGTTCCTGTGCAAAAAAGACTTTATGTCTTTTATCCCCCCAGCAGCAATCGCAACTCCCTGGCCTGCGGCATACGCAAGAGATGCCGGATCATTTTTTGAATATGTAACCTGCCGAATAAACATAAAATTTTTAATCTTAAATACATAAAACCATCATATTTGGGTTAATATCTGCCCATAAATCGTGGGCACTGCCGGTAAAAAACATACCCTTTTACAAGATTTTTTATAAAATTAAAAGATGATTTTGTCAAAAATTATCATAAAAATCCATTTTGTCAAAAATATTTCGGGCAAACGCATCCACAATGCTGTCCAGGCAGGTCATGCCTGTGCGGGTCAGTTTGAAACGCCTCACTGTGCCTGCAGTACCGGCGTACGCAGACAGCATGCCCATGCCCTGGTCTTCCAGACGGGCCATGAATGCATGGATATCTTTGTCCAGACGATGTGTCTGGATACCATGTTCTGTTCTCAGTCCCAGCATAACCTGCTCCAGTACCTCCTGGGCCGGTGTAAGCATTTCATAACCTGCCCGGGGCAGTTTGCCGGCATCGACACGCTCCAGCCAGGTGTGCAAATCTGCAGCATTCCAGGACCGGGCCGGGCCTTTGGCTCCGGAAAAGGGGGGAATCGCCCCTGAAACCCTCTGTATGCCTGATACCCCTTTTGTTTTTTCCGGCAAAAAAGAGTGGGCAGACGGCCCCAGCCCGATATAGGCCCCCCGGTGCCAGTAATGGGAATTGTGAACCGACCGGTTTTTTTGCCCCAGGGCAAAATTTGACACCTCATAATGGATATAACCGTAATTTTCCAGTACCTCAGCTGTCTGCACAAAAAAATCCATGCGCCGTTCCCGGTCGCAGGGTAAAAAAAGCCCTTTTTCACAATGGTCAAAAAAGGGGGTCCCCGGCTCGATGGTGAGCATATAGCAGGACAGGTGGGCCGGCGCAAACCTGCGGGCTGTATCAAGATCTGCCTGCCAGGCCCCATGGGTTTCTTCAGGCAGAGCGTACATCAGGTCCAGGCCCAGATTGGAAAACCCAGCCAGGCAAGCGCCTTCCAGGACATCAAACACCTGTTTTCTGGTATGCAGCCGGGATAAAAATGACAGTTTCTGGGGATCAAATGACTGGACCCCGATGCTGATGCGGTTGATCCCCAACTGCCGCAGGCCTGCCAGGTACTGGGCATCCACAGTGCCGGGATTCACCTCGCATGTGATTTCCGGGCCAGGAGCCAGATGAAAGCAGTTCTGCACCATATCAAGGATCTGGTGCATCTGCTTTACTGACAGCAAAGAAGGGGTGCCGCCGCCGAAATATATGGAATGTACCGGCATCCGGGACCATGGTCCGTTCAAGTCGGACCACAGCTGGATCTCTTTGCAGACACCTGCCACATAGGCGTTGACCCAAGACAGATCGGTCACTGAAAAAAAATCACAGTACGGGCATTTTTTTCTGCAGAAGGGCACATGGATATACAGGGATAAAAAATCAGGCACGGTGATCTCCCCCATGAAATTCATCCTGAATCCGGCCTTTTTGGGTTCTTTGATCCATAGTTACATTATAGACCCACGGATGTTTGTGGGTCAATTGCTTTCCACCTGAGAATTGGTGAACTGTTCTTGAAACTTAAACGCAGGATGTGATAGATAGAACTATCTTAATAATTTAGAATACATTTGAATTTATAATTATAGGAGTCTGCCATGCCTGGTTTTGAAATATTCGGCGACAAAGAGAGAAAAGAGGTGGGGGATGTTTTGTCCACCGGCGTTCTGATGCGCTACGGGTTTGAGGGGGCCAGAAAAGGCCACTACAAAGCCCTGGAATTTGAAAAAAAACTGGGGGATATCACGGGATCGGCTTTCAGCCACCTGTGCGCCAGCGGCACTGCAGCCCTGAGCACAGCCATGGCTGCCTGCGGCATCGGGGCAAAAGATGAGGTAATTATTCCACCCTTCACCTTTGTTGCCACCTTTGAAGCAGTGCTCCAGGCAGGGGCAATACCGGTGTTTGGAGAAATTGATGAAACCCTGTGCCTGAACCCCGACCGGCTGGAGGCAGTACTCACCCCCAGAACCCGGGCCGTGGTACCGGTGCACATGTGCGGTGCCATGGCACGCATTGATGAAATAAAAGATTTCTGCCGCCGGAAAGGACTGATCCTGCTGGAAGATGCCTGCCAGTCACTGGGGGGAACCTTCCAGGGAAAACATCTGGGCAGTTTTGGTATGGCCGGCTGTTTCTCCTTTGATGCGGTCAAGACCGTCACCTGCGGAGAAGGCGGTGCCGTGGTCACCGATGACCCCCAGGTGTATGAAACATGCCATCAGTATGCTGATCATGGCCATGACCATCTGGGCGGACCGGACCGGGGTGCGGATGACCACCCCATTCTGGGATGCAATTACCGGATCTCGGAACTCAATGCAGCCGTGGGCCTGGCCCAGCTCAAAAAACTGGACCAGATCCTTGACACCCAGCGCAGGAACAAACGGATTCTCAAGGATGCCATGACAGACCTGCCGGGTATTTCCTTTCGGTACCTGCCGGATCCCTTCGGAGATTCTGCAACCTTTTTAAGTTTTATGCTCCCCACTGAAGAAAAAGCCAGACAGGCAGGCAAAAGGCTTGCAGAAAATGGTGTCCCCTGCCCCTACTGGTATGCCAACAACTGGCATTATTACCGCCAGTGGCACCACCTGGAAAAAATGGCTGCTGCCGCGCCCATGGCTGTGGAACTGTGCAGCAACCTGCCGGATTATCAGCATCTGGAACTGCCGGAATCCGATGCCATAATGCAGCGCACCCTGTCCATGCAGATCATGCTGTCCTGGTCCGACCAGGACCTGGAACAGCGTATTGCGGCCATCAAAAAATCTATAACAGTATAAATTTAAAGGAAAATCATGTTTAGAAACTTCAAACTGGTGCCCCGGGTCATCTTCGGCAGGGGCTGTTTTGCCCAGCTGGATGATATCCTCTCTTCCAGGCGCAGCAACACGGATGACTGGGTGGTATTTGTCCTGGATGATGTGTTTTCCGGTGCGCCGCTGGCATCGCGTATTCCCCTGCAGGACAATGACCTTCTGTTGTATGTCAATGTGGACGATGAACCCAAAACCGGGTATGTGGACCAGCTCACCCGGGAAGTAAAAACCGCCCGTCCCCACCTGCCCTGTGCTGTGGTGGGCATCGGCGGCGGTTCCACCATGGACCTGGCCAAGGCCGTCTCCCTGATGCTCACCAACCCGGGATCTGCCACCCAGTACCAGGGATGGGATCTTATTGCACATCCGGCAGTGTACCATGCAGCCGTGCCCACCCTGTCCGGTACCGGGGCTGAGGTATCGCGCACCACCGTGCTCACCGGCCCTGAAAAAAAACTGGGCATCAACTCCGACTATACCGTGTTTGACCAGGTGGTCCTGGATCCGGAGCTCACCGCAGGGGTACCCAGGGACCAGTATTTTTACACCGGCATGGACTGTTATATCCATTGCGTGGAATCTCTGGCAGGCACCTATCTGAACGAATTTTCCAAAGCCTATGGGGAAAAATCCCTGGAGCTGTGCCGGCAGGTGTTTTTAGATGACCACCCCGAGGCGGCTGACAAATTGATGATGGCCTCCTTTTTCGGCGGGATGAGCATTGCCTATTCCCAGGTGGGGGCCTGTCATGCCCTGTCGTACGGCCTTTCCTATCTTCTGGGTATCCACCATGGGGTGGGGTGCTGCATCACCTTTGATGCGCTGGAAGAATATTATCCTGACGGTGTCAGAGAATTCCGGTTCATGATGGAAAAAACCGGGGTGGATATCCCCAGACAGGTTACCAGAGACCTGGATGATGCCCAGATGGATATCATGATCAATGTGGCACTGGGACTGGCACCCTTGTGGGAAAACTGCCTGGGCAAAGACTGGAAAACCATCATGACAAGGGACAAAGCCCGGTCTTTGTTCCAGAAAATGTAAGGCAGCGCCATGACCGTTGCCATCATACCTTCCCGCTTTGGCTCCAGCCGGCTGGCAGGCAAACCCCTTATGGAAATTGCCGGCAAATCCCTGATCCAGCGGGTGTATGCGCAGGCCCAGAAATCATCCACCGTCACCCAGACCTGGGTGGCCACGGATGACCAGCGCATTGTTCAGGCGGTGCAGGCATTTGGCGGCAACGCCATCATGACCTCGGATACCTGCCGGTCCGGCACCGACCGGGTGGCGGAAACCGCGAATCTGCTCAATCTGGATCCGGATGAGATCATCATCAATATCCAGGGGGACCAGCCAGTATTTCATCCCGGATCTCTGAATGACCTGATTGCCCCGTTCGGGAAAGACACGGATACGGTGATGTCCACCCTGGCTTATAAAATCCAGGACCCAAGGGAAATAACCGATCCCAAGGATGTGAAGGTCACCTTTGATGTCCATGGGTCTGCTTTGTATTTTTCCCGGGCCCAGATCCCGTTCCCCCGGGAAAAGGATACTTTGGCTGACTTTTATAAACACCTGGGATTTTATGCCTATAAAAAATCATTTCTGGATATTTTCGTATCTCTGCCCACAGGCCGGTGTGAAGATGTGGAAAAACTGGAACAACTGCGGGCACTTGAGTTCGGATATCCCATAAAGGTTGTGGTCACAGAATTTGACTCCCCTGAAATAGATCTGCCCGAAGACATCAGGCGAATGGAGAAAAAACTGCTGCAAAGCGACATCCCATGAAATCCCATTACAAAATCGTACACACCACCTGTGGTACCGGCTGGGACGTTATGGAAAAACGCATTTTCAATGAATCTGTGTGGATGAACAAAAACGGACACCAGGTGGTGATCACGGCCCCGGAAAACACCCCTTTATTCCAGAAGGCAAAAAAATACGGTTTCCGGGTCTATGCTATGTCCTTTACTCCCATGGCGCTGATAAACAATTACCGGGAGCTGATCCGCATTTTTCAAAATGAGCAGCCCCATGTTCTCAATGCCCACGGTCATACCGATGCCAAAGTTGCCCTGGCTGCAGCCCAAAAAGCGCATGTACCCTGCAGAATACTGTCCTGCCATGACACTGCCCGTGTCCGAAACTCCTGGTATAACCGCAGGATGTACAAAAAAATGAGCCATTATATTTTCACCACAACTGATTATGCCGCCCGGCATCTGCAGGCCCTGTTTCATCTCAAAAGCACACAGGTTTTTTCTATTCCAAACAGTATTCCGGCACATGAAACTCTTGTTCCTCCGGAGACTGCCCGGAAAGACCTGGCCCAGGCGCTGGGATGTGATCCTGCCACACGGTTCATCGGATCTGTGGGACAGATGTCCCGGAATAACGGGGTGACCACCATTTTCCAGGCATTCAGACAGATGCAGTCCAGAATCAGCCATCATCTGGTGCTGGTGAACGGCGGACCTGACAATCACAGACCCAGGTACATGGAGATGGCACAGAAAATGGGTATCAGCAGCCGGACCCATTTCATTGGATTGACTGAAAATACCTGGCCCGGTTACCGGGGAATGGACTGTGTGGTTCTGGCACCCGAAGATATCAACGGCATGCCGGATAAAGGTGTGTCCCGGGCACTGCTGGAAGCCATGTATTGCTCCTGCCCGGTGATCGGATCAAAAACCGCCGGCATTTCAGAAATCATACAGCACGGCATAACAGGACTGCTCTTTGATGCAAAGGATGCTGCTTTTCTGTCAGAACTTGTACTTGACACCCTGAACAGGGAAGCGGCCACACTGGAACGGGTCCATGCAGCAAGAGAACTGGTCAGACGGTTTTATACCATTGATGCCATGGGCCGGAACATTATCCGCATCTACCGTCTGCACCAGGTTAAATGCAGCAGGCAGCAGGGATTTGGGCAAGATTTTCAACCCCATGAGTAAATCTCAAAAACATTGGGCCAGTTTCCAGGAACCTGTCAATTTCACATTCAGTATATTTGCCTCCTGTTTCTGTGAATGATTTACTGCCATTCCACCCGCTTTTCCCGGAAAAAAGAGATCCGTTCAATGAGCTGCCTGCGTCTCCGGTCCATTTTTTTTTTAGCAAAATATTTGAAATAACTTGATACAGGGATGGTTTCCTTGTTATCGAAACGGCCTTTTAAATCAACTGCAAACGGTGCATAAACGCCATCATTTTGCAATTGTAAAACAATATTCTTCAGGTTCAGGTCAAAAAGCCGGGTATCTCTTTGCATCAGTAACCTGCAAAAAGCATTGACAACCGCTGTAATATGATCAACATCACAGTCATCCTGATAAATAATAATATCCCAGATGGTTCTGGAGACCGCACCATCATCATCCCGGATACAGTCACAAACAAGTCCCTTGCCAAGGCTGGTTGTGACAAACCCGTAACAATGGCTGATACAGAACAGATCGATCTGTTCACGCATCAATGCCTGATAGCCGCGCAGTTCGTTTATATTGGACCTGTTGTCTGCTTTTTTGTTTCCGCGAGGCACCTTGACCACCAGGTCTTTGTCCCCAGGGTGATGATAACAGGCACGCGTTCTTCCCTGATTGATCAGCAGACGGTTATCAAGCAATAGCATATTTCCCCCGATGCAATTGCGCATCAGCACAAAAAAATATCTGTATCCAGATAAAAATACGCTTGGATAAAGGACCAGGCATCACAGGGTCCGGTGGGCTGCCACCAATTCTTCATACAGCCTGAGGGTTTTTGCGCACATATGGGCTGTGGTAAAATGATCTGTCACCCATGCCCTTGCCCTGGCACCCATTTTCTTTCTTTTTTTTTCATCTTTTACAGCTTCTGCCAGGGCGTTTGCAAACCCATCCACATCAAAAGGAGAAAAAAGCCAGCCGTTTTTTTCAGGAACAATGGTTTCAAGGCTTCCCCCGTGGGCAGTTGCCACCACAGGAACACCCATGGCCTGGGATTCAACCCCTACCCTGCCGAATGATTCCGGATGGATGGAAGCACTTATGGTGACGTCACAAAGCATAAATGCAGCTGCCATGTCACTGCAATGCCCTGCAAAAACCACCCGGTCCCCCAGGCCTTTTTCCAATGCCTGTTTTTGTAACCGGGCAGCATAGTCCGGTTTTTCATTCATATCTCCTACCAGGACAGCTGTCCATGAAAGATGCTTTATCTTCTCCAGTGCCGATAAAAAAAGCCTGTGGCCCTTCAGTTCCGTAAACCTTCCCGGGAGCATCAGGACCGGGCCCTTTTTTCCATCAATTTTCCACTTTTTCCTGAGATCAGACACATGTTGTTTATCCACCAGCAACGGATCAAAGCATGATGCATCAAAACCGCGGTGGATCACCTTCACATGATTTTTGCAGACACCATATTGCTGACAGATGTGCTCTTTGATCAGTTTGGAAACCGCAATAACCCGTTCGCCTTTGGTCATGACTGCAGAGTAGCGGTTAACTGAATAGAACCCGTGAAATGTGGTCACAATTCTCGGCCGTGTTGCTCCGGGGATGGATTTTGCTGCCAGCAGGCCCATCCATGCCGGTAATCTGGAGCGCAGGTGCAGTATGTCCACCTTTTCTTTTACAAACAATTGTCTCAGGCGGGGTATGCAAAACAAAGCCCTGGGATTTTTTTCTCCCACAGGCAGGGTGATGTGTTCACTGCCATTTTTTTCAAGCGCCTCCACCATTGGGCCGCCATTGGAAACCACAATGGACCTGTGGCCGTTTTTTACAAAATAAGACCCTGTTTCAAGGGTGCCTCTTTCAACCCCGCCGGTGATCAATTCCGGCAGCATCTGAACTATTGTAAGCATTCCGGCCACCATCTCTCCAATATTTTTGCGGCACACCGCCGGGCTTCATTCAGAAGGGAATGTTCCGGATATACCGCATTCTGCATAAATGATGCAAAAGATACAATTTTATTGTTTTTCTCCAGAAGGGCAATTGCCCGGGCCAGCCGGATCCCCTTTTTTTTCCAGTCCACCGGCAGAATGCCCACCCGGCAGCCGGCTGAAAGCGCTTCATACACCATGGAAACAGAATCCGCACTCACCCAAACAACACTGGATTCTGCATACCTGTTTTCAATCCAGCCGGGACCGGTTTGTTCAAAGGGAATAAACCTTGTGTTGGAACCTGTCTTTGCAAGATCAGCCAGTATGCGGGCCATTGTGTGGGGGGTGCGGGGAGAGGTGGACAGGGTCCAGGAAATATGGGGCTGGATATCAAGAATCCGGCGGACCTGATCTGCCATTTTTTCATTATCCCAGTGATGGGTTTTGCTGTCTATGCCGCCAATAACAACCAGCCCCTGCAAAGGATCATGGATATTGCGGTTAACCGCTGTATTGGGCGGCCCCACGGTGGTAACGATATTGTCTGCTGCTTTTGGGGTATCATGTTCCGGGATGAAACACAGATCCATATATTTTCCCAGCGGCCATTCCGGGGTCATGCAGGTGACAACCCTTCCCCCGTGTCTGCGGCGGTGTAAAAGCATGGGGATATGGGTGTGGGTGCCTGTACCCAGAATCAGATCCGGTTTCGCCGGATCTGAATTTTTTCTTTCCGGCTTGCCCCCCATGAAGCCCAGCCAGTCATGAAAAATTTTTGACAGGTTGTAATGGGGCAAAAACACATCTGTGACCTGAACCGGGGTGAATTCCTTTAATGCCTGAATCAGGCCCCGGGTCTGTTTTACATGTCCCGGCCGGGTATCATAAAAGGCAGTGATGCGCAATGGTGACTGGTTATGCAAGAATAGAATCCTTTGTTTACCGCTTCGTCAAATTGGGGAGAACGGTTTGGTCTTCCACCGGTTGTGTACCCAGAAATATTGTTCCGGACATTGTCTCACCATGGATTCAACAGCTGTTACATAATTCTGGGTATTGATCTCAATGTCCTTGATGGGGCAACCGGTTCTCTGCAGAGGAATTTCCGGAAGAAATTCAACAACATAACGGGCATTTTTTTTCACCATGAATACCGGCACCACCGAAGCGCTGGATTTTAAGACAAGTTTGGCCAGGCTGTTTTTGGAACAGGCGGGTCTGCCGAAAAAATCGGTTACCACCCCGTTATACCACCCGGCATTCTGGTCGAACAAGGTGGCCACAACACCCCCATGATGTAAAATGTTATCTATTTTTCTGGCTGCCCCGCCTGTGGGGATCATCACAGTCCCAAACCGCTGCCGCATCTCAAGCATGAGCCGTTCCAGGGGCAAAAAGTCAAATTTCCGGTATATCGCATGAAGATTTTTTATCCCGGCTGCCTGCTGGGCAGCCGGAAGCAGTTCAAAATTCCCCAGATGACAGGTAACAAAAATAATCCCCCGGCCCTTTTTTTTTGCATCTTCAAAATATCTGCGGCCTTTTATCGAAAAATACGGGGCCAGGGTTTTCCATGGCTTGCCATAGAACCAGAGGACTTCAAACGGGATGCCGGCAATATTTTTAAATATGGTTTTTGTCAGCCTTTCTGCCGCAAAAGGGCTGAATTTTCCCGGATACGCTGTTTGAATGTTTTCAAGGGCAACGGTTCTGTGGCGCTTGTCAATTTTGTACCAGACCAGCCCCAGCATATCTGAAAAAAAATGCAGCACACTTCTGGGCAGCTTCCCAAGTAAAAAGAACACCTGCCTGATCAACTGGTATGCAATGGTCTCTTTGGCCGTCATTTTTTATATATTCACCATAAAATTAGTGCGCTATCGCGCGGATTTTTAGTATTCAGCCATAAGCTGTCGGCTAAAAACCCAACAGCCACATGCAAATTTCCATACTATATAGTGCACTACCATGTATATTCACACCTGCGCGGTGTCAAATATGCAGCCGGCTTTTTATAAAGGATTGAAGTCTTTTTTCCTTTGTAAAAACCAGCTGCACACCCACCACTGCCAGATCTTTCATCCATTTTTCCCGGGGATCCAGTTTTACCCAGTCCTTCTGGGTGGTAACCAGCATATCTGCTCCCAAAGATACAGCGCGATCCTGAATTTTGCGGATATCTGCCCCCTTATACCGGTAATGATCTGCAAATTCAAGGTGGTCCAGAATTCTGGCTCCCAGGTTCTGGATTGTCCGATAAAAGGACGGGTTATCACTGATGCCGGAAAACAGCACGACACAAAGGCCTTTAAGGCTGTCCAACCGTGTATGCGGCTTGCTGTCCGGCCCGGATGATATACAGGTGTACAAAAACGGCTGGTGCCTGGTATAAAACACAGGCAGATGCGGTGCCAGACAGGAGACAGGGTGGGGTTTTCGGGGGATAATATCCGGACACCTGGTCAGGATTACGGCATGGGCCCGGACAAGGGCCCGGGCAGCAGGCTCCCGAAGCCGGCCTGCCGGCAGCATCCGGCCGTTGCCAAAGGGCTGGTCATGGTCCATGAGCAAAAGGTCGATATCTCTTTTCAACCGGATATGCTGGAATCCATCATCCAGCACCAGAATATCCGGGGACAGACGGTCCAGGGCAAGCAGGCCTGCGTGATGCCGGTTTTTTCCCACCACCACGGGAAACTGTTGCAGCCGGGCCATCATATGGGGTTCATCTCCGGCCTGATCCGCATCCAGGAACAGGTCGCATCCATTACCCACTACTGCCGCACCTGTTTTCAAACGGCCTTTGTATCCGCGGCTGATGACAACCGGCTTTCTGCCATGCCGTGTGAGCAGATCTGCCAAGTATATTGCCATGGGGGTTTTCCCGGTTCCGCCGGCTGTGATATTGCCCACGGATATCACCGGGCACGGCAGGCTTTTCTGTTCAAGGCAGCCGGACCGGTATAGCCGGTTTCTGAAAACGGTGCCTGCGCCATACAGATATGAAGCTGCCACCAGAAGTCCCTCAAATGACAAAACCGCAGGCTGATACACCTGCCCGGAAACCTGGATAATTTTTTTTTCAAGGGCCTTAAACATTGCTGTCCTCCAAACCCAGAAGGCCGAACCTGTCCAGGGTACGTTCCACTGCCCCCGAATTTTTTTCACACACCTGAAATGCCCGGTTCCCCATATCTGCAGCCAGGCCGGGCCGGTTGAGCATCATCTGAAGGGCCTGTGCAAGATCATCCTGGTCCGCCACCTGACAGGCGGCTTTTTGAGCTAAAAGCAGGGTTGCAATCCCTGAAAAATCATCCATATGGGGACCAAACAATACTGGTTTCTTAAACATGGCCGGTTCCAAAGGATTATGCCCGCCAAAAGGAACCAGGGAACCGCCGATGAACGCAGCATCACACACACCATAGGCAGATGACAGCACCCCGAGACAATCCAGGAGCATCACCGGGGTATTGTCAGGATTATCCCGGGTCGTGGAAAGCAGTCTGGGCCGGCATCCCTGGCGGGCCATGGCATCTGCCACCTGTCTGCATCTGGCCGGGTCCCTGGGGGCCACAACCAGTTTCAGGCCTGGAACTGCCTTGTGCACCTGCTGAAAAACCGCCAGGAGCATGCTTTCTTCTCCCGGGTGGGTGGAGCCGGCTATCCAGAGCCTGTCGGTTTTTTGGATACCAAACCAGGTCCTAAGATCTGCTTTGTGTTTTTTGTCCAGAACCAGATGGGGCTGATCAAATTTGATATTGCCTGCCTGTGTCAGGCGTTCTTTTGGAAGCCCCAATGCTGCAAACCGGTCCCGGTCTTTTCCGGTCTGCACCAGAACATGGGCCAGCCCGGAAAAAAACAGTGCCCCTGCCCGCCCCAGCCGGCGGTATTGGTGAAAGGATTTTTTTGAAAGCCGTGCATTGGCCAGGACCACAGGGATATTGTTTTTCTGCATGCTGTTGAGAAATCCGGGCCACAGATCTGTTTCAACCAGACAGACCAGGTCCGGTGAGATGAGACGCCGGACTCTTTCAACGGCCCACGGCAGATCAAAGGGAAAATATGCAATCTGTGATACCAGGTGGTGGCCGGGTCCGCAGAACAGATGTTGTGCCGTATCAAACCCTGTCCTGGTCGTGGCGGTAAAAACGATATGCATTTTCGGATACCGCTGTCTGACAGCTTTGACCAGCGGCAGGGCAGACCGCACCTCTCCCACGGACAGGGCATGGATCCAGATACGTTTTTGAAACCCGGTTTTTTTTTGAATGCCTGTTTTTATACCTAAGCGCTGGAGCAGGTTGGCCCGCCTTTTTTCTGATACCAGCCAGACAAGGGGTAAAAAGGGCAGCATAAGGACAAATCCCGCAGATACCAGGGCATGATACAGCAGCAGCATCTCATTATTCCGTGTTGATGAGGAAAATTGTGCCTGCGCACAGAAAAACAATATTGGCTGCCCAGGGGGCAGCCACTGCCGGCAGCACCCCGGCATATCCCATGGACAGACAGATACCGTACATGACCCAGTAAAAAAAGGCAATAACCACACCAACCCCGATGCCTGCAGGGAGATTGGCCTTGACAAAGCTGCGCATGCCTGTGGCGGCACCGGTGAGGGCCATGATGATACAGATAAAGGGAAAGGCTGCTTTCCCATGCATATCCACCTGATAGGTGGTGGCATCATACCCTTCGCTTTTAACCTTATCCACATAGGCTTTGAGTTCAAAAAAACCCATCTCTTCGGATGTTCTGACCAGTTGGCCAAGGTTCTCCGGCACCAGGCCCATGCCCAGGTCAACCAGTTTCATATCTGACAGCACCACATCATAATCGCCGGTGTCAGGATTATAGGTCTGCTCAACAACATCTTCCAGCAGCCACTGGTCCAGTTCATACCGGCCATGACCGGCATCAATCCTGGAAACAAGGGTAAAATCATCTGCCATGGTGGTGGCACAGATGCCTGCCACTGTCTGCTGGACCGGATCAAAAAAGCGGATGTGTACCATGGTGTTTTGGGATTTTATCCAGATATCATTGCGGTTACGTGAAATATTGTCCTGATTGCGTATCTCATTCTGGCGGATATGATTGGCTTTTGCCATGGACAAAGGCACCAGAGATTCCCCCATGAAAAACATCACGCCCATAAGCACGACACTTGCAGCAAGTGCGGGTTTGACCAGAAAATATACAGAGATGCCCGAAGACTTGACAGCAGTGAGTTCATTGTTTTTATTCATCAACCCGAACACGGCAATGGTGGCCAGCAGAATGGCGGCCGGTGTGAGTTGGATAAACATGAACGGCAGTTTCAGCACCACATACCAGAAGGCCTGGATCATGGAAACATCGGAATCCAGAAACTTGTCCATCCGGGAAAGATAATCAATGACCACAAACAGCACCAGGATAACGGTCTGAATAATACCGAAATATTTGGCAAACTCCTTGAGCCAGTATCTATGCAGACATGTCATTGTGCATCATTCTCAAAAATCGGTTTTGCAGCCTGCGCATCCTCCTGGTTATAACCAGTGGCATTTTCACCGGTTTTTCCCGGGCATTGCGCCAAAGCAGGTAAATACCGGCAGCACCCATAATCAGATTGGGCAGCCACATGCCCAAAACAGGCGGGAAATACCCGGTTTCCCCGGCCGACCACCCGGCTGCCAGAAAAAAATAATAGACCAGCAGGTAAAATACCCCCATACCAAATCCTGAAGACCTGCGCAAAGAAAGGGACTGGACCCCGAGGGGAAAGGCCAGAAGCCCCATTGCCAGACAGGCGAACGGAACGGAAAATTTTTCATGCAGCACCATCAATGCTTCGCTCATCTCAGCGGTGTTCCGGGTACCGGTGCGGATGATTCCGATGAGGTCATTCAGATTCAGTTCGTCCAGATCCTTTTTGATTCTGCCCGGCCCCTGGTGCATGGCAGCCAGATCGATATTGATGTCATAATTGCCGAAATGGATGGTGGAAACCGCTTTGTCCCCCACATCCACCTGGTTGATAATCCCCTCATACAGGCGTATGGTATATATATTGTCATTCTGCGAGTGAATCAGCCTGCCCCGCGGTGCCACCGATATCCGGGTCATGCCTGAAACAGAGCGGTCCTCGATAAAAACATCGGTAAGGTCCTTTGTTTTCATGTCCACATGGGAAACATAGATCATGATATCTTTGAGCCGGGAATTGAACTGCCGTTCCTGGAGGGCCAGATCAATACTCGACCGGGCCATTTCAATGGTTTTCTGCTTAATGGACAATTTGCCCCAGGCAACACCTGATATGGTTATCCACAGGGTCAGCCCGGTTCCCAAAACGCAGAAAATCAGGACTGGAGGCAACAGCCGGTACAGGGACAGGCCAGCCCCTTTTAATGCAACAATTTCATTTTCTCCGGACATGCGCATGAATGTGAGGAGCACGGAGATCATTACAGACATGGGAATGGTGAACTCCAGAAACCGGGGCAGCGTATAGACAACCATCATAAGAATGGCAGAAATATCTGCATTATAGTTCACCACCAGATTGGTGATATCCGGAATCCTTGTCATCAAAAATACAAAGGTCAGAAAAAAAAGGCTGATGCCAAAGGGCGGCAGAAATTCTTTGAAGATATATCGGTGTATTATATTCACAGGTATCATTTTTGATGGAAAATATAAGCTTGCACCCAAAGTGTCAAGGCACAAAACAAATACCGGTTTTCACACCTGCTGTTTTGTGATAAAAATGAAAGCATGAAATGCATCATCATTGCCGGCGGATCCCTTTACACCGGCGGAAGCTTATCCGACAGCAGCCGTCCCCAGGAAACGGGCAGGAAAGCAAGATGGGAGCAGCGTCTTGAACACCTTCTTTCGACAGCTGATCTGATCATTGCTGCTGACAGCGGTGCAACCCACCTGATGGAACTGAACCGTCTGCCCCACATCATCATCGGGGACCTGGATTCCATTGCCCCCCGGGCACTGCATTTCTTTAAAAAAAAGGGGGTTGATATCCGCACCCATCCCACACGCAAGAACCAGACAGACACGCAATTGTGCCTTGCCCATGCCCTTGATCAGGGGGCTGATGACATCACCTTACTGGCTGCCACCGGCACGCGGCTTGACCACACACTGGCCAATATTTTTATGCTGACGCATCTGACAGATGCCGGTGTCCAGGCCCGGATCCTGGATCCCCATAATGAGATCTGTCTGGTGAAAGACCGGCTGGAACTTTCAGGAAATCCCGGTGATCTGCTTTCCCTTATCCCGGTCTCCCCCCGTGTGGAAGGGGTTACGCTCCAGGGACTTGCCTTTCCACTTGAGAACCATACCCTTTATCTGGGCAGTTCCCTTGGCATAAGTAATTATTTTATGGAAAAAAAAACAGTGATATCCATTCGGTCAGGCATTCTCATTGCTGCCAGGTCCACGGATTGAACCGGTTGGATCATCAGGTTTGCTGATCATCCCCAGATGCGGTATCCTGCTGATTTGTTTCTCTTTCATTGTTACCGGGGCTGTTTTTTTCTTCGGCACCAATAGTATGCTCAATGAAAAATTCCTCCACCTTTTCCATGGAGGTGGACACAATGACACGCTTGATGTTGATATCTTCAATAACACCGTCCATATAGGGATTGAGCACCTCCTTCAGACGGGATTTCTGGTCCCTGACCTTATCAAAATCCTCAACATCGCTATGTATCAGAGAACTGAGAAACACAATTGCCGCTTCTTTGGCCCTGGGGTGAACCCGGGGTATTTTCTGACCAGGCATTAATTCTTTAAGTGCCAGTTCCATACTGATGCAAAGATACCGATCAGGTGACCCGGAACTGATTTTATTCAAATTCACTGCTATGGGGGCCATGGGAATTACCATTGCAGTGTTTTCATCTTTATCTCCGGGTTTGCGGGCACCTGTTTTCTTCCATTCCGCCTTCCGTCCGTTTTCTTCCTGAAGCAGCATGCTGTGATCATGTAATTCCACGACGTCAAACACATAGGTTTGATTCTTGGCCCACACATCGTCAATGGTGGATTCCATGACAGTAAAAATAAATTGGTCGTCCTGCAGATGCCATGTACCATCTGCATCACCTTTATTGGCTACGATCTTGGATGTAGCATCTGCAATGCGCACCGAAGATTGCCATGTTCCCTTGGGATTGATGATCAGCAGGATATAGGCACGGTTTCTTTGCAGGGTCCAGTTACCAAGCACCATTTCTTTGTCTTGTCTCGTTGAATCACCACAGCCCGCCATGAAAAAAAGTATCCAGGCCATGAAAAGAGGTGTCAAACTTTTACAGGCAAACCGTGTCATCAAAAGGACCCAACCATAACAGAATTTTTTAAGCACACAATAATCAGGCTATCATGAAGATAAGCAAGGGTCAAGGATACCTGAAACCATAACCAGGATGCTTTATGTGCCACACGAATAAAAAAAAGGCGCCCTGTTACTTCAGGACACCTTTTCTCAAGAAAACCAGGACCGGGAATCAGTCACCGCAGGAGCCGCCGGAACCGCAGCTGCCGCAGCCAGATGCCCCAAGATCCATATTGGAATCCAGGGCGAAACCCATGCCCGTAAAATCAATCTTTATGTGTTCAGCCTTTTGCATGAACTCTTTGTCCACAACAAATTTATGTCCTTTTACGTCAAAGGCATCATCCGTGTTTTTAGGCTCATCCAGAGCCATGGCAAGGGAAGGTCCCCCTCAGCCGCCGGAATTGAGAAAAATCCGGATAGGGGTGGGTTCCTTCCCCTGGAAATAGTCATCAATCTGCGCTTTGGCAGGATCTGTCAGTTCAATCATTTGTAAACTCTCCTTATGGTTTATTCGATTCAGGTAAAACCTGCCTGAATGCTTATATTTTAACCACGGCCTCTGAACCTGTCAATGTATAGATCTGTTTTTCCCATATTTTTGCACAAAAGGATCTAATTTATTGCCAACAAACCGTTGTCTATTGTAGCATGTTCATATGAAATTATCCGTACCCTTTATTCCGGACACAGGTTACGCCAAAATTCTGGCACAGAAAAAAACCGATCTGGCATCGGTGTATTTTTGCCTTCATTCCGGTCCGATGCTGGATGCCAGGGTCCAGTCCACCCCGGTAGATCCATCTTTGTTTGTAAAAACCCTGGGCCGGTTGACTGGCATAAAAGCATACTGTCTGCTCAATTCACGTTTTGTCAGGCCGGATCTGTACCTGGATGATCTTTTTTTATCCCAGACCTTAGATACCCTCCAGAAACTGCATGAAACAATCGGTCTTCAGGGTATTGTATTTTCCGATCTGTATCTCATACATGCCCTTTCCAGAACCGGCCATGGCCTGATTTCCCATTTAGAAGCAGTCCCCGGCATCAATATGATGACAGACACGGCTCCCAAAGCCTTTTTTCTATTGGACGCCATCCGTAAAACCGGATTCAGACTCCCCGGAAAACTGGTTCTGGACCGGTCTTTGAACCGGGATTTTCACGGCCTTGAAAGAACGGTCCGGGGCATCAGGCAGGCATATCCCCGAATGGGCATTGAACTGATGGCAAATGAAGGGTGCCTCCTCCACTGCCCTTTTAAACTCACCCATGATGCCCAGATTTCATTATCCAACACTGGCCTGGTCCAGGAACAGACCCACCGCATCAGCCATACCCTTGGGTGTCATGACACCTTTTTTCACCATCCCCACCTGTTTTTAAGCGCCCCTTTTATCAGGCCCGAAGACATGCATGCCTATGCCGGTCTGGCCGATACCATCAAGATCAGCGGCAGGACCCTGGGACCGAAATTTCTGGACAAAGTGCTCTCCGCCTATACACAAGGGTCTTTTGACGGCAATCTTCTGGAACTTATGGATGCCACCGGTTTTCTGGCTGATACCTATTATATTGACAACAAAAAACTGGGCCCGGATTTTCTCGATACCCTTGCAAATTGTGATAAATTTTGTCAAAAATGCAGGATATGCCGGGAACTGTTCGCACATGCAGCCCGAAAACAGCCCATAACCATGAAACCATACAAGGATACGCAATGAAAATACTTGTCACCGGTGGTGCTGGATATATCGGCAGCCATACCTGCGTGGAACTTTTACAGGAAGGCTATGATGTGGCGGTACTGGACAATTTATCCAACAGCTCAAAGGAATCTTTGATCCGTGTGGAAAAAATCACCAAAAAATCTTTGGCGTTTTTCCAGGCAGACCTGCTGGACACAGCGGCTGTGACCCAAATTTTTTCCCGGTTCCGGCCTGATGCAGTGATCCATTTTGCCGGCCTCAAGGCTGTGGGTGAATCCGTGACCATGCCATTGACCTATTTTCACAACAACATCACAGGCACCCTGAACCTGCTGTCTGTGATGGCACAGTCAGGGGTGAGAAACATTGTATTTTCATCGTCCGCAACCGTATACGGAGATCCCGCAAGCCTTCCCATCACAGAGGATTTTCCCTTGTCCGCAGCAAACCCCTACGGCAGAACCAAACTGATGATTGAAGAGATTCTTGGAGATCTTTTCCACGCAGATCCGGAATGGAATATTGCCCTGCTGCGGTATTTCAACCCGGTGGGTGCCCATGCCAGCGGACTGATCGGGGAAGATCCCCAGGGCATTCCCAACAACCTGGTACCCTTCATATCCCGGGTGGCCATCGGAACTCTGGACAGGCTCCAGGTGTTCGGCAATGATTATAACACCCCGGACGGAACAGGGGTGCGCGATTTCATCCATGTGACAGACCTGGCCCGGGGCCATATCAAAACCCTTCCCAAGCTGTTTTCCAATTCCGGCATCGTCACCTACAACCTGGGCACAGGCAGGGGGTTTTCCGTGCTTGAAATGGTGGAAGGATTCCAGCGGGCCAGCGGCCGTTCCATCCCCTATGACATTGTTCCCAGAAGACCGGGGGATATTGCCGCCTGCTGGGCAGATCCCACCAAAGCGAAAAAGGAGCTGGGATGGGAAGCGGTCAAGACCCTGGAGGATATGTGCAAAGATACCTGGAACTGGCAGAAAAACAACCCCCAGGGGTATGCAGCTGTATAAGGGATTCAAAAACAAAGGAAAGCATTCATGACTGACTATCTGATCCAGTTGAAACAGATGGTCAGAACAGCCCGGCTGGACCCGGGCAGATCACTTTTGGACAGGATCGGACAACAGCCGGAACCACAAAAACGCAAGGCTTTGGAACTGCTGGCTTTGACACCTGATGCAAATGCTGCTGCCATGCTCAGGCATCTGCTGATCAGGCAAACCGATGAAACCCTTCTGGCAGGCATTCTGCATACCATAGGAAAATTCAGGCGCAAGGATATGGTGACTGATGTGGCAGAGTTTTTATTTTATGACAATGCCCTGCTCAAAACCCAAGCGGTCCGGGCCCTGGAAAAGATCGGCACACCCAATGCCCTCAGGTGTCTTGAACAGGCGGCAAAAACCGATAAATGCGATCAGGACATTCTGGATGCCATTGCCGGTCTCACAGCAATAATTTACGGTTCCCTGGCCCCTGCCCCTGCCCCTGCCCCGGATCCGGACAGACAGCCGCAAAAAAAACCTGAATACAAAAAAAATCTGGCCCGTTTGGGATCCCGGCACCTGGAAAAATGCTGCCAGGCGTTTGCGTATTTTTTAAACCACAGCAGCCAGGCGGCCGCCGCCCTGAACCAAAACCTTGACAGCCATAACCATGACCTGCTCATCCGGCTCCTGCACCTGGTATCCATAACCACCCCCCAGGGGGCTGCCAGAAATATCCTGGACCTGGTATCCAGGAACAGGATCGGCAGTCACCTGAAATTTGCCGCCTATGATGCCCTGCAGGCTTTTTCAGGCCGCGGGACTGCAGTTGCCGCCTTGAAAGGGGTGACAGACACCAGCTCCCATGTCAGAATGGCTGCAGCCGCCACACTGCAAAAAAACTGTTCAGACCCCATTATTTCCCAGGTCCGCAGCATCGTGGAATCTGGTACCAAAACAGGCGAAACCCTTGTCCAGGCAATTTTAGATGTCCGGGCCGCAAAACTGATATCTGCCTTGATCAACACAGACACCTTTTTTTATGCCGCCTCCAACCACCTGGAAAAAACTGCTTGCGCACCGGTGCTGGAGACCTTTATCCACGTACTGGAAAACCGGAACCGCTGGTCAAGTGCCAGAAAATACCGGCAAATCCTTGATATAAAGGCCTGCGAACCCAGGAAGACCATTGTTGTGACAAGTTTGTCCCAGACCTGCCTGGATGTTTACACAAAACTGATATGGGCTGCCGGGTTCCGGGCACTGCCCTTTAACAGCTCCCAGGATGCTTTTGAAGCCATTGTTTCACATAAGCCGGATGCTGTTGTATGTGATCTGTTTCTGCGCAACATTTCCGGTTTTGACTTTTCCAGAGAAATCAGGGAGCTGTATGCCAAAAACGATCTGCCGGTTATCATCTCAGCCCTGCACAAAAACCTGGACACACATCTGCTGGCAGATGCAATGAATCAATCAGGTGTTACCGGTTTTTTTGCATTTCCCGCCTCTCTGGAAACCATAAAATCCTGGATAATAACCCCATGACCCGGATACACAGGCCGGTCGCCATCGGGGCCCGCCTCAAAAGCTGTCCTGAAATCCACACCCTGGGATTTCGTCCCAATTTTTACGATTATGATGCCTCCCAGAGACAGGCCCTGTTGTCCACCCGGCGGGTACTTTACCCCACTGCCTTTTATGCCGGTCTTTTCAACGCCATGGGGAAACCGACCTTTCCCAGTTTCCATACCTATACCTGTGCCATGGATAAAATCCGGCAGACGGCCATGTTCCAGATGCTTGAAATCCCCCACCCCAGAACCCGGGTGTTCTATGGCCAAAAACAGAAAAAAACCATTCAGGACTGGTTTTCCTTTCCCTTTATCGCCAAGATTCCACGGGGGTCTGCCAGGGGACAGGGCATATTTTTGATCCAAAACCAGGCAGATCTGGCAGCTTATCTGGCACTCAAATGCCCGGCATATATTCAACAATATCTGCCTGTAAAAAAAGATATGCGCATCATAGTGATCGGCCGGAAAGTGGTACTGGCCTATTGGCGGACAGCCGAAGCATCTTCGTTTAAAACCAATATATCCCAGGGAGGCAGCATCTGTTTTGATCCTGTGCCCAAACCTGCCCTGGACCTTGCCCTTTCAACGGCAGCCGCATGCGGCTGGGATGACGTGGGTATTGACATTTTGCCCTCAGGCAGCCGGTATTTTGTGCTGGAAGGCAATATGAAATATGGCACCAAAGGGTTTCAAAAAGCGGGCATCAACTATAAAAAAATGCTGTGCCGACTGATACTCACAGGTGCGGTGTGACCCGGAACCTCATACAAGACCGGCATCTGCATCATCTTGTTCCCATTCTGCCAGATATTTGCGGATGGCTGCATATTTTGACCCTTTTCGGGGTCTTAAGAAAACATATCCCATGGTATCCAGATTTTTTTCCAGAAGCACAAAAAATGCAGATGCCACCTGCAGGATGTCATCTTCCTTACCGGAAGCTGTCTTGATCTGTTCTGCCACCGCCTGTGTCAGATGTCCCCGGGGCACAAAAAAGTCGGTTGACATATGGTTCCATTCCTCGGGGAAATGGCGGATCTTCCAGGGAATCAGATTTTCAGGCCGCAGGATGCCCTGATTGTCCGGATTAAAATCAGCAGGAACAAAGGCCATGTTTTTCTGGTTGAACTGCATCAACTCTTTGAGCACATCCCTGGCTGTGTGACCGAAAATCCATTCCTCCTCCGCCAGAAGAACCGGAGGAAATTCAGCACTGGTCAAAGCAAATGCAAAAGGGCCGGCCTGTTTCCAGAACTGTTTAAAATCTGCTGCATGGGGCAGTATCTGTCGCAACACCTGCATGGGAATTTCCTTTTTATCCAGGTGTTTTTTATAAACCAGATGGCAGCCATGTGCAAGCAAAACCATCCAGATAAAGTCATCACGATTTTTCTTGACCTGGTTCCAATATTTTGTTAACCAATTTATCCTGTTATGGTTAACCAGACACAAAATATCCGCAATACGATCCTGGAACGGCTGTACCGGGAAAAAGGCAGCACCGTCTCCGGGGTAACCCTCAGCCGGCTCACCGGGATTTCCCGGGTGGCGGTGTGGAAGCATATCACTGCCCTGAAAAAAGAGGGATTTGCCATTGGATCGGGTCCCAAGGGCTATCACCTGATGGATTCCCATGACCTGCTTTTGCCCTTCTGCTTTGACGGCCCTTTGCCCGGCCGTTCAGATGTCCTTTTACAGGACCGGATATTTTATTTCCCACAGGTGGAAACCACCATGGACACGGCCCGGGAGCTGGCCAGGCAGGGAGCCCCGCACTTAAGCTGTGTGGTGGCGGAGCACCAGACCCGGGGGAGGGGCCGCCTCAACCGGCAATGGGAATCCGGCCGGGGGGGGCTGTGGTTTACACTGATCCTGGTTCCTGACATCCCCCCGCCCATGGCATACCTCTACAATTTTGCCGCTTCTTTGAGCCTGTCAAAGGCACTGGAAAACCTTTTCACGATTGATGTCCGGGTCAAGTGGCCAAATGACCTGCTTTGGAACGGTAAAAAAATGGTGGGCCTTTTGTCTGAAATCGAAACCCAGGCAGATATGATCCGGTTTCTGCTGGTGGGCATCGGCATCAATGTCAATAATGATACCGGCACAGCGTTGTTTGATGCCACATCCATCCGGCAGATACTGGGACATCCTGTCTCCCGGAAAAAAATCCTGGCGGCATTTCTCCAGGAATTTGTTTTTCAGACCCGGAATATGGAACCTGCAGCAATCATGAAAGCATGGAAAGAACGCACCGCCACCATCGGTTCCAAGGTCAGGGTGGAAACACATAAGCAGACAGTTCAGGGCCTGGCCATGGATGTGGATGACACAGGCACCCTGCTTTTGAAAGATGACCAGCAGCAGATGCATAGAATCATTTACGGAGACTGCTTTCACACCTGAAAACTATTACTCTTTCACCTGGAAAAGATACTGCAAGGAGACTGCCCATGCCCCCGGCATACCCACTAAGACCCATGGTTAACACCGCCCTGTTTGTTGCCCTCATCTCCGTGGGCGCATTTATCGCCATTCCCATCGGGCCGGTACCCATTGTACTCCAGAATATGTTTGTCCTGCTGGCCGGCCTGATCCTGGGCCCGGCCTGGGGACTTGCCTGTGTGGGGATATACCTGCTGACAGGTCTTGCCGGTCTCCCGGTGTTTGCCGGCGGCACCTCAGGCATCGGCAAGCTGTTCGGCCCCACAGGCGGGTACCTGCTTGGATATCTGCCGGCTGTTCTGGTCACCGGCGTCCTGTCCAGGGCTTTGGGAAAAAGACTGGGCGGTGACATCCTTGCTGCGGTTGCAGGATCAGTGGTTGTGTATGCTGCCGGGGTACCATGGCTCAAGATCGCCTTTTCCCTGTCCTGGGGAAAGGCTGTGGCAGCGGGGATGGTTCCTTTTCTTTTGGGAGATGCGGTAAAAATTGCGGCTGCCGCAGTCATTGCCGGAAAAATCCGGCCCTTGGTCAAGCTGTAGATACCATGGACCACCCGATTCTGGAAATTGATCACCTGACCCACCTGTTCACATCCGGCGGAGGCATCCAAAATATTTCTTTCCAGGTGTTTCCAAAAGAATATATCCTGGTGGCCGGTCCCAACGGGTGTGGAAAAACCACCTTGATACGGCACCTCAACGGCCTGCTGCTGCCCGCATCAGGCGATGTCCGGCTGCATGGCAAACCGGTAAAATCTGATATAACCACAGCACGCAGAACTGTGGGCATGGTTTTTCAGGATGCTGACACCCAGATTGTGGGAGATACCGTATATGATGAAGTGGCATTCGGTCCGGAAAATTTAAAAATGCCCCGTCATATAATTCAACAAAAAGTGATGCAGACCCTGGCACGTCTGGACCTGTCCCTTCTGAAAGACCGGAATCCCGCCACCCTGTCCGGCGGGGAAAAACGGCGGCTGACCATTGCGGGCATCCTGGTCATGGATCCTGAAATCATTGTGCTGGATGAACCGTTTGCCAATCTGGACCACCCCTCATCCATATCTTTGATCAAAACCATACAGGCGCTGAACCAGGGAGGACAAACCATCATCATGGCCACCCACGACTTAGAGGAGGTCATCACCTGTGCCACCCGGATGCTTATCCTGGACCGGCAGGGCTGCCTGGCCCGGGACGGCCGGCCGGGGGACCTGCTTTTGGATCTGGCGGCCCATGGCATCAAAGAACCCTGTTTTTTCCGCATGGGATACAGTGCACCACCGTGGCAGGCATGAATATTTTCACCTTCCACTGCGGCAGCACCGCCCTGCACCGTCTGGATGTCCGCTACAAAACCGCCCTTGTGTGCATGGTGAGCCTGGCCCTTTTAAAAGCCGGGTTTGCCGGTTGTTTTGTCTGTTTTCTGGCTTTGTCCTGGCTGGTTTACGCCACAGGTATGTCCTATATTCACCTGGCAGCCCAGTTAAAATGGTTCATCCTGCTGCTGGGCATCATGTTTATTGCCAGAAGCATCACCGTACCGGGCTCACCTTTTTTTTCTTTTTTCGGACTTGTTTTCACCCATGAGGGCCTTGCCCAGGGGGCACTTGTGGTAATGCGGTTTTTTCTGGTCATGATAACCGGCCTGCTTTTTTCTGCAACCACCCGGCCCGCAGACCTGAAAAGTGCTGCCCAGTGGTATCTGAAACCCATCCCATTTGTTCCGGAAAAGCGGGTGGCAATCATGATCAGCCTGTTTCTGCGATTTCTGCCCCTGATCCTTACCCAGGCACAACAGATTTCAGATGCCGTAAATGCCCGCTGCGGCAACCAGAACAAAAATCCTGTACGCCGTATCCGATACCTGGTCCTGCCCCTGCTCAAAAAAATTTTTCTGGCGGCTGACTGCCTGTGCCTTGCCATGGATGCAAGGTGCTACAGCGAAGACAGAACCGATCCTGTTTTTGAAACTGGTAAAAATGAAATGCGTTTTCTGGGCGCAGGTCTGTGTCTGTGCCTGGTGATGGTCTGTCCGCTTCACATATTCATTAAAATGACATTTTGGTCATAATAAAAATTTATGGTTGAACCGCCAAAAAATTTATTGTACAGTTTGAGTCACAATATATTTTCATTACTTTTATGAATGCATTTTTTTAATAATATGGGCATTCCGGAGCTATAATATTCCAGGGATAAGCAAAGGGGGCATATGCCAGAGCCGCTGGATCCTTTTTCAGGTTCTTCCATGTTTGACCTGCAGGGAAGACAGTCTGTCAGGGCGACCTTTAAGTTGTCCCAGAAGGCCATAGATGCCATCGGTCTGGTGGCGGTCCACATGGGTATCAAACAGAAATCCTTGTTCGATCATATTATTGAAGACAAGGAGGCTTTGGAGAATCTGGCCCAAACCATACACCTCCGGCAATTCAAAAAAATCCCCAGACGTCAGAAAACCTTTGTCATGAGCCGCAGAACGATTGATGCATTGCGCACCATCTCCCAGACCTATGATATGCCCAGGGATGCCCTTGTGGAATATGCGGTGCAGAAACTGGAGTCCGTCATCCACAGTGAAAAAATACGCCATGCAGAGCGCAAAAAACTGGCGGCAGAGGTCATGACGCATTTTGAAAAAGGAGAGCAGGTATATCGGTCCGTGGTCAAAACCCTGGGCAAAGATGATCCTTTCTGCCGGCACCTGGCCAAAGCGGTCCAGGCAGCCCGCAAAACAGCAGAAGATCTCCATGAATTTTTACAAAAAAGCCAGGTACTGGAAGACTTTTAACATAACATCGCAATGATTGACCCATGAGGAGGATGCATTGATAGACGTTCAAGACCTGACCAAGTATTACAACGATTTCTGCGCGGTGGACCATATCAATCTGTCGGTTGCGCCCGGAGAAATTCTGGGACTGCTTGGGCCCAATGGGGCCGGAAAAACCACAACCCTGCGCATGCTCACCGGATATTTCAGGCCCACATCCGGACAGATCTCAGTAAAAGACCTTCAGATACCCAAAGATACCCTGCGCATCAAATCTTTGATGGGGTATCTGCCGGAATCAGCCCCTTTGTATCACAATATGCTGGTATATGATTACCTGGCCTATGTGGCCAGAATCAAAGGCATCACTGATCCTGACAAACAGATGGCGCGGTTCAGGACCCTGGCAGATCTCTGCGGGCTGTCCGCTATCATGGACAAGCCCATCGCCACGTTGTCAAAGGGGCTTAAACAGCGGGTGGGGCTGGCCCATGCCATGATGACGGACCCGGAAATCCTGGTGCTTGACGAGCCCACCTCCGGGCTGGACCCCAACCAGATTGCTGAGATCCGTGCCATTATCCGGCAGATCGGCAAAGAAAAAACCATTATATTTTCCACCCATATCCTCAGCGAAGCCGAAGCCACCTGCGACCGCATCGTTATTATCAACAACGGCCGGGTGGTAGCTGATGACACCACCGCCAACCTGAAACACGCAGGGATGCAGAACAGTTTTGTGCGCCTGGCCCTGAAGGGCCCTGACCTGAAAACAGCCCATGATTTTCTGACATCCATGGATCCTGCACTGGATATCAGACCATTAGAACCAAAGGAAGCGGGTCTGGTATGCTTTGAAATCCGGCCGCCGGACAACCGGGATGTGAGATCCGATATATACCTGAAGATCAAACAAACCGACTGGATCATCATGGAGCTTGCAAGAGAAACCCAGGCCCTTGAAAAAATATTCCAGCAGCTGACCCGTCAGGAGGCCTAACCATGTCACAGATCAAGCATATTGCCATCAAAGAATTCAAAGACTATTTCATATCACCCATCGCATATATTGTAATTGCCTTGTTTTTGATTGTTACCGGGTGGTTTTTCTTTTCCACTTTTTTTATTTTCAGCAGGGCGGATATGCGGGATTTTTTTTCTCTGCTGCCCATTGTGTTTTCGTTTTTTATTCCTGCCATTACCATGCGGCTGTTTGCCGAAGAAAGAAATGTGGGATCCTATGAAACCCTTTTAACCATGCCGGTTTCCTTTACTGACATTGCTTTGGGTAAATTTTTTGCCGCCACCTTGTTTTCCGCTGCCATGCTGCTACCCACCCTGGCCTATCCTGTTTTCATCTCCTTTATCGGAGATGTGGATCCCGGCCCTGTTGCGGGCGGGTACCTGGGAGCCCTTTTTCTGGCCGCTGCATATTGTGCCATGGGGCTGTTTGCCTCGGCATTGACCCGAAACCAGATCATCGCTTTTATCATCGGGTGTGCCCTGTGTTTCACCCTGACCATCTTAAACCGGATGCTGTTTTTCATGCCCCCGAAAATCGTGGCGGTCATCGAATATATCGGGGCCAGTTCCCATTTCACCAATTTTTCCAAAGGCATTCTCGATACCCGGGACATCATCTATTTCATCAGCCTGGTATGCATTTTCATCTTCTCAACCTATATTGTCATGCAGGAAAAAAATTAAGGAGACACCATGGGACACCTGAAAGAACCCTATATCAAATTCATCCTCTATATTGCAGTAATAGTGCTGGTGAACATCGCGGGGCTGACCCTGTTTTTCAGGGCTGATCTCACCCGCAACCAGATCTTTTCTCTGTCCGAAGCCAGCAAAGAGGCAGTGGCCACCCTGTCCGAACCCCTGAGCGTAAAAATTTTCTTTTCCAAAAACCTGCCTGCCCCCCACAACAACACGGAACGGTATCTGCGGGATCTGCTGGAAGAGTATGCTGCCCGGGCCGGACGCATGTTCAACTACAGCTTTTACAATGTATCTTCCGAAGAAGGAGACCTGTCTTCCCGGGCCAATGAAAACAGAGAGATGGCCAGAAGTTACGGCATCTCCCCCATCCAGATCCGGATAATGGAAAACGATGAGATCAAATTCAAGAATGCATTCATGGGCCTGGTGATCATCCACGGCGATCTCATTGAAAAAATAAATGCTGTCACATCCACTGACGGGCTGGAATACCAGTTGACAACCACCATCCAGAAACTCAACAACAAGGTATCCGCCCTTCTGCGTGTAAAAGATGCCATCCAGGCCAAACTATACCTGTCCTCTTCTTTGCACACCATTGCCCCTCTCATCGGCCTGGACAATCTCCCAAAACTGGCTGAGGCTGTCAAAGACACCATTACGGACATCAACGCCAGAAGCCGGGGCATACTGGCGTTTGAGCACACCGATATTTCCGACAGACAGACCCTGGACAGGATCGCTGAAAAACATGATATCATGGCCCTGTCCTGGCCGGCCATCCCGGAAAAAAACATCTCTGCCGGTCAGGGAGCTGCGGCCCTGGTTCTGGAATACAAAGACCAGTCTGCCAGCCTGCCTTTGATAACGGCCATGGATCTGCCCATCATCGGCACCACTTATCAGATGGCTGATCCTGATGCCCTGCGAGAGGAGATCACCGCCATCATGGAAAAAATGATCGGCATCAACCAGGATATCGGGTTTCTGGCCGACCACGGCACCCACACCCTGGGCCCTGACCAGATGGCCATGATGCAGGGGCAGCAGGGTGCCGGGATGCAGGTGTTCAACAACCTGTTATCAGACAGATACAACATCAAACAGATCGCCCTGGCAGAACAAAAAATTCCAGAGGGCCTCAGCTGTCTGATCATTGCCAAGCCCACAGAGCCGTTTTCCAACTATGAACTGTTCCAGATCGACCAGGCCCTGATGCAGGGCACCAACATTGCCTTTTTCGGAGATGCCTTCCAGGAAATTATGCCCCGGGGCGGTATGGGCATGCCCCAATACCAACCCATTGACACCGGCCTTGAAAAACTGCTGGCCCATTACGGCATATCCTTGAAACCTGCCTATGTTCTGGACAAATCCGCCTATAAACACCAGCCCAGGGAAGGCGGGGAGCAGGTTATCTATTTTGCCCCCCTGCTCAAGGAAAAATCCATTAACAACACCCCCGGCTTCATGCACAATATCAAGGGACTCATTGCCATGCAGGCATCGCCTGTGGCGCTGGTAAAAGGCAACATTGATGAATCCCAGGTTACCGCCACAAAGCTGCTGCACACCTCTGATGAATCCTGGCTCATGCAGGGCAGTATCAATCTCAACCCCATGTTCATCACCCCACCCGAATCCCCGGAAGAACTGGGTGCCTACGATCTGGCCTATATCCTGGAAGGCACCTTTACCAGCTATTTCAAGGACAAACCCATCCCCCGAAAAGAGGTGGGGGAAACCGACACCCCGGAGGCACAAGATCAGGCAGATGCCCGGACAGATGATCTGCCGGAAAATGAGATTCCGCCAGGCGAAACCGGTTCTGCAATCCCCCGGGGACTGGTGGCTGAAAACCGTTTAAAAGAAACCTCCAGCCCTGCGAAGATTTTTGTGCTGGGCTGTTCCCAGATGCTCCAGGACAACATGCTGGATCCGGAAGGGAAAACCACCAATGCCACCTTCATCCTCAACACCATCGATCATCTGAACGGCAGGGATGACATTGCTGCCATGCGCAGCAAACAGCAGTCCTTAAATCCTTTGGATCCCACCACCCCCATGATGCGCGGGGTGATCAAATTCTTTAATATTGCCGGACTGCCGGCCCTGGTAATTCTTTTTGGCTTAGGAATCTGGGCTGCCAGAAATGCAAAAAAGAAAAAAATTGCCACATTGTTCAATTCATAAGGATGTGTTTGTCATGAAAAAACAATATCTGATTCCGATCCTTTTCATCATTGCCCTGAGCGCTTACCTCATATTCAGTCAACAGGACCGCACCCATTACACCCTGCCTGATCCCCCCAAGGTGGCGGCAGAAAACGTGAACCGCCTGGTTGTCCAGAAACCGGATGATACCATTGCATTTACCAGAACAGACCAGGGCTGGGTGGTAACGGACAAGGCATATCCGGCGGATGAAACTGCCATGCGCCAGATGCTGGACGTAGTCACAGGACTGCGCCTTTCAGCCCTGGTGTCTGAAAATCAGGACCTCCTCCGGTATGAACTGGATGACGGCCACCGCCTGGATGTCACCGCCTATGACCAGAACACGGCTCTTTTGTCTTTCAAGATCGGAAAGACCGCCCCCACTTTCAACCACACCTTTGTCATGCTTGAAAACGATCCCAATATTTACCATGCCGCAGACAGCTTCCGGCAGCATTTCGATAAAACGGTCAATGGATTCAGAGACAAGCAGGTCCTGGATTTTACTGAAGCATCCATTACAGGCATAACCATTGAAGCCAGTGGTAAGCAGACACATTTGACAGCCCAAGAAACCGGTCCCGGTACACAGGATGACCCCGGGGCAGGCTTCAGATATGAAGACGGGAGTGCACCTGATCCAAAAACGGTTTCCAATCTTTTGTCCACCCTGTCTGTGCTGTCATGTGACCGGTTTATCGACGACCCGGACAAAGACAATTTTAAAGAGAAAGCCCCGGATCTGAAAATAATTATAGAAAACAGTACACCCATTGTTTTGCATCTGTTTGACCAGGAAGAAGAAGGTCAGGTTTTCGGGACTTCCTCCATGAGTGGGTATGCCTTTTCCCTCAAAGAATATGTTGCCAAAGACATCCGGTCCTGGGCCCATGAACTGGCCGGACTTACGCCAGAACAGGAGGAAGAAGAAAAAGAGCCCGCTGTCCAGTGAAAGTGAAACAGATATTAAAACTTATATATCAACCCTATAAATGGATGGTGGTGGTCCCTTTCATGCTGGCCATCACCGTGGTCCTGGGACTGGTGTGTATAGCCACAGGGGCGGTGTTCTCCCAGGATGCCGCCAATGTGGCAGCTGTTTTATGGTCCAGGCTTTCCTGTGCCATCGTCCCTGTCCGGGTTGTTCTGACCGGAAAGAAAAACTTCACCCCCCAGAATGCCTATGTGGTGGTGGCCAACCACCAGTCCATGGTGGATATTCCGGTGATCCACGGGTTCATGGGGCTGCACATCAAATGGGTCATGAAGCAGGAACTGCGCAACATTCCCATTTTCGGGACTGCCTGCCATTATCTGGGCTGTATTTTCATAGACCGGTCCCACAGGGATGCTGCCATACGCTCCATTCACCATGCCAGAAAACTGCTGTCCCCCAGGGCATCGGTGCTGTTTTTTGCAGAAGGCACCAGAAGCCGTGACGGACAGGTACGCCCCTTTAAAAAAGGGGCTTTTGTCTTTGCCAGGGAAACCGGTCTTCCCATTCTACCGGTTACCATAAAAAATTCATACCAGCTCCTGCCTCCGGACTCACTGGACCTTGTGCCGGGGAAAGTGGAGATCATTGTGCACAGGCCCGTGTATGTACTGGCAAATGATCCGGACCGGATGGATGCGGTCATTGCATCTGTCCGGGCCACCATTGCCGCGCCGCTGCAGCAGTAACATCTGTATACACATTCCCGCAGTTCCCATGTAAAACATCCTGCTTTTTTCCTCCACAGCATCCTGAAATAACATCCACTTTAATCCCCTTTCATATTTTTTTGTAAAATCAATTTGATAAACATATTTTCCAAGGAATTTTTTCATTTTATTCCCATTTTTTTCTTGACTTATACCGCATATTTCGTAAAAGTGTGTAAAAAGGTGGCGGAAAGTGGATGCTACACCCAAAACAAAGGCTTAAAAATACGTGTTCCGATCAAGCTCCTTTCATACAATCGACCCAAAAGGCAGGATAATCATTCCGGCAAGATTCCGGAACGTTTTAAAGGCGGATGATGAATACGGGGTTGTGGTCTCCATCAAGGATGGTTGTCTGTATGCATACACATTCAGTGAATGGAAACAGCTGGAGAAAAAAATCCTGGCTGCAAAAAGTGCGGCAATGGAAAAATTCAAACGGTTTTTCCTGGGAAATGCCTGTCCCCTGAAATGTGACAAGCAGGACCGGATTTTACTTCCCCAGAGCCTTCGCACCTATGCCGGCATCGAAAAGGACATTGTTATGGTGGGGGTTTTGGACCGGTTCGAGATCTGGGCCCGGGAAAAATGGGATCAGGAGAACCTGAAAATGGAGCAGGAACTTGAACAAACGGAAGTAAGGGAGGAAATTGCTTCCCTGGGGCTGTAACCATGGGATTTGTGCATACGTCTGTCATGCCTGCCGAGGTACTTGCGTATCAAAACCTGAAACCCGGGGATGTGTGTGTGGACTGCACCCTGGGAGGTGCCGGCCATGCAGAATCTTCCATAAAAGCCATACTTCCCGGCGGCACCCTGATCGGTATTGACCAGGACCATGAGGCCATTGCCAATGCAAAAAAGGTGTTACACCGATTTACCAGGAACATCATACTGGTGCATGACAATTTCTCACGCCTTCCAAAGATCCTGGACCAGCACAATATCTCAGGGGTTAACTCCATTGTCCTGGACCTGGGATTTTCACTGAACCAGATCACACAGGCACGCCGGGGATTCAGTTTTAACCTGAATGAACCTTTGGATATGCGCATGGATATCAGAAACGACCAGACAGCTGAAACCATTGTCAACTCTTTTGGGGAAAAAGAGCTGGCAGACCTGTTCTTCCGGTTCGGTGAAGAAAAATTCTCCCGCAGGATTGCCAGGGCCATTGTCAGGGACAGGCAGATTCACCCCATCGCAACCACACAGGACTTAACCCGCATCATTTGTGACACAGTTCCAAAAGGCCGGGCTGCTGCCCAAAAAATTCATCCTGCCACACGGGTGTTTCAGGCCCTGCGCATTGCTGTCAACCAGGAACTGGAAAATCTTGCCATGTTCATGCAGCAGGTCCCTGACCTGCTGGTCACAGGCGGCAGAATCTGCGTTATCTGCTTTCATTCCCTGGAAGACCGCATTGTAAAACAGCACCTTAAATCTTTTGAAGCCCTTTGCACCTGCCCCAAAGACCTGCCCCAATGTGTCTGTAATGCACAGCCGACCATGAAATCCATTTTCAAAAAGCCGCTGATACCATCACCTGGAGAGATGGCGGCAAATCCCATGGCCAGAAGTGCAAAACTCAGGGTCGCTGAAAGGATATAAGAAATGAACCAGAAACGCACTGACCAACAAAAGAAAAACACGGGGGTAAAATGGCTGGTCCTCATTTGCGTTTTGTTCGGGGAATTGCTGGTGCATACCTGGGTGAGGACAGAAAGCACCCAGGCCATCCTGGAAATTTCTTCAGCACAGGCACGGTTATCAGCGCTGTTATCTTATCAGAAAGAACTGACCCTGGAACGGGACCGGCTCAGGTCTGATGACCGCATTATCCGTATTGCCGGATCACAACTGAAGATGACAGGTGATGTATTCAACCAGACCATCTACCTTGGGAAAGAAAACCAGTAATGGCAGATGATCGGCACATAAAAACGCGGGTGGTGGTGATCCAGGTGTTTTTGGTGGGTACCCTGCTGCTGCTGGGCGCCAAGTCATTTGACATCCAGATCCGCAAGGCAGACCTGTATTCAAAGCGGGCGGAGAATGGATATTCCAGGCTTTTGACCATCAAAGGAGAACGGGGACAGATTCTGGACCGGAACCTGTATAAACTGGGGACCAGCCTGGATGCCCTGACCGTCATAGCTGATCCCCTGCACATTGAAGCCCCGGTAAAAACCGCCCGGATATTGTCAAAAATACTGGAAACCAATCCCGACAATCTGGCACAAAAATTTGCCTCTGACCGCCGGTATGCCCTTCTGGCAGAAGCCATATCACCGGATGTGGCCGAAGAAATAAAAAAACTGCGCCTGCCGGGCATATATTTTAAACAAAGTTTCAAACGCTTCTATCCCAACCGGGATCTGGCAGCACAGGTTCTCGGATTCACCGGCAGAAACGATATCGGGCTTGAGGGGCTTGAGTTTAAATACAATAGCATTCTGGATGGCAGAGAAATTGCGGTAACAGTCAAAAAAGACGGTACAGGACGGGTCCTGGACATTGATCAGAAAACCCAGGATGAGCTGCGGGGCAATGCCCTTGTACTCACCCTGGATAAAAAGATCCAGTTCCTGTCTGAAAAAACCCTGGAACAGACCGTTAAAGAACACCAGGCAAAATCCGGTCTGGCGTTGGTCATGCGGCCGGCCACAGGTGAGCTGCTGTCCATTGCCCATTATCCCCGGTTCAACCCCAACAACTATCAGGAGTTTCATCAGAATCTTTTCAGAAACCGGGCTGTCACAGACGCGTTTGAACCGGGCTCTGCAATGAAAGTGTTTACAGCTGCTGCTGCCCTGGAAAAAGGGTTTACCCCTGCATCCATCTTTTTTTGTGAAAACGGCAAATACCGTATCGGCAGATATGTTGTCAATGACACCCACCCCCATGACTGGCTTTCCATTAACCAGATAATTACCTATTCCAGCAATATAGGTGCTGTCAAAATATCTGAAACCATTGGCAGACAAACCCTGCATGCCAGCCTGTCCCGGTTTGGATTCGGCAGCAGAACCCAGGTGGACTGCCCCGGGGAAACCCCGGGCACACTCATGCCGCCGGGCCGGTGGTCTGATATCGATGCCGGGGCCATCTCCTTTGGCCAGGGGGTATCTGTTTCCGCCATCCAGCTCATTTCCGCCATCAGCGCCATTGCCAACAACGGGCAGCTCATGAAACCCATGCTGGTCAAAAAAATAATTTCCAATACCGGCAAAGATATCCAGATTTTTTCCCCCACCCTGGTGCGCCAGGCTGTATCCCCCCGGGTTGCATCCCAGGTCAGACACATGATGCGCCTGGCTGTCCAGGAAAAGGGCACCGGCACCAAAGCGGATCTTACCGGATATGCCGTGTGCGGCAAAACCGGCACTGCCCAGAAAGTGGACCCCGGCCAAAAACAATATGCCACAAACAAATACATGTCGGTTTTTGCCGGGTTTGCGCCTGAAAAAAATCCCCAGCTGGCAATTCTGGTGGTGGTGGATGAACCCCGAAAAAAATATTACGGGGGAGACGTGGCTGCCCCTGCCTTTAAAACCATCATGGCCCAGTCCTGTAATTATCTGAGCATTCCCCCCGTCACCGCAAGCCTGGTGGCAGCTGCGCCACGCAAAATGACAACCGGCCCCCAAAAGGCCGCAGCACAGGCCCTTGGCACAAAAACGCCACCCTTTTCCCCGGGAGACGCATTGTGAAACTATCTTTTTTGCTCCAGGGCATTGGCCAGGGTCTGATACCGGATCAGTCTGATATGGAGATTTCCGGCATTCAAACCAGGGCCCAGGACATTTTGCCCGGACAACTGTTTCTGGCAATCAAGGGCCATGCGGCAGACGGGCATGATTACATGGAAAAAGCCTTTGCCTGCGGCGCTGCTGCAGTTATTGCCCAGAATAATCCCAAAAACCTGGGCCAGGTCATTCTGGTGCCGGATTCCAGAAAAGCGGCAGCTGCCATAGCTGCCCGTTTTTACGGCGAACCTTCCCGGGACATGATCCTGGTGGGCATCACCGGCACCAACGGCAAAACCACCACCTCCTACCTGCTGGAAAGTATTTTTCTGGCAGCCGGTTACAACTGCGGGGTCATCGGCACCATCAACATCCGCTACAACGGCAGAACACTGGATAACCCCATTACCACACCTGATGCCATTGTGCTCCAGCGCACCCTTTTCCAAATGAAACAGGCAGGGGTGACCCACGTCATCATGGAGGTTTCTTCCCACGGACTGGACCAGTTTCGTGTGGACGGCTGCCGGTTCAATGCAGGGGTGTATACCAACCTGAGCCAGGACCATCTGGATTACCATCCGGACATGAAAACCTATTTTTCATGCAAACAACGGTTTTTCACAGAATTTCTCGGCTCCTCAGCCAAAACCGCTTCTGCCCCGGCTGTCATCAATGTGGATGATACATGGGGACAGAAACTGGCTGACAGTCTGGATTATCCGGTCATCCGGGTGGGCTGCCGGAAAACAGCAGATGTCACAGCCAAAGATATCGTTGACACCATCCAGGGGATCTGCGGCCGCATCTTTCTTAAAAAGGATGCTTTTTCCTTTGCCTCCGCCCTCACAGGGTTGTTCAACCTGGAAAACATACTGTGTGCAACCGGCGCAGCGTATGGCCTGGGTATTTCCCCTCTGCACATCCAGCAGGGAATTGCCGACTGCAAAGGGGTGCCCGGCCGTCTGGAAAAGGTCAGCACCACCATAAACCGGTATCTGTTCGTGGATTATGCCCACACGCCCGATGCCCTGGAATCCACCCTCAAGACCCTGAAGCAGCGGGCCCCCAAGCGGCTGATAACCGTATTCGGGTGCGGCGGGGACAGGGACCGGTCCAAACGCCCCCTCATGGGAAAAATTGCCTGCCAGTACAGTGATGTGGCCATTGTAACCTCAGACAATCCCAGAACCGAAAATCCAGATCAGATTGTGGCAGATATCATGAAAGGGATCACAGCCGCCCCCCTTCCCAACGGTGCCTGCGATGGTCCCTTTACAATGAACAGCGCCCCTTTAAGCGGCGTTCTGCAGCAGGTGGACCGGAAAAAAGCGCTGCACACCGCTGTGATGATCTCCCGGCCCAACGACATCATTCTGGCTGCAGGCAAAGGGCATGAAACCTACCAGATAACCAACAGCGGCACCATCCATTTTGATGACAAAGAGCAACTGCGGGATGCCTGCAGCGCATTTGCCGAAAAGTTCTGTCCCATTGCCTGGAACCGGGCCGACCTGAAAGCTGCCCTCGGCACCTCTCCGGTTCTGGACACCCTGATTGCAGACACTGCTTTTGCCGGCATCAGCACCGATTCCCGGACCATAAACACCAACGAGGTCTTTGTGGCCCTGGCAGGGGAACATTTTGACGGCCATGATTATATTTTGGATCTTGTAAAAAAAGGCATCCAGGCCTTTGTGGCCCAAACCGGAACATACCGGACTTTAGAAAACAGCATATGGGACCAGGCAAAACAAAACGGAATACTGCTGTTTGAAACCCCGGACACCCTGGCTGCATTTGGCAGGCTGGGCCGGTTCCAGCGGCTGCGCTCCGGGGTCAAGGTGCTGGCCATCACCGGGTCCAACGGCAAAACCACCACAAGAAAAATGGCCCAAAAAATATTTGAAACCTCTTTTGACACCCTGGCCACCCAGAAAAATTTCAACAATGAAATCGGGGTGCCTGTAACCCTTTTGTCCCTTTCTTGTGCCCACCAATGGGCAGTGGTGGAAATGGGCATGAACCAGGCCGGAGAGATGAAACGGCTTTCCGCCATTGCCTGCCCGGACATTGCCGTAGTCACCAACACATCCGGTGCCCATCTGGAAGGGCTGAAAACCGCTGACAATGTGGCGGTTGCCAAAGCCCAGATTTTTGACCATGCACAAAAAAACGGCACTGCCATATTTTATGGCGATGATCCCAGGGCACATCTTCTGAAAACCGGGGCAAAAAACAATCCAGATATCTCACAGACACTTTCCTTTGGATCCTGTGAAACAGCCGATGTTTCTGCCACTGATATCCAGGTTTCTGAAAACCGGATCTGGTTTGTAGCCACAATCAAAAATATCTCCGCCCGGTTTCAGATCAACTCCCCGGCAAGGTTCATGGTCAGCAATGCCCTGGCTGCCCTGGCTGCCGCTTCAGCAGCCGGCATCGCCATTTGTGACATGCAGGCTGGTCTGGCTGCCTTTGCCCCGGTATCCGGCAGAATGGATATCCGATGCCTTGCCAACGGCATCCAGCTGATTGACGACACCTATAATGCCAATCCAGCATCCGTTACCCAGGCCTTGAAAACGTTATCAGCTCAGGCTGCCGCAGGCGATGATGGCCAAAAGGGCCGGACCATGGCCATACTCGGGGATATGCTGGAGCTGGGAGAGGCATCAGCAGATCTTCACTATGCAGTGGGCAAAACAGCGGCACAACTGGGCATCACCCGGCTGTATCTGTACGGTCCCCACAGCAGCCATACCTGCCGGGGGGCCGTGGATAACGGCATGGCCCGGGACCGGATATTTTCCGGCACCAAACAGGAAATCGCAGACCATGTCCTGGCCCATTTCCACCAAAACGACTGGGTGCTTGTCAAAGGGTCCAGGGGCATGGCCATGGAAACCATAATCCAGCACTGGGAAAGCCGGATGGCTGCTGTATCCCGGAAAGATGAAAAGGCATAGCCCATGCTGTACGAATTTTTATACCCGCTGCATGACCAGTTCACCTTTTTGAACATTTTCCGGTATATCACCTTCAGGACTATTTACGGAGGACTCACCGCCTTTGTGATCTGTTTTGCCTTAGGCCCCTTTGTGATCAGAAAACTTTCTGCCATGCAGGTGGGGCAGGTCATCCAGACCGACGGCCCCCAGACCCATCTGGGCAAGCAGGGCACCCCCACCATGGGGGGAATTTTAATTTTGTTTTCAGTTTTCACGGCAACGGTGATCTGGGGCAGTCTGTCCAATCACTATGTGGCCATCTTGCTGCTCACCATTCTCCTGTTCGGCGCCATCGGATTTGTGGATGACTACCTCATGCAGGTCAAAAAAAGAAACATGGGGTTCACTGCAAAAGGAAAATTTTCCATCCAGGTGGTATGCGGGCTTGTGATCAGCCTGCTCATATTTCTGAGCCCCGACTTTGACCCCACCCTGACGATCCCGTTTTTCAAAAATTTTTCCCCGGATCTGGGCATCTGGTACATCCCTTTTGCCTGCCTGGTGATTGTGGGTACGTCCAATGCCGTGAACCTCACCGACGGCCTGGACGGACTGGCCATCGGGCCCTATATCGTGGCATCTGTCACCTATATGTTTTTTGCCTATGTGGCCGGGCACACCCAGTTTGCCCAGTACCTGCATGTGCGCCACATCATGTCAGCCGGTGAGCTTTCCGTGGTCTGCGGCATACTGGCAGGCGCGGGCTTAGGGTTTTTATGGTTCAATGCCCACCCGGCCCAGATATTTATGGGGGATTCCGGGTCCATCCCCCTGGGCGCCATTCTGGGTACCATTGCCGTGGTGGTGAAACAGGAAATCCTGCTGCTCATTGTAGGGGGATTGTTTGTCATTGAAGCATTATCCGTGATCATCCAGGTGTCTTACTTTAAAATTTCCAAGGGAAAACGCATCTTCAGAATGGCCCCCCTGCACCACCATTTTGAGCTCAAAGGCTGGCATGAATCCAAGGTGATTGTCAGGTTCTGGATCATTTCCATTACCCTGGCCCTGATTTCACTGGGTACACTAAAGATAAGGTAATAATTAATGCAGGTATCCCAAAAATCATACACACTGGTTCTCGGCCTGGGAAGATCCGGTCTTTCCATGGCCCGGTTTCTGGCTGCCAGGGGATACTTTGTCAAAGCCACGGATATTGATCCTGCTGCCGCAAACAACGCAGAAGCGCTCAACCGCCTGGGAATTGAGACCCAGATCGGGTTCCATGACCAGGACACCTTTAACCGGGCAGATGCCATTGTGGTAAGTCCCGGGATCCCTTTGGACATGCCCTGTCTCCAAAAAGCCGCATCCCTGGGCATCCCCCTTCTGGGTGACCTGGACATTTTCAGCCGATATAACAGGACCCCCATGGTGGCCATTACCGGCACCAATGGGAAAACCACCGTCACCACACTGGTGCGGGACATACTTCTCGCATCCGGCATACCCACATTCATGGGAGGAAACATCGGAACCCCCCTGGTGGAATATTTGATGTCCCCGGTTCCGGCCCGGGTGGTGGTGGCGGAAATTTCCAGTTTTCAACTGGATCTGGCCAGACAGTTCGCCCCTGAGACGGCTGTTCTGCTGAACCTGGCACCGGATCATCTGGACCGTTATGAAAGCATGGCTGACTATGCCCGTTCCAAGTGGTCCATATTCAGAAACCAGGCCCCAAACCATACAGCTATCATCAATGCCGGCATATCAGAGGGCTTTTGTCCACGACCTGAATTGGCAGCCAGTGTGTATGCATTTTCTGCCAACCCTGACCACTCCATCTCCCAGGGTGCCAGGATCTCAGACCAGGTCATTGACCTGATCCTGCCGGAAAAATTTGCAGACCGGACAATGCGCATTGACTGCCGAAACCTGAAAAACCTGCCAGGCACCCACAACCTGGAAAATATTGCTGCCGCAGCCCTGGCAGGCATGGGTGCAGGGGCAGATCCCGGGGCAATTGCATCTGCAGTCACAGCCTTCAATCCCCTGCCCCACCGCATGGCTTTTGTTGCACATATCAATGGCATACAATTTTACAATGATTCCAAAGCCACCAACACAGATGCTGTCATCCGGGCTTTGGAATATTTTAAAAACAGGGTAGTCCTGATCCTCGGGGGCCGGAAAAAAGACACGGATTTTACCCTGTTGTTGCCGGCAGTAAGAAACACAGTGGTTCAGATCATTGCCATGGGTGAGGCAGCCCGGGATATTGCCCGGGTATTTTTTCAGGTGTGCAAAGTCACCTGTGTATCGGGAATGAAAGAAGCGGTGACCACTGCCTTTGAGGCTGCCAGGCCCGCAGATGTGGTCCTGCTCTCCCCTGCCTGTGCCAGTTTTGATATGTATGACAACTATGGGGCAAGGGGAGATGATTTCACTGCCTGCGTCACCGAACTGGAGCACAGATACAATGGATAACCTGCGGCCCGTTCATCCTGTTTTCAGGGAAAAATTCCTGCTTTTTCCTGTACTGATTCTGTGCTGCATCGGTATTGTCATGGTCTATTCCGCCTCTTCCGCCATTTCCATGCAGGCCCATGAAACCTTGTTCTATTACATGCAGCGCCAGTCCATATTTTTCGGTATCAGCCTGTGTGTGCTTTTTGTGGCAGCATCCTTTCCCCATCGGCTTTACAAACACCTGGCCTATATCATCCTGATGGTTTCTTTTGGCCTTCTGGCAGCGGTGCTGGTACCGAATCTGGGCATCAGAGTTGGCGGGGCGAGCCGGTGGCTGGACTTAGGAATACTCAGGTTTCAACCTGCGGAATTTGCAAAACTGGCCATGATTCTGTTTCTGGCTTACAGCCTGTCCAAAAAACAACCCTTGATAAAAGATTTTTCCGTGGGCTTTGTTCCCCATGCCCTTATATTCGGTTTTTTTTCCCTGTTGATAATTTTTCAGCCGGATTTCGGCACCATTGTGATTCTGGGAATGATCTGCTGGGGCATGATGTTCGTGGCCGGGGTAAGAATAGTGCATCTTTTGTGCCCGCTGCCCCTGGTGATACCGATTGTCTATTTTCTGGTATACAAAGTGGAATACAGGCTTGCCAGAATTCTGACCTTTTTGAATCCCTGGGAAAATCCTTTTGATGCCGGATACCAGATTACCCATTCACTCAAAGCCTTTGGTTCCGGGGGCCTGTTCGGTCAGGGCATCGGTCTGGGCATGCAGAAAATGCATTACCTGCCCGAGCCGCACACAGATTTTATCTTTTCCATTATCGGAGAAGAACTCGGCCTGACAGGGGTTCTGGCCATACTGGGGCTGTACGGTATTATTCTGATCAGGGGATGCAACATTGCCAAAAACGCTGACACCATGTTCGGCGCCATAGCTGCAGCCGGGCTCACCCTCTACCTGGGGCTGCAGGTCATTATCAACACCGGGGTGGCCTTGAGCGTTTTCCCCACCAAAGGCCTGACCCTCCCCTTTATCAGTTACGGCGGCACATCCTTAGTGATCAACATGGCAGCCATGGGCATTTTAATGAATATCGGGGCATCACCCCCCGCAGACAGGAAGGACCGGTCATGACAGCAAGGCGAAACATCCTCATTGCCGGCGGGAAAACAGGGGGTCATCTGTTTCCGGGTATTGCCGTGGCCCAGGCCCTTCAAAAGCTCCAGCCCGGGGTGCAAATTCTGTTTGCGGGCACCAACTCCCCTTTTGAAGTCTCCACCTTAAAAACCTATGGCTTTGACCATACATCCATCAGTGCACACCCTGTGAAAGGCAAAGGGATTTTCACAAAACTGTACGGACTTGCCATGGTACTGGTCTCTTTGTGCCAGGCAATGGTCATTATTCTGCAGTTCAAACCCGATTTTGTCCTGGGGGTTGGCGGATTTTCCTCCTTTGCGGTGGTACTGGCTGCCTGGATCCTCAGGGTGCCCACCGCCATTCAGGAACAGAACGCCATCCCGGGCATAACCAACCGGATGCTGGCCCGTTTCTGCGGTACGATTTTTACATCATTTCCATCCACCAGGGGCATGGCCCATAATCCCAGAACCCAATTTGTGGGAAATCCGGTCAGGGAAAAAGGCCCGGTTCAGGACATGGATGCACCATGGCTTTCAGATATCAGACCGGAAGATTTTATCCTTCTGGTTACCGGCGGCAGCCAGGGGGCATCCAGCATCAACCAGGCGGTGAATGACATGGCACAGGATCTGGCAGGCACCAAAGATCTGTTTATCATCCTTCAGACCGGCACTGCAGATGAAGCCCGCATCAAAAAGGCGTTTGAATCCCTGAAAATAAGGGCCAGGGTCCAGGCTTTTTTCCACAATATGCCGGCCCTCCTGGACAAGGCAGACCTGGTTATCTGCCGGGCCGGGGCAGGCACCATTTCAGAGCTGGCCCTCAAGGGTGTACCTGCCGTTCTGGTCCCCTATCCCCATGCTGCAGATGACCACCAGCGCTTTAATGCAAGATCTCTGGCTGACACAGGCGCAGCCCTTGTCCTGGCAGATAATAAATTGTCGGGCCAAGCCCTGGGCCAGGCAGTTCTGGCATTAAAATCAGATCCTGAACAGCGGCAACGGATGGCTGCCGCCATGAAACAGATGGCCAGACCCCATGCAGCAGACCACATTGCCGCCCATATTCTTGACATAAAGGAACCCTGACCCATGTACCAGACTGACTACCATATACATTTTGTCGGCATCGGCGGCATCGGCATGAGCGGCATAGCAGAACTGCTCATCAACCTGGGATATACTGTATCCGGGTCTGACCTGAAACTGTCTGCCATCACCCGGCGCCTTGCAGACAAGGGGGCCAGGATATTTAAAGGCCACAGCAAAAAACAGGTGGCAGGGGCAAACGTCATTGTCACCTCGTCTGCCATCTCCCCGGAAAACCCTGAGGTGATAAAAGCCAGAGAACTGTCCATCCCCATCATCCCCAGGGCGGAAATGCTTGCCGAACTCATGCGCATAAAATATGCCATTGCCGTGTCCGGTGCCCACGGCAAGACATCAACCACAGCCATGATTTCCCAGATTCTTAACACCGCAGGACTGGACCCCACCGTGGTGATCGGCGGCCTTCTCATGGGCCTGGACACCAATGCCCTTCACGGGCAGGGTGATTTTATCGTGGCAGAAGCAGATGAAAGCGACGGCTCTTTTCTCAAATATTCCCCGGCCATTGCCGCAGTAACCAATATCGATCTGGAGCATCTGGATTTTTACAAAGATATTGAAGACATCAAAGACAAATTTGTACAGTTCATCAACTCGGTGCCGTTTTACGGCCTGGCCATTCTGTGTCTGGACAATGAACATATCCAGGATATTCTGCCAAGGGTAACTGTCCGGCACACCACCTTCGGCATGGCAGCCCAGGCAGATCTGCGGGCCAAAGATATCCGCTTCATAAATGGCAAAAGCCATTTCAGGGTCTGCCAGCATAACCGGGACCTTGGGGAAATTGTTCTCAACATTGCCGGACAACATAATATTTTAAATGCCCTGGCAGGGGTCGCCACTGCCCTGGAATTGAAAATCGGCTTTGATATTATCAAACAGGCCTTGGAACAGATAAAAGGGGTCAAACGCCGTCTGGAAATAAAAGGAGAAAAAAAGGGAATAATGGTGATGGATGATTACGGCCACCATCCCACCGAAATTGCAGCCACCCTGGAAGCGGTGCGGGAAAGCTATCCGGACAAACGCCTGGTGGTCGTATTCCAGCCCCACCGCTATACCCGGACCCGGGCTTTGTTCAACGAATTTGTCCGGGCCTTTTACCAGTCTGACATCCTGATCCTGGTACCCATCTATGCAGCCAGTGAGGCCCCCATTGACGGGGTTTCTTCTGAAAATCTCTGCCAGGGCATCCAGGATCATGGACACAAGAATGTATCTTATGCTCCGGATTTTACCCAGGCTTTGTCCATGGTCACCCATAAATGCAAACCCAATGACATGGTTCTCACCCTGGGGGCCGGCGATATTTACACCCTGGGAGAAAAACTGGTGGAGATTTTATAGAATCACATGAACCTGCAGCCCGGCATAGAAAAAATAAAACAAGCGTTTCAGGTGTCCGCAGAGGTGCCCATGAAACAGTACACCCGGTTCAAAGTGGGGGGTCCGGCAGACCTGCTGGCTGTGCCGGAAAACCGGCAGGAACTCCTGACAATCCTGGCAGCAGCCAAAAATGTATCAGTACCGGTAACCGTGGTGGGCGGCGGTTCCAATCTGCTGGTATCAGACCAGGGTATCCGGGGCCTTGTTGTTGTCACCACGCACCTTACTTCTGGACTCCGGTCAGAAAACGGTCCGGATAACACCATCCTTTTATCTTCAGATGCAGGAGAACGCCTGTCAGCAGTGTGCAGATACACGGCAGCCCACGGCCTGACCGGCCTGGAATTTTGTGCCGGGATTCCCGGCACCATGGGGGGGGCAGTGATGATGAATGCCGGAACCGCCTCACAGGGTATATGCAAAAAAATTTATTGTCTGGATATCCTGGACCTGGAGACCCTGGCTGTAAAAACCGTAAAGAAACAAGATCTTGTATTCACCTACCGCCGCCTTGAACTTACCAACCATTTGATACTTGGAGCCGTTCTTGCGCTGACACCCGGAGATCCGGAAACGGTCAAAAAGGCCTTTGCAGCCAATATGAAACACAAACAGAACACCCAGCCCATGCACCTGCCCAGTGCCGGATGTTTTTTTAAAAACCCGGACCCAAAATTCTCTGCAGGCAAACTCATCCAGGATGCCGGACTCAAAGGGGCCTCCTGCGGGGACGCCCGTGTATCTGAGATACATGCCAATTATATTGTCAATTGCGGCAATGCCACCTGCAAGGAGATCCTTGCCCTTAAAGCACGAATCCAAAAGACTGTGTATGACCGCTATGGCATCATGCTTGAAACCGAAGTACAGGTGACAGGAAACAGGGGAGAAAAAAATGAATGAAAAAATCAGACAGAACCGGTACAAAAAAAATCCTTACAACCCGGGGTTCATGCAGAAAACAAACCGGCAGCTCTTGCTCAAAATAGCTGCCCTGCCTGTTCTGGTATGTATTTTGAGCATTGCCGCTGTTTTTGCCCATGACGCGGTGGTGCAAAGTCCTTTTTTTACCATAAAAAAGGTTACCGTTTCCGGAGAAAACCGGGTCAAAAAACAGGAAATCCTTGCTCTTGCCGGCCTTGAGGCGCCTGCCAATTTCTTCGGGGTGAACCTGTTTGCCATGGAAAAGAAAATTGCAGCCCATCCCTGGATTGCAGCAGCTGCAGTTCGCCGGTCCCTGTTTTTTACCCTGGAGGTGTCCATTGTTGAAGAAGAACCCCTGGCCATTGTATGTATTGAAAACCTGTCAGATGTTCTCATCAACACCCAGGGAAAACCTTTTAAAGAGTATGACCCGGATCAGGACAAGGTGTTACAGCTGCCGGTGATCACAGGAGTGGATCTTACCCTGGCAGAAGACCGGTACCTGTTCCAGGGTCCTTTGTTCAATTCCATTCTGGATCTTCTCCACAAACAGATCCCCCATACCATAGTCTCCGTTAAAGGGGATGAACACATGGGTATCACCATTCAGGTGCCGGATGTTTTCAACCGGGTTCCCATGACTGAAAACAACCTCATCCCCCTTCATCTGGGGTTTGATGATTACCGGAAAAAACTGATCAAGGCCCGGAAAATCAGCCGGTACATCATTGCCAATATACCCGAAAAAACCATCTGTGCCATGGACCTGTTTGATCTTGATACTGTCTTTGTCAAAACAGCGGACATGGATACCCTGCCCAGCAACTTAGAAAAGGGGGTTTGATTTTGCAGGTAAATGAAAAAATAATTGTGGGCCTGGATATCGGGACCACCAAAATCTGCGCAGTTGTGGGGGAAATGCTGGATGACGAAATCAATGTCATCGGCGTGGGCTCCCATCCCTCCACAGGGTTGCGCAAGGGATCTGTGGTCAATATCGAATCCACCGTGGACTCCATAAAAAAAGCGGTCCAGGAAGCGGAACTTATGGCGGGTTGTGACATATCCTCAGTATATGTTGGTATTGCCGGCAACCATGTCAAGGGATTCAACAGCCATGGCATTATTGCCATCAAAGGCCGGGAAATAACCCAGAACGATGTGGAACGGGTGATTGATGCGGCCAAAGCGGTTGCCATTCCCACGGACAGGGAAATTCTGCATGTCATTCCCCAGGAATTCATCGTTGATGACATGGCATCCATACAGAATCCTGTGGGCATGACCGCCATCCGGCTGGAGGCCAAAATCCATATTGTCACAGGCGCTGTATCTTCTGCCCGGAACATTGTCAAATGCTGCAACAAAGCCGGCCTGGAGGTATGTGACATTGTCCTGGAGTCCCTGGCATCCGGCCAGGCCGTGCTCAGTGCGGAAGAAAAGGAACTGGGCTGTGTGGTGGCGGATATGGGCGGCGGCACAACCGATCTGGCCCTTTTCAGGGACAACAATGTAAAGTTTATATATGAATTGACCGTGGGGGGGCACAACCTGACCAATGACATCTCCATTGGTCTGCGGACACCACTGCCTGAAGCGGAAAAAATCAAAATAGACCACGGTACCTGTATGCCGGAACATGTCCGCAACGGTGCCACCATTGAAGTGCCGGCCGTTGGGGGCAGGGCACCCAAAAAACTGTCCAAGGCTATTCTGGCGGAAATTCTGGAACCCCGTGTGGAGGAAATATTTTCACTTCTGAAAAAAGAACTTTTTTCAAACGGCCTGGAAAATGCTTTCCCCGCCGGATTTGTTCTCACCGGCGGCAGTGTGGTCATGGACGGCATTACGGAAATTGCGGAATCGGTCTTCAATGTCCCCATCAGAATCGGCGAACCTGACAAAATCGGCGGGTTGAAGGACATAGTAAAAAATCCCGCCTATGCCACCGGCGTAGGCCTGGTGATCTTCGGCAGCAATGCCGCCTGCAAAATGCCCATTACAGAAACACCGGCCTCGGGGCTGGGCACCATATTAAAACGGATGAAACAATGGTTTAAGGACATCATATAAACAAACAGGGAGGTGGAAATGAATTTTTCTTATGTGGAAAGCAACACGTCAGCAAAAATCAAGGTTATCGGTGTAGGCGGTGCCGGCGGCAATGCAGTCAACAACATGATCAATGCAAAACTCCAGGGGGTCAAATTTATTACGGCCAACACCGATGCCCAGGCCCTGGAAACATCCCATGCAGAAATCAAAATCCAGCTGGGAAAATCCCTCACCGAAGGCTTAGGCGCAGGCGCTGATCCCGGCATCGGCAGAGAAGCCGCACTGGAAAGCATGGATGAGATCAGAGAGGCCCTGGAGGGCAGCCACATGGTATTTATTACAGCAGGCTTCGGCGGGGGAACCGGTACAGGTGCCGCCCCTGTTATTGCCGAGATCTGCAAAGACCTCGGGGTGCTGACGGTGGCAGTGGCATCCAAACCGTTTTCCTTTGAAGGCAAAAAAAGGGAACGCCAGGCCCTGGAAGGACTTGAAAAGCTCCATGGCATCACTGACACGGTTATCACCATACCCAATGACAGACTCCGTGGGATCGCACCCAAAGGGGCAAGAATGGTGGATATGTTCATCAAGGCGGATGAGATCCTTCACCATTCCGTCAAAGGCATCACCGATCTGATCATGATGCCCGGCCATGTCAACCTGGATTTTGCCGATGTCAAAACAACCATGCAGAAGGCCGGCAAGGCCCTCATGGGCATCGGCATCGCATCCGGAGAAAACCGGGCCACAGAAGCGGCTGAAAAAGCCATTTCCCACCCCCTGCTGGAAGACATCTCCATTTCAGGGGCCAAAGGGGTGCTCATGAACATCACCTCTTCTTCAGATCTGACCCTGGATGAAATGACCGAGGCATCAGACCGGATTTACCAGGAAGTGGGCGATGATGCGGAGATCATCTGGGGACAGACCTTTGACGAGACCATGGGAGATGAAATCCGCATTACGGTTATTGCCACAGGTATCGGTACGGATGAGCCCAAGCTGGCCGAAAACATGCACAGATTTGCCCCCCCGGCCCAGACACCGGTCCATGCATATGAAGCCCAGCCGGTTTACCACCAGGCCCATGGCAGCCAGGCAGCTGTCCAGGCCCGGGCGGTGAACCAGAGCTGGGCTGATGGTCCCATTGCCAGGGGACAGGTGCGGAACCCCACCGAAGAGGAACTTGCCAACTGGAATGAATTTGAGGAACCGATCCGTGTTACCCGTAAACGGGTGGTGGGGGGAGAAGACATAACCCAGCCTTACAGCAATACTGCTTTTGACAAGGATGATCTGGAGGTGCCGACCTTTTTGAGAAGAAAAGCTGACTGATCAGTGAAAAAGCGGCGCAAGCCGGTCCGGAATGAGACATCCCTGGAACAGGGGGCTATCTGCAAAAAGGAAAAAGGATTGACCCGGGTGGCCCTGGTTTATCCCAACACTTACAGGACCGGCATGTCAAACCTGGGATTTCAGCGGGTGTACCAGCTGGCCAACCAGCAGGAGACAGTGGCCTGTGAACGGGTGTTCCTGCCCGGGCCGGAACAGGCCAAAATGCCTGCAAAAAGCTGTGAAACCGGTTTGTCCCTTGACCGCTTTGACATCATTTTGTTTTCCATCTCATTTGAAAACGATTTTGTGCATCTTGTCCAACTGCTTTTGGCGGCAGGCATCCCCCTGCGGTCATGCGACCGCAACCACAACCATCCCCTGGTGGCTGCAGGGGGTGTTGCCTGCTTTATCAACCCGGAACCCATTGCACCATTCATGGACCTGTTTTTGCTGGGGGAAGCGGAATGCCTGGTATCCGGCTTTTTTTCTTTCTTTCATCTCCACCAAAGCCGGACAGACCTGCGCAATGGCTTGGAACAACACCTGCCCGGCGCCTATGTACCGGCCCTGCATACACCTTTTTTATATGCAGAACCTTCTGAACAGGTTTGTAACGCTATTCCCAAAGACGGCCCTTTTGGAAAAATCCGGGTCCAGCTGCTGAAAAATCTGGATGATGTCCAGACCCACACCAGCGTATTGACAACCGGCACTGCCTTTAAAGACAAATTTCTGGTGGAAATTCTCAAGGGCTGTCCCCATGGCTGCCGCTTCTGCACCGCCGGTTTCATTTACCGCCCCCCCCGGATCTACCCCAAAACCACCATTTTTGCGGCCATGGACAAGGCGCAGGGCAAAACCGATAAAATCGGGCTGGTGGGATCCGCCATCCTGGATCACCCGGACATTGCCGCCATCTGCAGCCACGGCACCAACAATGAATGCTCTCTTTCCTTTTCCTCTTTGCGGGCAGACAAACTGGATGACCAGATGATAGACCTGCTGGCCGCCTCCCGGGTAAAGACCGCCACCATTGCGCCAGAGGCAGGATCTGAACGTATGCGGCATATCATCAACAAAAAGATGTCCCAACAGGACATCCTTGCAGCTGTTGAAAAACTGGTGGAAAAAAAAATTTTGAACCTGCGGCTGTATTTCATGATCGGACTGCCTTTTGAAATCGATAAAGATATAGAGGCCATTGTCAGGTTGACCCAAAAGATCAAGGAACGGTTTCTGATTGTTTCCCAAAAAAAAGGGCGCATGGGCACCATCACCTTGCGCATCAACCCCTTTATTCCCAAACCGGGCACACCGTTTCAATGGGCTGCCATGGCAGACGGTGCCACCCTCAGACACAGGATCGCCATCATCCGAAAAGGCCTTAAAAAAACCCCCAATGTCACGGTGAACATCGCATCAGTGAAAACTGCGAAAATCAATGCCCTGCTCTCTTTGGGAGACCGGCACACAGCAGATGTTCTAGAAACAGCATGCCGGTACGGATGGGCACGGGCCCTTAAAGAACACCAGGGATATGTGCACCAGGTGGTGTACACCCAAAAACAGATTCCCTGTCTATCAGAAGACGGCTGTAACCATACCCTTGCCGCCCCGTTGCCCTGGCAGATCCTGGACCAGCACATATCCTTAAGGTTTCTTGCAAAAGAATGGCACAGGGCGCAGCAGGAAAAACAATCAGCCGCCTGCCCCATGATCGATTGCCGCACCTGCCGGGTATGCATGCCATAGCCCACAGCATATACAGATCACACAAATCCGGCTGTACAGCCCGACAACTTGTTTTTTCCTGGCAGACACAACAAAACATGAAAGCTGTTAGTAATCAGCAGGGAAAAATTTATAATTGTTGACTGGAAGCTGACAACTGGATACTGACGGCTTTCACATGAATATCCAGGATCTGAAGGCTAAAGTATTACCGCATGGCTGATATGTTATGCAAAGGAAAAACATTTTCCTTGCACAACCAAAAACCAGATTATAGAATCCAGACCCATGGCAGCACAAAAACAATAAAAGCCAAAATGGTATCCATTTATTCTATTAAGGAGGCGTGTCATGACAACCTATCTTGGATCCATTGACCAGGGTACCACCAGCACCCGGTTCATCATTTTTGACAAGACCGGGACCATCATCGCCGAAAGCAGACTGGAGCATGACCAGATCTGTGAACAGCCCGGATGGGTGGAGCATGATCCTGCCCAGATCTGGGACAACACCCGGACGGTCATCGCCAGGGCCCTGGAAAAAGCGGATATTTCCGGAAAAGACCTGTGCAGCATCGGCATCACCAACCAGCGGGAAACGGTTCTGGCCTGGGACAAACGGACCGGAAAACCTTTGTACAATGCCATTGTATGGCAGTGTGCCCGCAGTGATGATATCTGCCGTCATCTGGATACGGTTTATGGTAAAGACTGCTTCAGACAGAAAACCGGGCTGCCAACAGCCACCTATTTTTCCGGTCCCAAAATAAAATGGCTGCTGGATCATGTACCGGCTGTAAAGCAGGCCATGGAAAACGGCCATGTCCTGTTCGGCACCATGGATACCTGGGTGATCTGGAATTTAACCGGGGGACCGGAAAAAGGGTACCATGTCACTGATGTGACCAATGCTTCCAGAACCCTGCTCATGAATCTTACAACCTTGGACTGGGACAGAGAAATTCTTGATACCCTGGGAATCAATGCCGACTGTTTGCCCCGGATTGTTCCCTCATCAGATCCGGAAGCATTCGGCAAAACTGACCCTGCCGGACCCTTGAAGTGCGCGGTGACAGTGGGGGGGGATCTGGGAGACCAGCAGGCTGCCCTTTTCGGCCACACCTGCTTTGCCCCGGGGGAGGCCAAAAACACCTATGGCACCGGCTGCTTTTTATTGTTCAACACCGGCAGTACCATCACATTCTCAGACCATGGCCTGCTCACCACCCTGGGATACCAGATCCATGGGCACAAACCCGTGTATGTGCTGGAAGGATCCATTGCCTATGCCGGTGCCCTGGTGCAGTGGGTGCGGGATAACCTGGGACTGATCACCACGGCTCCGGAGATAGAAACCCTTGCCCACACCGTAAAAGACAATGGAGATGTCTATTGTGTGCCGGCATTTTCCGGCCTTTTTGCCCCGTACTGGCGGTCGGATGCCCGGGGCGTGATTGCCGGGTTGACCCAGTTTGCCAACAAGGGCCATCTTGCCCGGGCCGTGCTGGAAGCCTGTGCCTTCCAGACCAAAGACATTGTGGAGGCCATTTCCAGAGATATCGGTGAAAATCTGAATCTTACTTCCCTCAAAGTGGACGGCGGCATGGTGGAAAACAACACCTTGATGCAGTTCCAGGCGGATATTCTGGACACAAAGGTCATCCGTCCCAAAATCACGGAAACCACGGCATTGGGAGCAGCCTATGCCGCCGGCCTGGCAGTGGGATTCTGGCCGGACACCCAGTCGTTGAAGAAAAACTGGCAGGCCCATACCACCTGGGAACCGGATATGGAATCATCTTTGCGGAACCGGCTGTATGACGGCTGGAAAAAGGCTGTGGAAAAATCCTTTGCATGGAAACGCAGCCAGCCGGAATAATGAACCACTGGATGGTTTTCTCTCAGTACCCGCCCCGGGCAGGTTGCGTCGGTGCGCGCAGGTTTGGACCGGTTTGACAAGTTGTAAGCGCCCCTGCGCTAAACAGCAAAAACTGCGGGCAGGTATGTCCTCAGACAGTTTGCTGTTCTTAACGCTTCGGGGCGCCAACAACTTGTAACAAACCGGACCCAAAATACGACGCGCACCGACACAACCTGCCCGGGGCTAGTCTCCCGTAACTTAAATCAACAGCTTGCCTGGACCAGCAATCCAGTAAGGGTAAAACCGTATGTCACGCCGCCCTGTTTCCTTATGATATTAAGGGCTCAAAGGTGCAATCGGTAGGAGCCCCTGGTGGTGTCCTGTGAACGGACCGTCAGAGCCGGAGGGGGCTTGGTAAAAGCTGCCGGGGACATACATCCTTCCACTGGGTGTACACTTTTCACCAAAACAACTGCTCACTGCGAAAGGCCCACGCAGGATCTCGGGCCGGGCACAGGACACCACCAGGGGCGGATCTCCGGCACAAGACACATCAAAAACAACGCATGGCCTGTGCTGATAATCCGGCAATATGCGCTTTTTCAATCTTCCTGTGTTACTTATTGGTTTGGTGGTGATATTGCCGAGAGGCTAAATCTTTTCAGACCGTCCTGCAGGGGTGTTTTCAGCAATATGGGACACTGCCTTGCATGCGGATGCAATGGCAATGCCGGACCCGGATTTTTCCCGTTTCCAGTCCTGGTG
>JAZBPL010000096.1:0-5523 GCA_036351635.1 Desulfotignum sp.
AGGCGGGCATCAGGACCTAAGCCCAGAATGTCCTGGAGCGGAATGATCACTGTATCAGCCACAGACATCATAGCCAGGCGTATCATCTGGCGGTGGATGTTTTCTGCAGAAATATGCTTTCCCATATAGCGCTGCAGACGTGCCTTTGCCTGGTCGGTGAGTTCCTGTTCAAACCAGCCGCGGATCGTGTTGTTGTCATGGGTCCCGGTATACACAACGCAGTTTCTGACATGGTGGTGGGGCAGAAAGGCGCTGTTCGGAAAATCGTCACCAAAGGCAAACTGCAGCACCCGCATGCCGGGCAGTTGAAATTTTTCCATGCATTCACGCACATCCGGCGTGATCGTGCCCAGGTCTTCGGCAATGACCGGCAGCCGCCCGAACCGCATGGTCAACCGGGTAAAAAAATCATCGCCTGGTACCTGCACCCATTGCCCGTCAACAGCGGTCTTTGCAGAGGCTGCAACCTCCCAGTATGCCACCAGGCCCCTGAAATGATCGATGCGCACCAGGTCAAACATCTCAAAGTTGTGGGCAAACCGTTTCAGCCACCAGGTGTAACCGTTTTTCTGCAGGTACTGCCAGTCGTACACCGGGTGGCCCCAGAGCTGGCCGGTGTCACTGAAGTAATCCGGGGGGACCCCGGACACCACTGTCGGTGATCTGTTCTTATCCAGTTTGTACTGCTGGGGACAGCCCCATACATCAGCACTGTCAAATGGCATATAGATGGGAAGATCTCCGTAAAGACGGATACTGCGGGCATTGCAGTAGTCTTTGAGTGCCTGCCACTGACAAAAAAACAAGAACTGTACAAATTTATGAAATCTGATCTGTCCGGCCAGGCTGTTCTGTATCCCGGCCAGGGCATCCGGGTGCCGGTCCCGTAAGGGTTGGGGCCATTGCTGCCAGACAGCCTGGTTACAATGTGCCTTGAGGGCCATGTATGTGGCATAATCTTCCAGCCAGTCCTTTTGCCGGGCGCAGAACCGGTCAAAGCCCGCAAGGTTTTTCCCCTGTTGTTCCAGGCGTTCAAACGCCAGCTGGAAAAGGGCCTGCTTATGGTCCGCAACCGCTTTATAGTCGACACGGTTATCGGAAAATGGCTGTTGGGGCAGGCTTTCATCCACAGACAGCAGCCCGGCACGGATGAGAAAACAGGGGCTTATCAGCAAGGAGTTGCCTGCAAAGGCTGACGGGCTGCTGTAGGGAGAACCGCTATGGGGGTCAACAGGGTTCAGCGGCAGCACCTGCCAGATATGCTGGCCTGTTGCAGACAGAAAATCGGCAAACCCATAGGCTGCAGGCCCCAGATCACCAATACCGTATCTGCCGGGAAGACTGCTAATGTGCATCAGGATACCGTTTGTACGTATGGTCATGGATAAATCCTTTTATGATCCGGCCGGCAACTTCTTGTGCACGGGTGCAGCCATTTTCTGGGCCCATATTTCATATTGTGATTCAGGCACCACCAGGGACAGTGCCCCAAATTTGGCAGGGTTGTGAATGGGCGTCAATTCCACTTTCAAAGGGGGTGTCAGCATGCTGCTGTTTCTGGTGCGGTCCGCGACTTTTTTGGCAATAATGTCCACGTGCCAGGGATTTGACCGGGCCACACTTTCTCCGATGCCGATACGTGTGAGGCCAAACAGCTGGGCAATGGCGATGGCGGCGTCGGCAGTTACCTGCGCTGCCAGGTCTGCGATGAAAGCAGCCAGACCGTCCGCACTGTTTTTGGCATAATCCATAACAATTTTGGCATCCGGCCGAAGATGGTTTCTGAGCCTTGAGGCTGTTACCAGACCAGACAGGTCAGGGAAATGACCCTGCCGGTCCAGGCATGATGAGATGTTTTTCAGAACCGGATCATCCCTGAGGGACAGCAGTATCCGGGCACAATTGGAAATACCCCTGCCTGAGGCATAGTTTTCCGCACATGCCGTGGGCAGTCCTGCTGTACACCCGCAGGCCTGCCACAAAGCTTCGGGCATAAAGCCAACCGGGATATGGCCGATTTCCACAGGCAGGTCACAGCCCGGGATGCCGCATCCAAAACCGGTTCCCAGGATGAAATACGCGGTTTCTTTTGGATCGATGCCATACATCACCCGATAGTAAATACCCTGGGCTGTGGCTGCGGCATTGCCGTCATTTGCGGCTTTCAACGGACAGTCAGATCCAGCGCCCATGACCTTGATTCCGGTTTTGCCAAAGCTTGAGCGAAAGGCAAACCGCATGGGGGTATTGCCGCCGGTTATCAGAATATCTCCTTCCTGTTCCCAGGTTTTGCCGCAAAGGCTCACGCCTTTGCCTGCAATATCGATGGCTCCGATTTTTTTTTCTGCTTCCTTTAAAAAGCCGGCCTCCGTCTGCTGCAGGTAGACAGATACCCTTTCTTCCGGGGGTATGTCGGTCAGCAAGGTATCCAGCAGCACTTCAGGAAGCCCGCCGGCAAGTGTTTTCCCGGTTTTTTTAAACGGGCTTTCATATCGTTTTTCATACAGAAAAGTGCCGTCTTCGCCAGCCAGCAGAAAGTCGAGTTTTGTTCCTCCCAGATCAATTCCCAGCAAATCTGCCATTGCGCCTCCAGGTTCTCAGCATAACCGCTGCAGCAGCATGTGCACGGCCCGGTGCCGATGCCGCACCGGCGTGCCGCATTCTATTCCTATTTTTTGTTATACAGCTCAATGGAAGCAGCAGCAATAAGATTTAAAAGCAGGGGTCAGAGCTAAAGCGACTTTATCTGCTGGGCTGCTTTGGCAACCTGTGTTTTTTCCTTTTCTTCCAGGGTGATCAGCTGCTGGAAAAAATTTTTGACCGGCTCGGGTATCCCTGCTTGGTGAATCATTTTGTCGTAAAACCGTATCAGCTGTTCATCAAGTTCAAATACCAGTTGAACAATGCTGTCGATATTTTGTCCGGGAGCTGTCAGTTTTTCCGGAGGCAGCATCGTTTCAGTGAAGGGGACAAACTGAATCCATGTTTTGAAGATGATGTCCCGATCTTGTTCATGAATGGTTTTAAGTACATCCTGAATATTTTTATTGTGACGGCTGATATAGTCTATCAGCATTTTCAGACGCTGGGACTGCTCCGTTTTCCGGTGTTTCTGGTAATAATCATATAACTGCCCGTGATAGGTTTCAAGAAACCCAACAATTTCTGCCACGGTCTTATAGGTTTGCATAACCGGTCCTCCGGGTAATGGGGTAATTCGGTGCATGAATACGGTATGCCGGCACAGAACCCAAAGCTGCGTGTCCAGTCAGGGTCAGGTACATACGGAATTTGACATACTCCCCACAGATAAATCAGGGGGATTCTGGGTTCAGGCAGGGACTGCCTGCAAAGCAGGTCTTACGTCCCCTAATCCAAGAGAAGATGCCCCTTCTCTGTGTATATTCATTGCGGCGTTTTTGTCCCGGTCGTGATATGTTCTGCATTCAAAACATACCCATGACCGGTCCTTTAATGCCAATTCTTTATTGATATGGCCACACGAACTGCACATCTTACTGGACGGGAAGAATCGATCTACAAAGACCAGTTCAGATCCTTCCTGCCGACAGTAGTGCTCTACTGCTCTCAAAAAGACGAGCAAACCCAGGTCAGACACCTTCCGGCCCCATAGCCGTTGCATTGCTTTTATATTTAAATCTTCAAAACAAAGCAGGTCATACTCACTCACCAAGGCCTTTGCTGTCTTAAAATGAAAATCCTTTCGCTTGTTGGCAATGGATCGATGAACACGGGCCAGATGTTTCCTGGCCTGTTTACGATGATTTGATCCCTTCTTTTTCCGGGACAAAACCTTATTCGCTTTTTTAACGGCCTTGACCCCTTGGTTAAAAAACAGAGGGGATTGAATAGGGTCTGTTTCATCACTCGGCATCAGAAATGTTTTTAAGCCAAAGTCAAAACCTGCACTTTTACCTGTCATGATTCTGTCTATGGTTTGATCCTTGATGTCACATGAAAAAAACAAATACAAATCTCCCAAGGGGTCCCGTTTAACCGTTAGAGTCTTCACCATCCCCTCAAGATTCCGGGAATGATGAAATCGATATATCCTTTTACCTATCTTCACCTTGTTCCCACCAAGGAGTTTATATCCAGCTTGTTTCAATGTGAAAGATTTGTATTTTACCCGTTTCCTGAACCCGGGCGGAGCAACTTTCCTCCCCGATTTCAACGAATCAAAAAACAGCTTATACGCACGGTCTATTCGATCTGTTATATCCTGTATCGCCTGGGAACCAACCTGGTTCCAGGCTTTGAATTTTTCTTGTTTTTTCAGCCTGGTGATATGTTTTTGGAGTTGGTACTTATTTAAAGATTTTCCATACAGCCGATAATACCGCTTATGCAAAGCAATGCAGTGATTATAGATCCCGGCAGCAATATCAATCTGCTGGTGCAGATGTTTATTGCGCTTTGCCGGGTACAGCTTGTATTGGAAAGTCTTTCGCATTAAAGCATCCTTAGCCTTCGAATTCCCAGGTTAAACTATATTTGGGACGAACAATTTTGATAAAACTATTATTATTTGGATCTTGCCAATCTCCAAACAATATAAAATCAGTAGCATCTTGTTTGGATGCAAAACCAGAAACTTTAATTTTACCCATATTTGCGTCATCAACTAAAACAACGATACTCTCATCAATTATCTGAATTTTAGCGATTGAACCGTCTTCGAACTCATGTTCTTCCATTGTTCTTCCATCCCTTAAGTTTTATCTCTTCATATCTCGTCTTTTGATTTTCGATGTACTGTTTAATCACGCTGCTTGGCGCTCCCCCAATCGTTGAAACAAAATAACTATTTGTCCAAAGAGTGGGCAGCGTTTTCTTCAAAACAGGGAATTCTTCTCTCAATTTTTTTGAGCTTACTCCCTTTATTTGTTTTATCAGCCTATGAATACCGTATTGGGGGTCAACTTCAACCAAGATGTGAATATGGTCTTTATCACATTCTATTTCAATTAAATCCGACTGTTTTTCATTGCAAACATCTTTAACGATTTGTTTAAGCCTTTTTTCAATATTACCTTTTAAAATTTTTTTGCGGTATTTAGGACACCAAACCACATGATACTTGCACGAATAACAGATATTATTGTTTGTTTTATATGTTATATTCATAGTTTTTATATAACATATAAAACACAAGGTGTCAACTTATTTTTCTCGCCGATGGGCATGGCCTTATATCCCCATGCCTGAAGGCAGGGGCTTTACGGCCATTTTTTGGTAATTATTCATGCAGTATCAGGCGGTTTCTATTGATCATCAGGTCCACCAGACAAAGCGCGCTTATGATGTCTTCGTCATCCGGGTACATACCGGTGCCCGTATACGGGCGTTTCTTGTCAAACAATCCTTTGTTGGCGGACATAAAAGCGTTTTTTTCAGCCACACCACCTGTATCAATGGTATCTTTTTCCATGATAACCTCCCCATACTATATTTTTTCTGGGTTGCAGCCCTAAATTGTCATCATAGCCCGTCCGGGATAAA
>JAZBPL010000097.1:0-3620 GCA_036351635.1 Desulfotignum sp.
AGCACCCCCTTGACCTTGGTGATGTCATCGGCCCGGCCGATGACACCACCCCTTATTACCCGAAACGTTCTGCCGCAGGCACAGGGATCCGGGTCCCACTGGATCACATCCTTTGAATCAAAGCGAATGCAGGGCTGGGCCATACGGTCCAGGGCCGTGATCACCATCTTGCCTTTTTCCCCGGGTTCGGTGATGGGTTCCCCGGTTTCCATATCCTCGATCTCCACCAGGAACATGGCCTCATTCACATGCATGCCAAAAGGCTGGTGGCGGCACTCATAGGACCAGGCCCCGATCTCCGTGGCGCCGGAATGGTCATAGACCCTGGCGCCGAATGCCTCTTCCATGCGCTTTTTGGTGGCCGGTATCCCGGCCCCCGGCTCTCCTGCACAGGTGATCTTGTTGATGGAAAGGGTCGCCGGATCAATGCCCAGTTTGTTTTTGGCCACATCCGCCATGCGCAGCACATATGTGGGGGTGGCCATCATGGCCGTGGCCTGCAGTTCCTGAATTTTAAGAATACGGGCCTGGGTATCCAGAACCCCGCCGGGCACCACCTCGCATCCCAGCTTTTCAGCACCGTAATGGCCGGCCCAGAATGCCACAAAAATATTGTAACCAAAGGGCAGGAATACCCGGTCCAATGCCCGGTATCCCTGAGACCACAGGATGTAGGCCCAGCATTCGGCCCACCATTCCCAGTCCTGCCAGGTGTCGGGCTGGTATACCGGCTGACCCGTGGTGCCCGATGTCTGGCGGAATGTAGACACCTCTTCCAGGGGCACGCACAGGGCATCTCCATATGGAAATGGGTCCTTGTTCTGGATCGCCTGCATCATGGATTTTTCCACTTTAGGTACTTTTCTCAGATCTGAAAGAGAGTGAATATCATCCGGTGTAATGTTGGCCCTGTCATAGAGATGCCGGTGAAATTTAGAATGGCTGTATGCCCATGTAAATATCCGCTTGAACTTGAAAAGCTGCAGTTTTTCTAATTGTTGTCTGGAAAGGGTTTCCAGATAAGGGTTCCAATATTCGGTCTGTGCCATCTGATCCATCCTCATTTGCGGGTCATCCCCGGCGCCATCCTGATAGTAACGCACCGGCGTAACCAGAACAGTTGGTCTGGTGCCGGGAATCAACCCAGGGGAAGTGCTATTGATATTGTTTCAGGGAAGCCTTGACAAAATCTACGATTTTCTGGCCGTCAAATCCGTTTTTGTTCATTTTTTCAATATAGGTGTCCATCACCGGTGCAATGGCTGCCTGCCACTTTGCACCTTCTGATTCAGACAGTTCAATCACCTCACCACCCAGCTCCTTGAAAAAAGCCAGCCCTTCCCGGTCTGATTCATCCCAGGCCAGGCCGTGCTTGGGGATCCATTCTTCGTTGATTTCCATGATCACGGTTTTGAGGTCATCCGGTATTTGTGCCCATTTGTCCTTGTTCATCACCACGTAAAACGAGGAGGTATAGGCAATGGGAGTACTCAACGTCAGGTAATCCACCACCTCTCCCATGCGCCAGCCCTTGTTTACCTCTATGGGATACAGTGCGCCCTGGACAATGCCTTTCTGCAGGCTCTGGTAGAGTTCGGGCATGGGCAGCGACACCGGGGTGGCGCCAAGCGCCTCAAGCACCTGGGCGGACGTGCCGTGTCCGCGCAGTTTCATGCCCTTGAAATCCGCCATGGTACGTACCGGTTTTTCTGCGGTATGCAGCACGCCGGCCCCATGGGCATGCAGGTACATCACCTGGGTATCCTGCAGCTCTTTAGGGACAAATTTCTCATACACCGCATTCACCACCTTGGTAGCGGTAATGCCGCTGTCATATCCCAAAGGCAGATCCACCGCTTCCATGACCGGGAAACGGCCCCGGGTATAGGCAAACAGGCACATGCCCATGTCTGACAGACCCGACACCACCCCGTCATAATTCTGGGTGCCCTTGGTAAGGGTCTGGCCGGGATAGTATTCCACCACCACCTGCCCGTTGGTCCGTTTTTTCACTTCATCGCACCAGGACTGGGCCAGCTTGCTCTGTACATGGGTGGGGGGGAAAAAATTGGAATAATTGAGTTTAATGGTTTTGGCATAGAGGGTAGAACTGAAAAACAACAATCCACATACCATGGCAAACAGCCAGAAATTGCTTGTTAATTTTCGCATCGTATCCATCTCCTGTAATGTGTTTGTTATTGTGCACTTTTTGCAAACCTCTTACAAAAAACACCTGAATATCACCACCACCCCCTTTCCCTGTTATCCTGCGATTGCATATCTCATTGGTACCCTGTATCTCTTTTGTGCACAAGGGGTATATTACAGGTAATTACCGGGTATGAAATATACCCGGTAAATTTCTATTCCGACAGGTTGCCTGCAGCAAGAAAGGTCCGCAGATTAACGGCCTTGTTGGTGATACCCAGTTTTTTGCGGATGCGTTTTCTGTAAAATTCAACTGTTTTTTGTGAAAGGACCAGCATCTGGGCAATTTCCTTGGTGGTTTTTCCGTATTTGATCAGGTTGGCCACCTGAATTTCAGACGGGGTAAGATGGAGAAATTCCAGTGACAGCTTGTGGAGAAACGGGGAGACAATATCCTCCAGGGTTGCCGTCATGACATCCAGGCAGGCGGTCTGTCGCTCATCCAGCCGGCTGTTCCGCATACGTTCGATATACGGCATGACCAGTTCCCGGATATTCACCAGCATCTGTTCTTCCATGTGCTGCCGGTCCTGCTCCCGTTTTTTGAGCAGCACCCGCAGGGCCGTATTCACTTCCTCCAGATGATGGGTTTTGGTCTGCAGCTCCCTGGTTCTCTGCTGCACCAGCATCTCCAGCAGGTCTTTTTCTTTTTTCTGCCGGGAAATATCGGTGACCACGGCAAAACTGCCCTTGAACCGGCCATCGGCATCAAAATAGGGAGTGGGGGTCATGATGGTGTGCAGCTTTGTGCCGTCTTTGCAGTTCCACACGATCTCATAGGCATCGCTTTCACCCCGGCGCCGCTTTTCCAGCTGGGCCATGAGAATGGCACGGTTTATCTCATCCACAAACCGAGTCACCGGGACACCGATGATCTCATTCCTGGATCTTTTCCACATGCGGCACAGGGTGTCATTGGCATAGGTGGTGATCTGGTGTTCATCGATTTCGCTCAACCCGTCACCCATGGTTTCCACCATGGTTTTGTACCGAGCCTCACTGACCGACAGGGCATGCTTTCTATCAGGCAGGCGTGGCATAGCCTCCTGCCCTGCAGAGTCAACCGGTTTGGTGTGGCCTTTTGATTGTTTCATCTGTCCATTTGATAAATGTGCGCAAATCTCACTCTTTTTACAGCCATTGATCTCTTTTTTATCGGATTTCAGTTATCTTTGTATATAACATTTCCGGTCATTTCTCCAGGAATGTCAATCCCCATGATATCCAGCAGCGTGGGAGAAAGATCTGCGAGTTTCCCATCTTCACGAATCTGGATACGCCCTTTTTGCAGCCCGGGTCTGTTGGAGATGATGGAAAGCCAGACCGGGTTGTTGGTATGGGCGGTCTGGACTTTGCCGGTTTCCGGATCAACCATTGTTTCGGCATTTCCATGATCTGCGGTCAGCAGC
>JAZBPL010000098.1:0-10870 GCA_036351635.1 Desulfotignum sp.
CAATTGCCTATTCTGAACAAGAAAATTTAGCGGTTATTCTTCTGGTTTTTTCGTTTACCACCTCCATATTGACTTTATTTACCGTTATTATCGATACATTCAGACCCAAAATTATTGAAACATTCAACAACGAAAAACGGTTATCCGTACTCTGGAGGCAGACCATTATTGTTCTGGCGCTATTTTACCTGGTTTCAGTGACACTGGGTTACTTTATTGCAGTGAAACTGTCACTGATACCTGACGGAATGTTTATCTACTGGGGGAGTTTCCTGACGGTGAATCTTTTGATATCTCTGAGTCTTTTATTCCAGATAACGCGGCAAAGCCAGAAAGAAATGAAATGGATAAATATTACCTGGGGGATAACACTATTATTGAAAATAGGGTTATTTTCCTTGTACAAAACCATAGGCCTGTCATATTTAAGTTTTGTTCAATCTCTTGTCGGTGTCTTTTGTATAACATTGGGAATGAATTATTATTATGAATGCAAATTTTTGGCACAAAAATATGGTAGTTCTAGGAAATCCGCATAGCCCCCATATTTCTGTCTGGCTTAATGCGGCAAAACATGTGAATGTGTCGGTTGAAAAAATCGCTATCCACCATGGGACGCACGCACCTATGTCTGAGAAAAATTTTCATGTCCTTTTTTCAAAACATCTGCCTGTTCTTTTCCCAAAGAGTCTGAAGTATTGTTTAGGGGGCATATATATTTTTTTTAAATATTTCTTTAAATCCAATCAGGTCATTCATGCGCACTGCGCCTCAGGGTATGGGCTTATGGCTTTTTTAAGCAAAAAAAAATATGCGCTGACTACCTATGGCAGTGAAATTTTTAATAAAGACCGGAAAAGTTTTTTTTACAACCTGATAATGTCAATTGTTCTTAAAAGGGCTTTTTTGATTTCAGCATCCTCCATGGCAATGGAAGATTATCTGGTGGATCGATATCAGGTTGACCGGTCTAAAATAAGAACATTTTCATTGGGGGTGTCCAGTGAATTTTTAAAGCCTGCAGTCCCGGGAAAGCTTCCTGGAGATATTGTGTCATTTTTGAAACAGAACAAATATATTTTTTTTTCAAACAGAAGAATGACCGCCCACTATAATATCCTTTATATTATCCAGGAATTTGAAACCCTTTTGTCTGTCAGTCCACTTTTGGCAGACCAATGCGGTCTGCTGCTCCTTTCAGGTGACTATGAACCTGAATTTTTTGAAAAAATAGCCTGTTATATTGATGTACACAAACTGCAGGACAACATTATGGTGATCACTGATTATATTGATAAAGACATGATGTCCTCTATTCTGGAAAATACGACAGCTACCATTTCAATGGCTGCAACTGATCAATTATCAGCCGCAATTCTTGAATCTATTGCTAAAAATGTCCCCCCTGTTCTGAACCGCCTGGATGCCTATGGGGATATTGAAAAAAATCAGTGCGGTATTTTTTTAAATGCAATGGAAACAGGCGCGCTGGCGAACTGTCTAAATGATATTGTCTGCAAAAAGTTTGATCAAAGTATTTATCAAAACATGAAAACCTATGTGTCTTCTTTTTTGGAAAAAAAAAGGATTCATGAAAAGATCATTCACATGTATCATGAATTACTCGATGAAAACCTTGACATGCAGAAATGAAAAGTGACATACAAACTTATGAAGCAGATCATTCAGGATTTGAAAAATGGACAGACGATTCTTGAAACAGTACCGGCGCCCCAGGTAAGAAATGGTCATGTTCTGATTAAAACCAGGCAGAGCCTCGTATCTTTAGGAACTGAACGAAGTCTGGTTGAATTCGGAAAAGCAAGCTTGATTGAAAAGGCCCGCCAGCAGCCGGATAAAGTCAAACTGGTATTAGACAAAATTAAAAGCGATGGCCTGCTGCCTACCCTGGAAGCTGTATTTACAAAACTTGGGCAACCCCTGCCGCTCGGGTATTGTAATACCGGGACGGTCATCGCCTGCGGTTCGGGGGTTCAGGGGTTCAGGGCTGGTGACCGAGTGGCTTCCAATGGACCCCATGCCGAATTTGTTGTTGTTCCCCAGAATCTGGCTGCAAAAATTCCTGACAATGTCACTGATCCAGAGGCCTGTTTTACCGTCATCGGATCAATTGGCCTTCAGGGTATTCGTCTCCTCCAGCCGACTTACGGCGAAACCATTGTTGTCATTGGGCTTGGTTTAATCGGACTGGTTACCGCCGAATTGCTTGTTGCCAATGGTTGCAACGTCATAGGGTTTGATTATGATCAAACAAAAATAGACATTGCGATGCAAAAGGGAATTTCAGCAATCAGCCCGGGCCAGGGTCTTGATCCAGTCAAGTTCGTCGAATCCCAGACGCAGGGAAACGGGGCGGATGGAGTTATTATTGCTGCCGCAACCAATGATAAAAAAGTTATCTCACAGGCAGCACAAATGAGCCGCAAGCGCGGAAGGATCATACTGGTTGGTGTTGTCGGGTTGAATTTATCAAGAAATGATTTCTATGAAAAGGAACTGACATTTCAAGTATCCTGTTCATACGGACCGGGCAGATATGACAGTAAATATGAACAAAAAGGCCATGATTACCCCCTGGGCTTTGTCCGGTGGACTGAGAAAAGAAATTTTGAAACCATCCTGCATTCCATTTCTACGGGCAGGTTGGATGTAAAACCATTGATAACTGAAAAGGTTCCGCTTAAGGATTTTAATAAAATTTATGGGAATTTAGGCGGCACAACCGCCATTGCCTCGCTGCTGGTGTATGATGATAAAGCATGCCCGGATTCCGTAGTAAAACTTTCTCAACCCGCTTTTACAGCCACTTCCGGTTCCTCTGCTATTGGTATTATCGGCGCTGGCAATTTTACTTCGGCAACGCTGCTGCCTGCCATCAAAGGGTTGGACGCCAATATAAAATATATTGCCAGTTCCAGCGGGTTGTCAGCAAAAATTCTGGCAGAAAAAGGCGGCTTTGCCAATGCCACATCTGATTATACCATGATCCTGGAAGATCAAAACGTGGATACGGTCATCATTACCACAAGACATGATCTTCATGCACCAATGGTCATTGAATCTTTACATTCCGGTAAAAATATTTTTGTCGAGAAGCCGCTATGTTTAAATGAAACAGAGCTGACAGCCATTATTTCAGCCGCCCAAAAGAACAATAAAAATGTGACTGTGGGCTTTAATCGAAGGTTTGCACCGCTTGCCCTTAAAATAAAACAACTTTTAGGCAATGATGCCATGAATATCGTTGCAACGATGAATGCAGGCGCCATCCCGAAAGATTCCTGGGTCCATGACATGCAGACAGGTGGAGGCCGTATTATTGGAGAAGCTTGTCATTTTATCGACTTATGCACCTATTTTACAGGAAGCCGGGTGAATGCCGTTTGTATGAATGCCCTCGGGGTAACGCCTGAGGAATCAACAGATAATGCCAGCATCCTGCTGCGTTATGAAAATGGGGCCAATGCCGTTGTGAATTATTTTTCAAATGGTAATAAAACCTATCCAAAAGAACGTATAGAAATTTTCTCTCTGGACAGGACACTGATCATGGATAACTGGCAATACCTGAAAGGGTTCGGTTTTAAAAATTTTTCAAAGATGAAATCGAAATCCGACAAGGGTCACCACAACCAGTTTAGGGCATTAATACGCTTTATCAGAGACGGCGGGCAGCCCTTGATACCTTTTTCTGAAATCATAAATACAACCCGGGCCAGCTTTGCGTGCATCGCATCTCTGAAGACCAGTGCATGGGTTGATGTCAGGTAAATCCGGTTTGGGCGCACGTCATGTGATACATTATGCCAGATTAATGGGATGGCGCTGGATTTTTTTTAGAATCACCCATGCGTGTAAAAAAAAGACAGGCTGCTTTTCTTTAAAAAACAAACGGCTGCTGTCAAAAGAAAGGCGGCTTAACTGGGAACACCTGGTCAATAGAATTGATATAGGACAGTTAAACATCACGGATCAGTCTTTTAAAGGAGACCATGCATTTATTGAAAAGGCAGATCATGCATTGTCCGGAAATATTTTTTCCTTTTCCAGCCACTATTTGAACTATTGGGAAAACGGACAGATCGCATGGAATATCAATCCGGAAAATCGCAGAAAAGCACCTCTGGACGTGCCATGGAATAAAATTTCTGATTTTGGAAACTTTGGAGACATCAAATTGATCTGGGAGGCATCGCGTTTCCCACAGGTATTTTACTTTATTAACGCTTATTCACTGACAAAAGAGAATAAATATGCACATGGATGTATTCGGCAAATTGTTGACTGGTGCCGGAAAAATCCCTTTCCAAATGGGCCACATTACAAGTGCGGACAGGAAATTACTTTTCGGTTGTTCAGTTGGATGATCGCCCTGGATTACTTTCATAATTTTGTTTCAAACGAATCGAAAGTTATTATCTTGCAAAACATCTATATTTCGATTCTCAGAATAGATATCAATATCGATTATGCAGCTAAGTCTGTCAGAAACAACCATTCCATAAGTGAATCTGCAGGGCTTATTGTTGGTGCTGTTCTTTTTCCCGAATTTCCTGAATCCCCAAGACTGCTCAAAAAAGGGTTGTCCTACCTTAAAAAGGAACTCGGATATCAGGTATATGATGATGGGGCATATATTCAGCATTCTATGACATATCAGCGGTTAGTTGTTGATATTGTTTCCTTTGTCATATTTATATGCCGAAAAAAAAAGATCTCTTTACCGATTGAAATAACCCGGGCACATCATAAAATGATGGTATTTTTACTTTCTTTCATGCAGAAAAATGGATGGCTGCCCAATTATGGAAACAATGACGGAACCAATCTTTTCCCGGCTTCAGACGCGGATTACCGTGATTTTCGTCCCAGTTTGAATTTTGGTACAGCTGTATCCCCAAAAAAAACACAGCCCGGCAAGCCGGGGGACGGGGGCATATGCAATTTGTTCGGCCTTACCAATAAGGGTCTATGGCCGGATTGTTATGAAAACGCGTTTAGAGATGGCGGCTATTATATTTTAAGAAATTCAAAATGTTTCGGCTTTATGAGAGCACATGCGTATAAAGACCGACCTGGACAATGTGATATGCTTCATTTGGATATCTGGTATAATGGTCATAATATTTTCTGTGATTCCGGTTCTTTTTCATACTATTCAAAAAGCCGTAAAGTTGATGGGTTTCAAGGGACGGCAGGCCATAATACCATCGTGATCAATGATGCTGATCAGATGAACAAGGCAGGACGTTTTGGCTGGGCACCATGGGTTACTGCCAGGGTGTTAAATTTTTCACATCAACAAATAGTTGCAGAGCACTACGGATATCAAAAAACATATGGTGCAGTGCATCGCAGATCTGTTCGGATGACCCGTTATGGTTTTATTGTTAATGACCGCATTATGGGAGCCTTTGATGAGATAAAAATTCAACAGATCTGGAACATGCAGGATCAGGCTGTTCAAATGGATGCCTGGTCCATGAGGGTACAAAATAATCTGATTCATTCAAATATTAAAGGCCGTGTGGAAAAAACCCATATTTCCCATTCATATAACCAATATTCCAAAGGGCAGAAGATTATTTTTGAAACCATTCAGAATAAAGCGTGTGAAATTGAAACCATCATTGCATTTGACCATTTTAATCAATAAAAAAAGTTTTCAGTATTCACCATGAAGGTTTTATATTTCCACCAGCATTTTTCAACACCCGGGGGAGCCACAGGAACGCGCTCATACGAATTTGCCCGGAAGCTGATTGACAGGGGACATGAAGTCACCATGGTCTGTGGTTCATCAACCGTGGGAAAAACCGGATTAACCGGCAAATCGGTGAAGGGAATCCGGGAAGGCGTTGTGGACGGGATTCGTGTTATTGAAATTTCCCTGCCGTACTCAAATTACGACTCTCTTTTTACACGCAGTATAATTTTTTTAAGATATTCCCTGAAAAGTGTAAAAATTGCTTTGTGCAAAGATTATGATATTATTTTTGCAACATCTACACCTTTGACCGCCGCTATTCCAGGTATTATCACCAAGTTATTAAAGCCCTGGAAAAAATTTGTTTTCGAGGTACGCGATCTTTGGCCTGAATTGCCCAAAGCCATGGGCGTTGTTACCAATCCTGTTATTCTCCTGGGGATGTCTATTCTTGAAAAATCAGCCTATATAACCATGGATGGCGGCATAGGCCTTTCCCCTGGTATTAAGATGGGCATGGAAAAAAGAACCCCGAAAAATAAACCTGTAATCATGATACCCAATGGGTGTGATGTCGCATTATTCAAGCCGTCCGATGATGCGACAAAAGCGGAAAAAATCAAACTTCGGGCAAAGGATAAACGGGTCAAACCCGGCAGTTTTGTGGCCGTATATACAGGTGCGCATGGAATGGCCAACGGGTTGGATGCTGTCCTCAATGCAGCAAGAGTGATGAAAAACAGAAAAATCACCCATATTAAATTTTTGTTTATTGGTGATGGAAAACTGAAGCCGCAGCTGTTAGAAAAAACGCACAGAGAATCATTATCAAATTGTATTTTTTTTGATCCAATACCCAAAAAAGATTTGATCGGGCTGATGGGAGAAGTTGACCTGGGGCTGATGATTCTTAATAATATTCCAGCATTTTATTACGGTACATCACCTAATAAATTTTTTGATTACATTGCTATGGGATTACCAGTTTTTATAAATTATCCAGGGTGGCTTGCAGAGATGATAACCGAAAACTGTCTTGGAAAGACTGTGTTACCTGATGACCCTGAAGCATTTGCTGATACGTTGTATAACATGTCAATGAATAGACATCATATGAAGAAGATGGGAAAAAATGCCAGGCTTTTTGCTGAAAAAAAATTTAATAGAAGCCAGCTGGCAAACATCTTTGTTGACTATTTAGAAAGGTTTAACAATGACTCTATTTTATAGCCCCAGTCATGACAATTTTTACCTGGTCAATCACATACCCAATGGATGCCGGTATCAGGGTGGGATGCACCATAAACATGATTGATGATTCCCCCAGTCTGCGTGCTGCAGGCAGGTACGCTTTTCCTCGGCTGTCCTTTACAACGCCCTGAATCCGGCATTTGCCTTTTGTGAACGCGTTTTCTTTGTAAATTTCCGGGCAGATACCGGTATTGCACGGCACACCGGCAGTATTTAATGCTTCAATAACCATATCCCGGCTCCAGCCGCTTTTTAATGCATCCTGTCCAACAAACACATAATATTTGTAATAGGAATGATAACACGCCGGTCCAGGTATGGTTGTCCGCAGTCCTGGGATATTTTCAAAGGCACGGTCCAGCTGATCGGCATATGCCCGTCTTTTTTTTACCCACCCATCCAGTTTTTTGAGCTGCACACAGCCCACGGCCGCCTGCATCTCCGTCATCCGGGCGTTGGTGCCGAAGCGGTTCACCAGCCACCGGAAACCGGGATCATGATTCTGGCAGAATACTTCATCATAATCTTTTCCATGGTCCTTGAAACTCCAGACCTTTTTCCAGATATCAGGGTTGTTTGTCACCAGCATGCCGCCTTCACCGCCGGTGGTCATAATTTTGTCCTGGCAGAAGGAAAAAACGGCACAATCCCCGAAACTGCCGGCTTTTTTGCCTTCAAATGCCGCCCCGTGGGCCTGGGCGCAGTCCTCAATCAAAAAAAGCTTATTCTGTCTGCAGAATGTTGCGATATTTTTCAAATCACAGGGCCAGCCCCCCAGATTCACGGCAATCACTGCCTTTGTTTTCGGGGTGACTGCTTTTGCGATGGTGTCAAGGGTGATGTTCTGACTCACCGGATCCACATCCACAAAAACCGGCACTGCCCCCCGGAATGCTGCGCAGGAGGCAGAGGCGACAAATGACCGGGGGGTGACGATCACCTCATCTTCTTTTCCAATATTTAGGGCAGCCAGAGCCATATCAAGTGCCAGGCTGCCGTTGGCCAGGGCCACGGCATGGTCTGTTCCGATATACCGGGCAAAAGCATTTTCAAATGCCGTAACCGCATTGCCTGTCCACTGGTTCACCTTTCCTGATTTCAACACATCCACCGCCGCCTGGATCTCATCCTCTGCGAAAAACGGCCAGGGTGCAAATTCCATATTATCCCTCCAGGATCCTAATGATTTCAACCGGAACACCAAAGGCCACCACATTGTCAGGTATGTCTTTGTTCACAAAGCTGTGTGCCCCGACAACTGCATTCTCTCCAACGGTGACACCCGGCATTATGGTGGTATGGCTGCCGATACGGCAGTTTTTCTTCAACACAACCCGCCCCTTTTTTTTGTCTATGGTGGAAACAGAATACACCGAGCAGTGCGATCCCACCTGGACATAATCCGCAATTTCCACCCCTTCTCTGGCATTGATATAGACAAACGCACCAATGTCGGTTTTATACCCCAGAGAAAACCCGGCGGTTCCCTGAACAATCCAGTGATATTTTGTGGGGGTGCCCTCAATGATTTCCGGATATTCCCATTTCGCAAACCTGTCATTCATCTTTTCTGTTCCCCAAAAATTCTGCGGCAGTCACATGTCCTTTCTGGTGGATGCCTGCCTGCCTGTAGACCTGGACAATGGTCATAAGCATAATTCTCATGTCCAGCAAAAAATCATGGTGATCAACATACCACACATCCAGTGTGAATTTTTCCTCCCAGGAAACCGTATTTCTGCCGTTCACCTGGGCCCATCCCGTGATCCCCGGCCGGACTTCATGCCGCCGGGCCTGCTGCCTGTCATACCGGTCCAGATACTGCATCAGCAGCGGCCTGGGCCCCACCAGGCTCATATCTCCTTTTAATACATTTACCAGCTCCGGCAGCTCATCCAGGCTGGACCTGCGCAGCATGGCGCTGAACCTGGTAAACCGCTGCACATCCGGCAGAAGTCTGCCGGTATCATCCGTGTCATTGGTCAAAGACCGAAACTTGTAAATCATAAACGGCCTGCCCCTGAATCCCGGCCGCATCTGCCTGAAAATCACCGGAGATCCCAGTTTGAGCCGCACCATCAGGGCAATCAGCAGGAACACCGGCAGCAGGACAGCAACCAGTACCAAAGCAATGGTAAAATCAACCAGCCGTTTTACGGTATTCCGGTACAATCCGGTGCAACCCCTTTCTTACCCCGTCCGGGTCCCTGTTTTGTGCTGCTTTTTTCAATTCTTCCAGCATGGCTGCCAAAAGGCTCACATCCCCGGTGTGGCTTTTCAGCACCCTGATTTTTTTGTGGCTGGTGGGCACGACCCCTTCCAGGTCGGTCATCAGTTCTTCATACAGTTTTTCTCCGGGCCGCAGACCGGTGTAGACAATTTTTATGTCCTTATCCGGTTCAAACCCTGAAAACCGGATCAGGTCCCTTGCCATGGCATCAATTTTCACCGGCTCCCCCATTTCAAGGATAAAAATCTCTCCGCCTTTTCCCATGGCCCCGGCCTGGAGGATCAGCTGGCAGGCCTCGGGGATCAGCATGAAATACCGTATCATGTCCGGATGGGTAACTGTCACGGGTCCCCCTTCTTTGATCTGCTTTTTAAACAAAGGGATCACGCTGCCCACACTGCCGATGACATTGCCGAACCGCACCGTCATAAACCGGGTGGATGATATGGCTGCCTTATCTGTTTTCTGGACCAGCAGTTCTGCGACCCGCTTGCTTGCTCCCATCACATTTACCGGATTCACCGCTTTGTCGGTGGACACAAAGACAAACCTGTCACATCCAAAATCCCGGGCTGCCGCCACAAGATTTTGGGTACCGCAGATATTGTTCTCCACCGCTTTCCAGGGATGGTCCTCCAGCATGGGCACATGTTTATAGGCTGCTGCATGAAACACAATTTCCGGGCCATATCGGCTGAATATGGCGGCCAGTTCCATCTTGTCCTGAATATCTGCCAGCACCGGCACCACATCCACATGCGCAAAATTTTTTTTCAGCTCAAGGTCAATCTCGTACAGCGGGCTTTCCGCACGTTCCAGCAGGACAATCTTTTTGGGGGAAAACCGGCATATCTGCCGGCACAGACCAGTACCGATGGAGCCCCCAGCCCCTGTTACCAGTACACATTTTTTGCCCAGATATCCGCCGATCTCCTTTTTGTCCAAACGCACCGGTTCTCTTCCCAGAAGGTCCCTGTATTCCACATCTCTTATTGCGCTGATACTGATCCTGCCGTCTATCAGCTCCCCCATATCCGGAATGGTTTTAAAGGCGACATCCGCGTTTTTGCACAGATCCACAATATGCCGCATCCGTTCCGAGGTGGCCGAAGGAATGGCGATAATAATATCTTCAATGTCCATGCTGCTGACCACAGTTGCCAGAGCCTCTATTGTATTGATCACCGGGACCCCGTGAATCTTTCTGCCGATCTTGGCAGTGTCATCATCCAAAAATCCAACCACATGGGACTGGACAGAAGGGTTTTCCCGAAACTGCCGGCAGATTTTTTCCCCGCAGTCCCCGGCACCGATAATCAGCATCCGACGGCCTTTGTGCCCGCTTTTCCGAAAAATGGCAGCCAGTTTGGAAACCAGATCCTTCACACCGACCGTTTCGGTAAAGTTTTCAAAACACAGCCGGGTAAACACCCGCAGCCCCATGACCAACATGATGGTCAAACACCAGTCAATGACAAAGACTGATCTGGATACCATTTCAAATCTGTTTTTATACAGGACAAACACTATCAGGCCGAGACTGGCAATGGTGGATGCCTTGATGATGTTCAACAGGTCATTGATGCTGGTATACCGCCACATGCCCTTGTACAGATCAAAAAAATAAAAACAGATCAGTTTTACCGCCAGCACAAAACCCA
>JAZBPL010000099.1:0-8589 GCA_036351635.1 Desulfotignum sp.
CCTGTCTGATTCTCAAATAGAAGCCATATTACAAAGAGATCCAATTCAAGAAGCAGGTCGGCAATTGCTGTGCACAGCATTGGAAATGGGCGGAAAAGATAATGTCACGGTGATAGTCAGTGAATTTTTTTCCGCCAATTTCAAGGGTGACACCATTATCCCGAACACAGGCAGAAAGCCGTCACCAGGATGCCTGAATTCAAACAAATCTTAACTGCGCACCTTTGATCCCAGAAGCCTGCCATAATGAAACCGGAAGAACGGATGGGATCACAGGCCGCATCAAGTTTTTCATGGATTCAATCCTTTCATGATTTGTGTGTTGTCGGTTTCTGAGCTTGCGTGTTAAGGGCTATGAATGGCCCGGGACCTCCAAAAATGGTAGATCACCGGAATAATAATCAAAGTCATGATAGCGGCGGTCACCAATCCCCCCACCATGGGTGCGGCAATGCGCTTCATGATCTGGGAGCCGGCCCCGGTGCCGTACATTATGGGCAACAAACCAATCAGGGTGGTGGCCACAGTCATGATCAAGGGCCGGACCCGCTCCACCGCCCCTTCCACAATGGCAGGATGCAAGTCGGACACCGTGGTCATCTGGCCGGCGGCAGTCCGACGCCGAAACACCTCGTCCAGATACACCAGCATCACAATTCCGGTTTCCGTGGACAACCCGGCCAGGGCGATAAATCCCACCCCCACCGCCACAGACATGTTGTATCCCAGAAGATAGATCAGCCAGAACCCGCCGATCAGGGAAAACGGCAGGCTTGCCATCACAATGATCACCTCTGTAAGGTTGCCAAAATGGATATACAACAGAATAAATATCACCAGTAGGGTGGCCGGAATAACAATTCGCAAAGTTTTTTTCGCCTTTTGCATATATTCATACTGGCCGGACCAGACAAGGGAATACCCTGAAGGCAGATCAATGTTTTCATCCACCAGCTGCCGGGCCTGTTTGACATAGGTACCGATATCCATGCCCTTGATATCCACGAACACCCAGGCACTTCTTTTGGAATTTTCACTCTTTATGGCGGCCGGCCCTTTTTTGACAACAATGTCTGCTAGCTGGACCAGGGGCACTTGAGCCCCGGTGGGGGTAGGAACCAGCACCCGACGAAGGGTGTCCAGGTTGTCCCTGAACGCCCGGTTGTACCGCAGGTTCACCGGATATCGCTCCAGCCCCTCGATGGTATAGGTCACGTTCATACCGCCTATGGCCGTGGTAATGATATCCTGTACATCCTGGACCTGGAGGCCATACCGGGCAATCTGCTCCCGATCGATGACAAAATCCAGGTAATTGCCGCCCGTCACCCGCTCTGAAAATACCGACAAAGTGCCTTGTTTGTCCCTTAGCAGAGTTTCTATTTGTTTTCCGAGATCTGCCAGAGTGGCCAGATCCGGCCCCATGATTTTGATACCCACCGGGGTCTTGATCCCGGTGGATAGCATGTCGATGCGGGTTTTGATGGGCATGGTCCAGGCATTGGTCACCCCCGGGAACTTCACCGCCTCATTCAGATCATCGATCAGTTCCTGCATGTTGATATAACGCTCTTCAGGCAGGATCCATTCAAACGGGGCTGCAAGCCAGCCTGGCCAGCTGGCGTAGAACCGGTCGATCTGTTTTTTTCGCCATTCATGCAGTACTTTGCCGTTCTTTTGTTCCGGCCAGATCCAGGTGAGCGGTTGTTTCAGCCACCCTGGCCAGCTGGAAAAAAACCGGGGAATTTCAATGATGTCATATTCCACCTGTGGCCGAAGCGTAATAACGGTTTCGATCATGGACAACGGTGCCGGATCAGTGGAGGTTTCGGCCCGGCCTATTTTGCCCAGGGTAGTTTTCACCTCGGGAAACCGCTGAATGATCTTGTTAGTCTGCTGCAGCAGTTCCTTTGCCTTGGTGATGGAGATGCCAGGCAGGGTGGTAGGCATATACAAAAGATCTCCCTCGTTCAGCGGCGGCATAAACTCGGTGCCCGCCCGGGTCATGGGATACCAGGTCACGGCCACAGCCACCACGGCTGCTACTAGCGTTAGGCTCCGCCATTTGAGTACCCCTGTGATCAGGGGCCGGTAGATGCGGATCAGAAACCGGTTCAGGGGATTTCTGTCTTCATGCATGATTTTCTGAGGAAACAGGCAGATCCCGAAGAACACGGACAACCCCAAGGCCAGTACCAGGGACCAGTCCGGCAGGTTGACACCGGCAAGTCCCATGAACACCACGGCCAGGGGGGGGCCTGCCAGGGCCAGAATCCAGATTTTTATTTTCCGGGTCCGGGACAGGCCAGGGTCGATGGGGTGTTCTTTCACAAAAAAGGTCATGAGCACCGGGATGATGGTGATGGCCAACACAGATGAGGCGGCCATGGCCGTGGTCTTTGTATAGGCCAAGGGACGGAACAGCCGGCCGGATTGCTCCATGAGGCTGAACACCGGCAGAAACGACACCGTGATGATCAGTAAACTGAAAAACAGGGCCGGCCCTACCTCTTTCGATGCATCCATGATGATCTGTGTTTGGCTTTTTTCCCCCCGGTCCCGCTCCAGGTGCTTGTGGGCGTTCTCCACCATAACAATGGCTGCATCCACCATCACGCCGATGGCAATGGCGATGCCCCCCAGGCTCATGATATTGGCATTGATGCCAAAGGGATACATGATCAGAAACGACATCAGTATCCCCACCGGCAGGGTAAATATGGCCACGAACGCGGACCGTAAATGCAGTAGAAACCCAATGCACACCAGTGTCACTACGATCATCTCTTCGGTAAGTTTTGTCTTCAGCGTGTCCACGGCCCGCTGGATCAAAGCGGACCGGTCATAACCTGTGAGAATCTCAACCCCCTGGGGCAGGCCCTTTTCCAGGTCCGCAAGTTTTTCCTTGACCCGCCGGATCACCTCCTGGGCGTTTTCGCCATACCGCATGACCACTATGCCGCCCACGGTTTCTCCGATGCCGTTCCATTCCAGAATGCCCCGGCGCAGTTCAGGGCCGATCTGGATTACGGCAATATCACCCAGCAGAATCGGGGTGCCTTTGTCGTCCACAGACACCGCAATCTGTGCCAGATCCTCCAGAGACTGAATATATCCGAGTCCCCTGACCATGAACTCGGTTTCCCCCATCTCCAACAGCCGTCCTCCCACATCCTTGTTGGACTGCTGGATGACGCTTCGAATGGTTCTTATGGAGATACCATAGGATGCCAGTTTGTTGGGATCCACCACTACCTGATACTGTTTGACAAACCCGCCGATGCTGGCTACTTCTGAAACACCGGGCACGGCGGTGAGTTCATAGCGCACAAACCAGTCCTGGATGGATCTGAGTTCGGCAAGGTCTGTGTTTCCTGTGGTGTCCTGGAGTACATATTCATACACCCACCCCACACCTGTGGCATCCGGTCCGAGACTGGGGGTCACACCGGCAGGCAGCCGGCCGGACACAAAATTCAGATATTCCATCACCCGGGACCTGGCCCAGTAGATATCGGTGCCGTCTTCAAATATCAGGTAGACAAAGGAATACCCGAAAAAGGAATATCCCCTGACCACCTTGGCAAACGGCACGCTGAGCATGGCGGTTGTCAGGGGATAGGTAATCTGGTCCTCCACCACCTGGGGGGCCTGCCCCGGATATTCTGTATAGACTATGACCTGCACATCGGACAAATCAGGGATGGCGTCCAGTGGGGTGTTGGCCATGGCCAGTATACCGCCGACAATCACTAACACCGTTGCCAGGATCACCATGAATTTGTTGTGGATGGACCATTCAATTATCTTTTCTATCATCGCGGTATCCCTTGTCTATTCCATATCTGTGAAAAAATCGTCTTCCTTCTGCGTATCCGCTTCCATATCTTCAAAAAAACTGTCATTATTATCCGGAGAAGATTCCTTTTTTTCTTTGGCAGTGCCGGATCTGGCGGAAATCATTTTCTGAACAGCCTCTTTGAGCCGTGATTCAGAATCCAGCAGGAACTGGCCGGACACCACAACATCCTCTCCCGGAGCCAGGCCGGTCAGCACCTGCACCCTGCCCCCTTCGAGATGGAGCCCGGTGGTGATCTCCCTGGGGGTGAACCGGCCGTTGCCTCGGGCCACAAACACAATCTGCTTTTCTCCTGAATGGATCACCGCCTCCGAAGGAATGATCAACCCGGTTTCATCTCCGCTGGTATTGATTTTTATATTGGCAAACATGTCCGGTTTCAGGTCGCCCCCTGTATTGTCAAAAATGATCCTGATGACCACATCCCGGGTTTTGGGCTGCAGATAAGGAAAAATATAGGCTATTTTTCCGGTGTACACCTTTTCCGGATTGTAGGGCAGGGTCATTTTCACGGCCTGTCCCTCATGCACCAGGTTCTGCTCATATTCAAAGATATGGGCTTCCACCCACACCGTGGACAGATCCGCAATGGTGAACAGGCTTTCCCCGGCTTTGACATAGGCGCCTTCCACCGCATTTTTATGGGTCACGATTCCCGTGAACCGGGACCTGATGGTCAGGGTTTTGCGGACCTGTCCGATTTCTTCCAGAAAAGCGATGTCCTGGTCTGCAATGTCATAATATGCCAGCCTTTTTTTGGCTGATGCCAGCAGATCCCTGTTCAAGGGGGTGGGGCGGGCCTGAAAATTTTTATAGGCAGACAGATATTCCTCCTGGGACGCCAGCAGGGCAGGAGAATACATGGCAAAAAGCGGATCCCCCTTTTCAACAGCAAACCCGGTATAGTCGGCATAAAGGGTGTCAACCCACCCCGCGGTTTTGGGGCTGACAATACCGGTTCTGCTTTCATCAAAGGTCACATGGCCGTAAGTGCTGATGGTATGATGCAAAGGACCCTGCACAACAGGGGCAATTTTCAGGCCCATGTTCTGTTCCACCACAGGATTGATTTTGATATCCACCCCGCCCTTGATTTCATCCTCATACACAGGGACAAGATCCATGCCCATCTTGCTTTTGCCGGGTTCATCATAGATCTCTGTGGGATCCATGGGGGCTTTCCAGTAGACGATTTTCCGGTCTGCCGTGTCTCCATCCCCGGAGGTCCCCTCTTCGGAAACCTCATCTGCATACACCGGCACAAGGTCCATGCCCATTTTACTTTTACCCGGCTCATCATAGATCTCAGTGGGGTCCATGGGGGCCTTCCAGTAGATGATTTCCCGCTCTTTTGATGCACCATCCTCTTTTTTTTCAGAAGGGGTTTTATTGTTCTCAGAGGATACGGGACCCATGGTGGTGAGGGTGAAAAACACGGCAAGACCAGTGATCAGTGCTGTCAAAAGGATAATCAATACGGTTGATTTTACGTTCATGATAAATAATTTTCCCTGTATTTTTTTATAATTTTTTACCCACCACCGTTTCAAGGGCTGCAAAAGAGATACCCAAGTCCTTTGTCTTTTGCGCAATGGTCAATTTCACGTTCAGCCAGTCGGTATAGGAACCGATGGCCTGGGAAAAGGGAATTGACCCGGTTTCATATTCCCTGGTGGTCACATCCAGAGCAGACTTTGTCAAATGCAGTATCCTGTTTTTATACAGATCCAGTTCCCGCCGGATTTTGTCTGTCTTAAACCAGGCATTGTAGACCATGCGGTCTGTGGCATTCTCTCTGGCCACCAGCGTGTGTTCAAGGGCTGCCAGGGTCTGCCTTGTCTGCTGCAGCCAGGGGCTGTCCACCCCGTACCAGGGGTTCTTCGGCAGATTGTTTTTCATGGATGCCATGTTTTTTTCGGCAAATGCCTGCTGCGGGGCATCGGTGCCGGCGGTGTTAACATGATCCGCTTCAAAATAGGACAACCCCAGGGTAAATTTTGCCTGCTTCATGGATTCAGCCAGTTCCACCATGGACTGCAGTTTGCTGATCTGAAACCGGATGGCAGCCAGTTCCTGGCGGTGTTCCCGGGCAATTGCCTGCAATGCTTCCGGCCGGGGGAGGGTTTTCGGCAGAGGCGCTGTTTTCACCGGCCCCATTCTTGTATCTGCCGGCAGGTTCATCAGTTCAAGCAGCCTGATTTTCAGGTTGTCTGTCTCATTTTCCAGGGTAACCAGATCTTCTTTGAGTTCTTCTATCTTTATGGTAACCTTGAGCACATCCTGGTAACTGGTTCTGCCGCTTTTATACAGAGATGCCGCGACATCCAGAAGCCGGTCAAATGCAGCCATGGTATCATGGATGATCTGGATGGACCGGGTGGTGTACACCAGCTCCCAATAGGCATTTTCAACATCCTGCCGTACCTTTTTACCAACAATTTTCATCTGCTCCACCAGCATGTCCACCTGGCTTTGGACAATGCGGCCTTTGAGTGCGGCAAGGCCGGGAAACGGATGTTCTGACTTGATGGAATCCTTTGTTTTCAACGGCCCCACCCGGTTGTTGAGGGCAGCGGTGAATGCCGCATACTGCTGCAGGGTGTGATCTAAGTGGGTGATCTGGTCAAAGGACTGGATTTCTGCAAGGACCTTGTTTCTGGCAGCCTTGATTTCGGTATTTCGCAGGGCTGCAATCACTTTGATCTCTTTCAGCTCGATTTTCTGCCTGATGCGCTCTGCTGCCGCCTCAGGGTCATCACCTGCTGGAGACAACCGGGCAAGGGTTTCTTCATCCACCCCCATTGTCACGGCATTGTCAACGGATCCATACAGATCTTTTTCATATCCTTTTTTGAGGATTTGTATCTGTGATTCGTCAACAGGCAGCACCGCCTCAGGAGAAGCGGTGGTCTGCCCCAGGATATCGGATGACGGCCGAATGGGAAAGCTGTCCCGGGGCCGGTAGTCTTCCAGTTCTTTTATCATGGTGCCATAATCTGCAAAGCAAACAGAAGCAAAAAAAAGCACCAGTATTGTCAGGGTCGTACTTTTTATTTTCATGGTTTTTTTTCTCCTGTGTCCGGCGGGATTTTCGCATCCAGGATGGCACCGGCTGCCTGTTCAAGCAGCACCAGGGTTTTGGCGTAATCTGCTTTGGCCCGCTCCAGAGACAATTGAAAATTGTAGGCAGTTGCCTGGATTTCCAGAAAATCGGCAAAACTGCCCTGACCCTGCTTGAACCAGGTTTCTGCCGTCTGTAAAGCAGAGACCGCCTGGGGAAGCAGATTTTTTTCATACAGGGTTATCAGCCGTTGGGCATTTTCCAGCTTGAACCACAGGCGGCTGATCCGGGCTTTGACCTTGTTGGCAGTGTTGGTTTTTTCTGCCTGTGCTTTTTGTTTTTCTGCCAGGGCCCGGGCTGTGCGGCTTTGATTTTTACCAAACCACAAGGGAAGGTTCATGCCGAACTGCACTCCCACGGCATCGTCTCCGGCATCCGGCGGGGGATTTGGTACATCCGGATCACCAATAGCGGAATAAAACAGGCCCACTCTGAACGACGGCAGGGTTTCCAGCCGGGTCAGGTGCACGGCCTGTTCTGATTTGTTTACCTGTTCTTCTGCCATGAGGATATCTTCCTGGTGCAGCATGGCAAGGCCATACACCTCATCAAGAGAATACACCACCTTTTGGGGCAGGGTGCCTGCCGCATGTCCCAGTGGCGCATCCGGGGGCCGGTTCAGCAGCGTGTTGAGCTTTGTTTTTTCTGTTTTTTCCAGCTCCTGGAGCAGCAGGATGTCATATTGTATCTGGGCGGTCTGGGCCCGGGATCTGGATACATCGTAAAAAAGGGCTTTATCGTCTGCATAGGCATTTTGGCTGATCTGCAGCATTTTTTGATTCAGATCCAGATTGGCCCGGGCCACAGCAATGGCTTTCTGGATATACCTGAGTTCGTAAAATGAAGAAGACACATCAGTGACAATGGTTTTAACGTTTTTATCCACCTTGAGCCTGGAGATGGTGACATCTGCCTCCAGGACCCTGGCTTTTTGGGACAGGGTGCCGGGAAAGGGAATCACCTGGGACAGGGTCAGGCTCCAGTCCTGGGGACCCAGCCGGGTTTCAATGGGCCGGGGAAAATAGGTGGCGGCCAGCTGGGGATCGGGATAGCTTTTGCCGATTCTGTAATTTTCGATAAATGTCTGCCAGGATTTTTGAGACGCGGTGATGGCTGGACTGGACAAATAGGCGTAGTTGAGCAGATCTGACAAGCTTAGGGTTGTTGACAGACTGGATTCCAGTATTGTCAGATCTTTTTGTTCCTCTGCCCGGGCGATGTTCTGACAAAACACCAGAGCACAACAACACAGAAAGACCGATCGGATAAAAAAAAGTATCATGGTCTATTCCCCATCGCATAAATAGTGTCTATTGCCCCTGTTACGGGATCAAAAAACACCAGGATTGTGTATCGCAGGAGCGTGCATGCCGCCCCTGCTTTTGATATCAACCGCCAGAACACATTCTATTAGAACCCGGCTGCCAGCTGGATTGTGAAAATCAGATGGTCCTTTGCTGATGTTGTTACTGTTTCCTGATCAACTGATGAAAGATCAACGCTCAATTTATTGGCATGTCCTTTAAAAAAGTAATTCAATCCCAAACCATATACCTGTGTATCATCTTTGTTTGTTTCATCTACATTGATCAATTCATAATGGGCAAAG
>JAZBPL010000100.1:0-17180 GCA_036351635.1 Desulfotignum sp.
GGGATTGAAAATGACAAAATTACGGCACTGGGCCTGAACCGGGAAAAAGATATCCCTCTGGCCAGACAGCTGCTTGCAGAGGCCGGTTTTGCCGACGGGTTTTCCATGACCCTGTCCGTGTCTGAAAAACGCATTTTCAAAACAACATATGAAATTTTACAGCAGTCACTGGCAGATATTGGTATCGGTGTGGATTTGAAAATGGTATCCCATTCCCAGTACCATCAAATGATCCGTGAAAACCAGAATGCCATTGTTCTGTATTTTACCCTCAGACCCAATGCTGATGAGTATCTGCGGGGATTCTTTCATTCAGATGCCATTGTGGAAACCGGGGCCAGCCCCCATACCAATTTTTCCCATTGCACGGCTGTGGACAAGCTCCTGGATGATGCCCGGTCTGAAATTGACCCCAAAAAACAGATCCGTCTCTGGGAACAGACACAGATACGGATCCTTCATGAGGCCCTGGTGTATCCAATGCTTGATATCAAAAACTGCTTTGTTAAAAGGCCGGAACTTGACTATGGCCATGAATTGAAAACCACCCTGGCAGGGTATCCCCAGTTTGATGAACGCACCCGGCTTGTTACCAGACCGCTGCCTCAGTAATTAAAGCCTTCTTTTACCAGAGACCGGCCCGGTATCATGGTCTGGGTGCGTTTGATACCGGCTATTTTCCGGATATGCTGGTCTAAAAATTCCGCAATGGTTTCTGCATCGGACGCCAGGAAATCCCGTTTGAGTACCACTTTTACCAGAATATCAATGCTGCCGTGGACCGCATGCACCTCCTGGACCTCCTCCAAGGCAAACAATTTATCAGACAGGGTCGTTTCCGCTGTGGTATCTGTATCAATGAGGACAAATGCGGTGATGGTGCGCTTCATTTCCGGATATTCCGGGGTCTGTTTTTCCAGCATGGCGGTCCTGAACCCTTCCATGCTTTTGGGAATAAGCCTGTCAATGCCGATGCCGTACCGCCGGTTTGCGTTGGTATCCCAGTGGTGATAGGCAATATAGGTATACAGGTCTGCAATGGTTCTGCCCGGAAAATATTTGATCAGCTCCCCGTTTTTGATTATGGCGGTCATGGGCAGATAGATGGTGTTGTACCAGTCCCTGGATGCTCTGGCAAAATCGCAGTCTCTGCCTGACTGGGAAGCCAGGTATAGCTGATGGCTGCGGATCTGCTGTTCCAGGTAATTATATTTTCCCAGTTCCGTGAGATCTATTTCCAGGGGCAGCCCGGTTTTTTGGAAAAACTTCTTTTTTTCTATGTACAGCAGGTTTTCCATGGTGTTTTCACCGGAAAGCAACTCCACCACCTTGGCGGATATTTCTGTCCACCCCAGTTCCTTGGCTGCGGCAACCCGGTGGTTGCCGTCCAGCACATAGTACTGGTTGCGTATCTGATACAGCTTTACCGGCGGTATGTTTCTGCCCTGGCGCATGGCCTGTTTGATGTCGGTGAACCGTTTGCCGGAGACATGTTTTTTGGGCCGGAACCTGGAATCAAAATCCGCATATTTGCCCACGCTGCCGGTGATTTTTTCCAGGGAAATGGTCTGGATACCATGGTCAATGTACTGGACATCTTCTTCTTTGGCCTGCTGTTCGTTAAAGGAGCTGACATGGTCGGCATCACCGTGCTGTGATGGATCCGAAGAGAACAGGTGTTTGAATATATTTTTCATGATTAGACCTCCATCAGTGTATATCCGCAGGTATTGATCACCCGGGTGGTGTTGGCCTGTGTTATCCTGTCTGCCCGGTTTTCAAAAGCCTGGTGAACATGCCCGTGGACAAAATAATCCGGCCGCTTTTTTTTGATCAGCACGTTAAAACATTCAAATCCCAGATGGCACAGGTCTTCTTTGTCGTGGATATGCCGGGGCGGGGCATGTGTCACAACCATGTGAATACGGCTTTTGCGCCACAGGGAAAACCACAGGCTGGCTATGTTTTTTTTCATCATGGCTTCGGTGTATTGGTTGGCACCGCCATTATACCACATGGAGCCTTCCAGGCCTAAAATGGTGAATGATCCCACTGAAATGATCCGCTTGTGAATATTTTCACATCCCATGGGGTTGGTGGGGGTATAGCGGATATCATGGTTGCCCTTGACATAAAAAAGGGGAGCATCCAGCCGGTCCCGCAGAAAAGACAGGAATTCCGGGTCCAGGTCCCCGCAGGAAATTATGAGGTCCACCGGTTCCAGGGTTTTGGTTTCCACCATCCGGGTCAGGGTTTTGTCGATGAAATCTGACACCGTCAGTATTTTCAATCCATGGGTCTGTATGGGAGTGGTCTGTTTGTCCATAGGTGTATCTTTCCGCTGGTGTATCATATAAAAATAATCATAACAGATTTGCATAAAATGGTGGTATCTAAACGTTTCATCATGATATGACAGATCTTTCCAAATATCCAGATACAGAAAATATTACTTGCCATTTAATTTGGTTATGCTAAGTATAAAAGTTGACTGTTATCACGGCGTGACAACCCAATTACCAATGGCTTGAGAGGTTCACCTCCGGTATCGGAGGTGAAAAAAAGCCGAACCCTAAATTTTCAGGAGGAAAAGATGAAAAAATTATTTGTATCCCTGTTCGCTCTGGCATTTGTTCTTGTTTCAGCACCGGCGTTCAGTGCCGACATTGAACTGGCCCAAAAATCAACCCTTGAATCCATTGTAAAGGCGGGAAAAATCCGGGTGGGGTTTGAATCCGGCTACCTTCCCTTTGAAATGACCAATACCAAAGGAGATTATATCGGATTTGACATTGACATGGGAAAGCAGCTGGCCAGGGCAATGGGTGTCGCCTATGAACCGGTGAATACCGCATGGGACGGCATTATCCCCTCTTTGATCACCAACAAGTTCGACATTCTTATTTCCGGCATGACCGTTACCCAGGAAAGAAACCTGGCCGTTAACTTTACCGATCCCTATATCGTCGTAGGGCAGGCCATCCTGCTCAATAAAAAACATGAAGGAAAGGTCAAAACTTATAAGGATCTGAACGACCCAAAATATGTCATCACTTCCAAACTGGGCACCACTGGTGAACAAGCCGTTAAAAGAATGATACCCAGGGCCACCTACAAAAGCTTTGAAGTGGAAACCGAAGCGGTCATGGAAGTGATCCAGGGCAATGCCGATGCCACCGTATATGACCTGCCCCTCATTGAGATCATGCAGGCCCAGCACGGCGAAGGCAAAACCATTGCCCTGACGGAACCCTTTACCTATGAACCCCTGGCCATGGCAGTCAGAAAAGGGGACCCAGATTTTTTAAACTTTTTGAACAACTTCATCCGCCAGTATAAAAATGACGGCAGATGGCAGCAGGCCTATGACAAATGGATCAAGTCCAATGAGTGGCAGAAAGATCTCCAGAATTAATCTTACCCGTAATCTTATCTGTCACAATTGTATCAGGATATTTTGAATGAATCAGGGCCGGCAGAAGACGTCTTCTGCCGGCCTGTTTTCTAAGGCTATAAATATGGAACAGAATGTATCCAACATCAAACGGCTGAGCAGTCCCATTGCCTATATTTTGTCTGTGTGCGGATTTTTTGTGCTCCTGTTCATGGTCATTGGGTCAGTTTATTATGCGACAGTGGCCGTGGATTATCAGTGGCGCTGGTTCAAGGTGCCCAAATATTTCATGTACAAGTCCACTATTACCCTGTATGCAGAAGGATTCGGGGAAATAGACACCATTGCCGCCAATAAGGACAAATATGACATTACCGTGACCACAGATGCCGGGGAAAGGACATATACGGTCCCGGAAGGCACTTTTGACTGGACCGAGGGGGATATGGTGGCCCCAGGGGATATCGTTGCCAGTTATGAAGGGGGGTGGCAGCCCGGTATTCTGGCCAAAGGTTTGTGGGTGACCCTGAAGATCTCGTTTATTGCCACTATTTTCGGGATACTGCTGGGGATCATCGGCGGTGTGGCACGGGTGTCCAATACCCCTGTACTCAAATGGTCTGCCATGGCCTATGTGGAAGTTATCCGGGGTTCTCCTCTCCTGGTGCAGATCATGATTTTTTATTTTGTACTGGGAACCACCATGAATAAAATCCTGATGATGAACGGTATTCCCAAGCTTGATGCGGAATGGTACGGCATCATGGCATTATCGGTTTTTACCGGGGCCTATGTGGTGGAGATCGTGAGGGCCGGCATCGAGGCGATTCATCCGGGTCAAGTGGAAGCGGCCCGTTCTTCCGGTATGACCTATTTTCAGTGCATGTTCCATATTATTCTTCCCCAGGCACTGAAAACCATTCTGCCGCCTTTGGCCGGGCAGTTCATCAACCTGATAAAGGATTCTTCCCTGCTGGGCATGATTTCCATCAGGGAATTGACCAAAGCCACCCGGGAAGGTATCACCACAAGCCTGCAAACCTTTGAATTGTGGATATTGTGTGCCATTCTCTATCTGCTCATGACCTTTACGCTTTCCATGTGTGTCCAGTATCTGGAAAGGAGGACAGCCACCAAATGATAGATGTTATCAGTATTTACAAAACATTTTATGTTCCCCATGAGGTCAAGGCCCTGGTGGATGTCTCCAATAAAATCGAGGCAGGTGAGGTGGTGGTGGTCATCGGTCCGTCCGGTTCAGGAAAAAGCACGTTTCTGCGGTGCCTGAACCGCCTGGAAACCGCAGAACGCGGGAAAATCCTGGTGGACGGGGTGGACATTTTTGATCCCAAAACCAATATCAACACAGTCCGGGCGGAAATGGGCATGGTGTTCCAGTCCTTCAACCTCTATCCCCACCTGACAGTGCAGGGCAATGTGAACCTGGCCCAGAAACTGGTGAGAAAAAGGCCCAAAAAAGAGCGGGAGGAAAAAACCAGGATGCTTCTGGAAAAAGTGGGTATTTCCGCCAAAGCCAAGGCCTGGCCTTCCAATCTCTCCGGGGGCCAGCAGCAGCGGGTGGCCATTGCCAGGGCCCTGGCAATGGATCCCAAGATCATGCTGTTTGATGAACCCACTTCAGCGTTGGATCCGGAGATGATAGGAGAGGTGCTGGAAGTTATGAAAACCCTTGCCAAAGAGGGCATGACCATGGTGTGTGTCACCCATGAAATGGGATTTGCCCGGGAGGTGGCGGACCGGGTTATTTTTATGGACGAGGGCATGATTGTTGAGGAAGGCACCCCGGAAAAATTTTATAAAAACCCCAGCCATGACAGGACCAAACTCTTTTTAAAACAGATATTGTAGCTGTCTGATCACAACTTGAAAGCTGCGGCCCACCGGGCAAACCGCAGGCCGTGTGCCGGATCAATGGCGGTGAGTTCTGCCATTATATCAGGTACGGTGCGCCTTTGATGGCGGTTTTCCGGAGTTTTGGAAAAAAACTTGTCTGCACAGCAGATGATTTTTTCTGCCAGGGTTTTTGGCACCATATCCCGCCGGGGAAGGGGCAGGTTGCGGCCAATGATGGTTTCAAGGCAAATGCCGGCCCCGGTGTGGCGTTCAGCCACAAGCCCAAAAGCCGGATCAAACCCTTCTTTGTCCAGAAGTTGTCTGCCCAGATACCCGTGGCAGATGTAGGGGGCATCTCCTGTGCAGCCGATGCCCGGAGATGCGGTCAGGAATATACCGATATCATGAAGCATGGCCGCCTGTTCAATGAAATCCAGATCCAGGTCGGGATTTGCCAGGTTCCGGGCAATTTCCAGGCTTTTTTCTGCCACCTGAAGGCTGTGGTTTACCAGAATGGTATGGGTTTTAGAGCCTGACGGATAAAATTTTTCAATGACCTGCAAAGGATCCATGGTCAGGACAACAGCACCCCTTCGATAAACGGATCCAGGTCGCCGTCAAGCACCCGGTCCACATCCCCGATTTCCTGGTCTGTGCGGTGGTCCTTGATCATCCGGTAGGGATGCAGCACATAGGACCGGATCTGACTGCCCCAGGCAATCTCATCCTTGCCGTCATGCAGGGACTGCATTTTTTCATCCTGTTTTTGTTTTTCCAGCTGGTAGAGCCGTGACTTGAGCACCTTCATGGCGATTTCCTTGTTCCGGTGCTGGGAGGGTTCCTGCTGGCACTGGACCACAATGCCGGTGGGCATATGGGTGATGCGCACTGCAGAACTGGTCTTGTTCACATGCTGGCCCCCGGCCCCGGAAGCCCGGAACACATCAATGCGCAGGTCTTTGTCGTCAATATCGATAAGGATATCATCCTGGATATCCGGGTAGACAAATACAGAGGCGAATGAGGTGTGGCGTTTGCCGTTGGCATTGAAAGGGGAAATGCGCACCAGGCGGTGGACCCCTGATTCCACCTTCATGAAGCCAAAGCAGTTGTGGCCGGCCACTTTAAAGGTTGTCCCTTTGATGCCGGCTTCATCACCCGGCTGCATGTCAATGATGGTGAGTTTGTACCCTTTTTTGTCGATCCACCGGGTATACATCCTGAACAGCATTTCCGCCCAGTCCTGGGAATCGGTACCCCCGGCCCCGGCATTGATGGATACCAGGGCATCCCTGGCATCATCTTCATGGTCCAGGGTGATGTCCAGAGAAAACTTTTTGATGCGTTTTGCAATGCCTGTCAACTGCCGGCCCACGTCTGCTTCGCTTTCCTTGTCCCCTTCTTCATGGGCCATTTCCAAAAGCATCTGGGCATCTTCAAGGTCAGCGCAGATGTTTGTGCAGGTGTCCAGAAGGTTGGCCAGGACAGTCTGTTCTTTGAGCATCTGGGTGGCTTTTTCCGGATTATCCCAGAAGTCGGGCCTGGCAATGAAATGTTCCAGCTCCTTGAGGCGTCTTTCTTTTACCGGCAGGTCAAAGATACTCCTTGAGGCGGTCGGCTTTTGCAGTTAGGGACGATATGGTCTGTTTCAGGTCTGTATTCATGGTAAAAATCTCCTCTTGATATAATCTTTTTCTTTTATCACAAAACCCATGCCCATTGCAATAAGACAGGCAAATGCCAGCAGATCTCCATGCCGGGTATATATGGAAAAAACGGTCAGGGCGGGCAGGGATCCGACATCCACGGCATCGGTGAACAATTGTGTTGTGCCCAATACCTGTCCTAAGGGATCTATGAATCCAGATATGCCGGTATTGGCTGCCCTGACAACGCTTCTGCGGTTTTCCACCGCCCTGAGCACAGCTATGGAAAAATGCTGGGCAGGGGCTGATGTTCTGCCGAACCAGGCATCATTGGTTACCGTGGTGAGAATATCTGCACCGTTTTTGACAAACTGCCGGGAAATGGCGGGAAACAGGATCTCAAAACAGATCAGCACCCCGGTTTTGTGGCCTTTGAATGCAAGGGGGGCAAACCCTGTATCCCCTCTGGAAAAATTGCCTGCCTGTTCTGTGAGTTTTTCCAGAAAAAACAAAAGATCCTGGAACGGAACATATTCACCAAACGGTACCAGGTGTGTTTTGTCATAGGTACCCACCGGCACGGAAAGCTGGTTGAGCATGAACACCCGGTTAAAATACCGGACAGGGTCGCCGGAGGTATCCACGGCTGGGCTTCCCATGAGAAAAAAAGTTTTGGCCCTGCGGACATATTGGTCCACCTGGTTGGAAAGATCCAGATCATGGCCGTAATAAAAAGGCAGCGCGGTTTCAGGCCAGATGATCAGGTCCGGTTTTAACCGGGCAGCCGCCAGGGACATGTTGCCGTATTTTTCAATGGTGGCACGGCGGAAGGTCTGGCTCCATTTCAGATCCTGGCGGATGTTTCCCTGTACAACGGCAAATACAGGCTTGGGTGCTGCTGCCATCTGTTCGGCTATCCGGGGGATGCGCACAATGCCGTAAACATAGGCTGCGGCCAGAATAAAAAAGGTGTAGGACACACACAGGTAAATCCGCAAAAAAAGGTGTCTGCCCGTAAGGCTGCTGCCGGCTGTGATCTGGATCCATACGGTACTGATCAGGGTATTGCACAAAACCAGCACAAAGGAAATACCCAGCACCCCGGTTATGTCGGCCACCTGGACCAGAAACCGGTCGGCAAACTGGCTGTACCCCAGGATTCCCCAGGGAAATCCTGTGAACAGGTGGGTGCGCACATACTCAAGCCCGGTCCAGATGCAGGCCCCTGCCAGTGGCATTATGGCAGGGGAAGGGGCCAGTTTTTTGAGGACACATGCAAACAGGGCCGGGTACAGGGACAGGTACAGGCAAAGCAGGGTCAAAGCACAGACAGACAGCAGCGGGTGAAGGCCGCCAAAGGTGGACAATGTGGGAACGATCCAGTAGATCAGGGTGGTGAAATGGACAAACCCGGCGGCAAACCCAGCCAGAAAAGACTGGCGGACAGTCATGGGTTCCAGGGAGATGATCAACGGGCACAGGGCCACAAACGCGAGATAATGCACACCAGGGTCTGGAAAGCACAGGGTCAGCAGAAGACCGCTGAACAGCGCCGGAAAATATGGCAGCCAGAAACGCAGATGCAACAAAGAAAGCATTTTTTTCCCATGGGTCTTAAATTATTCAAAAAAGTCTGATATAGTTACCAGCTAATGGATGTGCAGTCAATTTTATGTGTCAATTTTTTTGGAACAGGAGACAGGCATGTTTATGGCAGGCAACCGTTTCAATGATGCATGTGAACAAAATTTCCAGCAGATGCAGTCGGTTTTGGAGGCATGCCCTGCCGGTATCGGAATCGTACAAAACGACATGATCCTCTGGGCCAATGACACCTTTTATGCCATGCTTGGGTATAGTCCGGGAACACTGACCAATGCAAAGACCCGGGAGGTGTTCCCCACCCACAAAGAATGTAAGCGCGTGGCAGCAGTACTGGCAAAAGGCATGGACAGGTTCGGTTCAGGTATGGCGGAAACCCGGTTGTCCCGGAAAAAAGGCCCGCCCCTTGACTGCCGGATCCGCGCCTCCAGGCTGGAAAAAGATGATCCTGCCGCCGGCGTGGTGATGGTGGTTACTGATATTTCAGATATCAAATCCCTGCAGATTCAGCTCCAGCAGGCCCAGAAAATGGAAGCCATCGGCGTGCTTGCAGGTGGGATTTCCCATGATTTCAACAATATTCTCATGGGTATCCAGGGGCATTTGTCGTTGATGCGTATCGACCTGACCGCCACGGAAAAAGTGATTTCCCATATCCACCAGATCACAAAACTGGTTGATACAGCCGGCGAGCTGACAGGACGGCTGCTGGGCTTTGCCAGGGGCGGAAAATACCAGATCAAGGTTCTGGATGTAAACCAGGTGGTGAAAATGGCCATGAACCTTTTTAAACCCACCCGCGAGGATTTGACTTTTCATGAATCCTATGCCGGGGATCTGGATATGGTGGATGCTGATCAGTCCCAACTGGAACAGGTGTGCCTGTATATCATCGGCAATGCATCCCAGGCCATGCAGGATGATGGAACCCTGTCCGTGTCCACAAAAAACATCACTATCCCTGAGGACCATGGATATCCCTTTGTGGTTAAATCCGGCCCGTATGTGGAGATCTGCATCCAGGATACAGGGGTGGGCATGGACATGGAAACCCAGAAAAAGATTTTTGATCCTTTTTTTTCCACCCGGAAAAACGGGAACCAGAACGGCCGGGGTCTGGGATTGTCCACTGTTTACGGGATCGTAAAAAACCATGGCGGGTTTATTACAGTCCAGAGCGCTTTAGGAGAAGGCACTTCTGTTTATGTCTGTCTGCCGGCCACAAGCAAAGCCAAGTCAGCCTCACCGGTTGATTCCGACACAGATGCCCTGCCCAGGGGATCGGAAACGATTCTGCTGGTGGATGACCAGACCGAGATCATCAATGTGGGGAAAAATTTTTTGTCCCGCCTGGGGTATAAACCCATAACCGCCAGGAACGGCCTGGAGGCAGTAGAGATTTTCCGCATGTACCAGGATGAGATTTCCCTTGTGATTCTGGATATGGCCATGCCGAAAATGGGGGGCAAAAAAACCTTTGATCTGATCCGACAGATTCGCAAAAAGATAAAGATTCTGGTGACCATGGGGCATGTTGTGGATGATGAAATGGAAGCGCTGCTCAGCCAGGGATGCCATGGATTTATCCAGAAACCCTTTTCCATGTATGAGTTTTCCAGGGCCATCAGGGGGGTTCTGGATAAAAGCCCGGAATGAGGATTATGCCATGCCGCCGTTGACCCCGATGACCTGGCCGTTTACATAGGCGGCCTGAGATGAGCATAAAAAAGAAACCACGGCTGCAACCTCTTCTGGTTTGCCCAGCCGGCCGGCCGGGATGGTCTGCAGGATCTTGTCACGGTTCAGGTCTGCTGTCATACCGGTTTCAATAAATCCGGGTGCCACAGCATTCACGGTGATGCCCCGGCTGCCGATTTCTCTGGCCAGGGCCCTGGTGGCACCAATGATGCCGGCCTTGGCAGCGCTGTAGTTTACCTGGCCGGCATTGCCCGTCTGGCCGGCAGTGGAACTGATGTTGATTATCCGTCCCCATTTCTGGCGGAGCATCTGCCGGACCACCGGCCGGGTCAGATGATAAAACCCGGTAAGATGGGTTTCCATCACCAGTTCCCAGGACGATTTTTTCATCATGGCAAACAGACGGTCATCCCGGACACCGGCATTGTTCACCAGGATATCCAGGCGCCCGCGCTGCTGCAGAATCTGTTTTACGGCAGCATCACACTGATCCTGACTGGTTACGTCAAATCCGATCACTGCTGCCCGGCTGTTCTGAAAATGGATGTCATCAAGAACTTTTTGGGCAGCGTCTTTATCGGAACGGTAATTTACAAAAACAAAAATTCCCTGTGCTGCCAGGTCCATGGCAATGGCCCTGCCGATACCTTTGGAGGCCCCGGTGACCAGGGCGGTCTGATCTGATGCAGTGTTCATGATTTTTTCAATTATCACCCATCAAAAAAGAATTCAAGTCATAATTGCCTAATGCGCTTTACAATTTACAGGCTGGATGGTATTCTTGGGGATGGTCAGATGATCATATGAACAGCAGCGTCAGGAGTTTTTTATGGAACATATAGAAATCCGGTTCGGCAATGATCTTGAAACATATGACACTGAAGAAAAATCCTTTGAAGAGATGTTTCAATCGGTAAATCCCATGTTCTGTTTTTCAAAGCGCGTCTGGAAGCCCCAGATGGATATTTTTGAAACGCGAAACGAAATTATTATCCAGGCTGAAATCGCAGGGGTGAAAAAAGAGGATATCGTGATTGAGGTCAGCAACAAAGCGGTCAAGATTGCAGGGAACCGAAAATGCAGCCAGCCGGATCCCACTGCCACATACCGGCTGGCCGAAATCCAGTTCGGTCAGTTTGAAAGGGTGTTGTATCTGCCCAGCGAGATTGATGTGGAAAAAGTGTCTGCTGTTTTCAACAACGGCTTTCTTCAGCTGACCCTTGGCAAGTTGTTTACAGAAAATATCAAGCAGAAGCATAACCTGTCCATGGATTTCATCTAGCGCAAAGGGACACAAAAAGGTATACAAATGGATGAAATCAAACATCCCTCCGCCACCATTTCAACCAATGATATTCCCGGAACAATTCCCATTCTGCCCATTGTGGATACCAACCTGTTTCCCAAAATGGTGCTGCCCCTGGTACTGATCCAGAAAGAAGCCATAGACCTTATTGATGAAGCCATGGCAGGCAGCCGGATGCTGGGCCTTCTTTTGTCCAGACGGTCTGACCTGGACTCCAAACACACGGCAGATGATCTGTACCGCATCGGTACGGTGGCCATGATTTTGAAAATGTCCAAAATGGAGGATGAAAAAGCCCAGCTGCTGATCCAGGGGTTGAACCGTTTCAAGGTGACGAAATTTCTCCAGGGAAAGCCGTATTTACAAGCGGACATTGCGGTTTTGAACTGTAAAAATGCGGACCGGAGCATTGAAAACCGGGCACTCATGGCAAATATCGTGGAGCAATACGAAAAAATCGTCAATTTGTCGCCCGGGCTGCCCAATGAAATGGCCCAGATGATCAAATCCCTTCAGGATCCCAATGTGCTTGCTGATATGGTGGCATCCACCATTAACGCCCCTGTCAGGGAAAAACAAAAAGTAATAGAGCTGATTGATGTTAAAAAACGGTTGAAAAAAGTCACCCGGCTGGTGAATGATCAGCTGGAGATTCTGGAAATGGGCTCCAAAATCCAGAACCAGGTGAAGGAAGATATGGACAAGCAGCAGCGGGAATATTATCTGCGCCAGCAGCTGAAGGCCATCAGAGAAGAACTGGGGGAAACACAGGAAGAGTCTGTGGAAATCCGGGAATACCGGGCACTTATCAAGAAGAATGGTCTGCCGGATGAGGCGCGCAAAGAGGCGGAGCGCGAACTGCAGCGCCTGTCCCGCATGCATCCTTCTTCTTCAGAATATGTGGTGGCATCCAGCTACCTGGACTGGATAACAAGCCTTCCCTGGAAAAAGACATCCAAAGACATGCTGGATATCAAGGCAGCCCGCCGCATACTTAACCAGGACCACTATAGCCTGGAAAAGCCCAAAAAACGGATACTTGAATATCTGGCCGTGCGCAAGCTCAAAAATGATTCCAAAGGGCCTATCCTGTGTTTTGCAGGCCCCCCGGGCACCGGCAAAACCTCCCTGGGCCGGTCCATTGCAAAGGCCCTGGGCCGGGAATTTGTGCGCATATCATTAGGCGGGGTGCGGGATGAAGCAGAGATCCGGGGCCACCGCAGGACCTATGTGGGGGCATTGCCGGGGCGGATCATCCAGAATATCCGCAAGGCCGGCCGGAAAAACCCTGTATTCATGCTGGATGAAATCGACAAGGTGGATTCCTCCTACCACGGGGATCCTTCCTCAGCCCTGCTGGAGGTATTGGATCCTGAACAGAACTATTCCTTTACCGATCATTATCTGGATGTATCCTTTGACCTTTCCGATGTCATATTTCTCACCACAGCCAATGTGCTCCACACCATCCCGGGTCCTTTGCGGGACCGCATGGAGGTTCTGGAACTCAACGGGTATACAGAAGATGAAAAACAAAAGATTGCCACCCGGTATCTGATTCCCCGCCAGCGGGAAGCAAATGGCCTTACTGCCGGCCAGATCCGGTTTACCCCCGGGGCTGTGAAAAAAATCATCACCGGGTACACAAGGGAATCCGGCCTGCGGAATCTGGAACGTCAGATCGGGGCCGTATGCCGGGGGGTGGCTGCCAAGGTGGCAGAAGAAGAGGTAACCCACCTGGTCATCACAAAAGAGGATCTCCACGAATACCTGGGACCGGACCAGAACATGCCGGATCTGGCCCTGCGCATCAACACCCCCGGCGTGGTGGTGGGCCTTGCCTGGACCCCTGTGGGGGGCGAGATTCTGTTTGTGGAGGCGGTGGCCATGAAAGGGGGCAAAGGCATGACCCTCACCGGTCAGCTGGGGGATGTCATGAAGGAATCCGCCACCACAGCCTTGAGTTTTATCCGGTCCCATGCAGGGGAGCTGGGCGTGGATGATACCTTTTTTGATTTTCATGATATCCATATCCATGTGCCGGCCGGCTCCATTCCCAAAGACGGGCCTTCTGCCGGTGTAACCATGCTGGCTGCCCTGGTTTCCCTGATCACCGGCAAAAAGGTGCGGCCCCGTCTGGCCATGACCGGTGAAATCACCCTCAGGGGAGAGGTGCTGCCCGTGGGCGGGGTAAAGGAAAAAATAATTGCTGCCCACAGGGCCGGCATACGGTCTGTTATTCTGCCTTTGTGGAACAAAAAGGACATGGAGGATGTTCCCCGGCATATCCAGGACCAGATGGATTTTTCTTTCACCGATAAAATGGCAGATGTCATCCTGCACGCATTTGACCCATGATAAAAAAATATCCAGCCATAATTTCCTGTTTTATCAGTCTTTTTTTGCTGATTGTGATGTGTCTTTCAGGTATTGGATGTTCAAAGTCCATTGAATCCAAGCCCCATGCGCCCCCGTCCCGGACAGATACGGGCAAAATGCCGGCCACCCAGCGGCCCTATACGGTCATGGGCAGACAATACACCCCTGTTGCCACTGCCCACGGGTTTGTTCAGACCGGCATTGCCTCCTGGTATGGAAAAAAATTCCACGGCCGGAAAACCGCCAACGGCGAAATTTATGACATGTATGCCATGACAGCGGCCCACAAGACCCTGCCCATGAATACCTGGGTGGAGGTGCACAACCTTGGTACCGGCCAAAAAATCCGGGTACGGATAAATGACCGGGGGCCCTTTGTCACCGGCCGGGTCATCGATCTTTCCTACACCGGTGCCAAACGCATCAACATGCTGGGCCCGGGGACCGCAAAGGTGCGGGTGACAGCCCTTGGTGCGGCCACAGCTTATTCCAGGACAACACACGCACCCGTGTCCTTTAAACAGCTGGATTACTGGAAGGGAAATTTCACCGTCCAGGTGGGGGCATTCCAGGTAAAGGCCAATGCGCAAAATTTTAAGGAAAAATTGTCCAAATCCTATCTGAATGCCCATATTGTGGTGCATAAAGATTACCGGGGCACCTTTTACCGGGTGCGCATCGGCCGGTTTTCCAATCTCAAGGATGCCGAGCGGTTCAGTGTCACCTTGAAAGTTGATGACGGGTTTGACCAGGCATTTGCTGTTGCGGAATGATTACCATCAAGGGGGTGCTGTCCCGCCTCACATACCAGAACCCGGATAACCAGTATACCGTGTGCCGCATCCAGGTGGAAAAGATCCAGGATCCCATCACCGTGGTGGGGTTTCTGGCAGGGGTTGCAGAAGGGGAAACCCTGACCCTGAAAGGCCAGTGGGCATCCCATCCCAAATACGGGGACCAGTTCAAGGCAGATGCCTATGAAGTCACCCTGCCGGCCACGGTGTCAGGTATCCGCAAATACCTGGGATCCGGCATGATCAAGGGCATCAGCAAATCCCTGGCAGACCGGATTGTGGACAAATTCCAGGAACAGACCCTGGAGATCATTGAAAATCAGCCGGAAAAACTCATGGAGGTGGCCGGTATTGCCCGGGGCAAACAGCAGCTGATCCAAAAGGCCTGGAATACCCACCATGCCGTGCGCCGGGTCATGCAGTTTCTCCAGGAAAACAATGTCAATGTGGCCCATGCCGCTTTGATCCTCAAAACCTACGGCCCAAAAGCTCTCCAGGTTCTGGAGACCGATCCGTTCCGTATCGCCATCGATATCCCGGCCATCGGGTTTGCTGCGGCAGATGCCGTGGCCCGGGCAAAGGGTGTTGATAAAACCAGTGAAAGACGGCTGTGTGCCTGCCTGCTCTGCCAGCTGCTTGTCTGTGAAAGTGACGGCCACGTGTATGCTGAAAAACAGGAGCTGTTCATTGCTTGCGCGCGCATGGCCGGAGTGGGACCGGACCTTTTTCCTCCTGCACTGGATGCCCTGGCAGGTGCCAATGAAATTCACCTATGGGATGACAGGGTGTACCTGGCCCGGTTGTTCAAGGCGGAAAAAGGTATTGCAGACCGGCTCTCAGCACTGCTTTCCATGCCCGTGCCTGATCCGGGGATCAGCCGGGATGTGATCCTGGAACAGGTGCTGACCGGCATGGCCGTGAAACTGTCTGATGAGCAGCTGGATGTGGTGTGTCAGGTGATGGCACAGAAGGTGTCGGTGATCACGGGGGGGCCAGGCACCGGCAAAACCACATTGGTACGGGCCCTGTGCCAGGTGTTTAGACACCGCCGCCGCACCGTGGTTCTGGCCGCGCCCACCGGCAGGGCTGCCAGACGGCTTTTTGAAACCACCGGCAAAAAAGCCTTTACCCTGCACAAACTGCTGGGCTATGACACGGAGCAGGGCACAGTGACGCACAACTTCACCAATCCCTTGAATCTGGACGTGTTTGTGGTGGATGAGGCAAGCATGGTGGATACCCAGCTTATGTTTCACCTGGTGGAGGCCCTGCCCCCCGGTGCCAGCCTGATTCTGGTGGGGGATACCTTTCAGCTGCCGTCGGTGGGACCCGGCAATGTATTGTCCGATATCATGGCCTCGGGCCGGATAAGTGTGTTTTCTCTGACCAAAATTTTCCGTCAGGCCATGCAGAGTCCCATTGTGCGCCATGCCCATGATATCCGCAACGGACAGATGCCTGATTTTAAAACCAGGGAATCCCAGGACCTGTCGGAATTTTATTTTATTGAAAACCAGCACAGCGAAAAGGTTGTGGAAACCATTCTGGAACTGTGTGCCAGAAGGGTTCCTGCAACTTTTCCCCATATCACCGATTTTCAGGTGCTCACCCCCATGCACCGGGGGGAGGCCGGCACCATCAATCTCAACCAGCAGCTCCAGGCTGTGCTGAATCCTGGCAAAGGGGGCATTGACAACCACGGCATATCCTTTCGTCCCGGAGACAAGGTGATGCACCTGAAAAACAATTATGAAAAAGAGGTGTTCAACGGTGATATCGGCCAGGTGGTGGACGTAGTAAAATCAGAAAGCAGGGTGACAGTGGAATATGACGGCCGCATAGTACCCTATGATCTGCTGGAACTGGATGAGCTGACCCTGGCCTATGCCATTTCCGTGCACAAATCCCAGGGGTCGGAATACGGCGCAGTCATCATCGCCCTGACCATGGCCCATTATCCGCTGCTCCAGCGCAATCTTTTGTACACGGCCCTGACCCGGGGCAAACAACTGGTGATCATTGTGGGATCTTCCAAAGCGGTACACACCGCCTTTGAGAACAACCGCACCAACCTGCGCCGATCCGGGCTCAAAGAAAGGCTGGCTTCCCGCCTGACAGATCTTTTTCATCCTGTTGAAATTTCTGGCAATACCTGTTAAAAGAAAGTCTTTGGAATTTTAACAGGAAATGGCTATGCATTATGACGGAATGATCATACGGCCCCCCAGTGAGGCGGACAGTATACTACTCCAGGTGACTCTGGGATGTTCCCACAACAAGTGCACCTTCTGCGGTACCTTCCGGGACAAGCGGTTTACCATCAAAAAAGACGACATCATCTTTCAGGATATTGAATATGCCAGGGAGCATTTTCCCCGGCAAAAGCGGCTGTTCATCTGTGACGGTGATGCCATGATCGTGCCCATGCGGCGGCTTGTGCCCATTCTGGAAAGAATCCGAGACCGGCTTCCCTGGGTGGAACGGGTGGGGGTGTATGCCAATACCAA
>JAZBPL010000101.1:0-3109 GCA_036351635.1 Desulfotignum sp.
AGGATCAGAAAACCGTCCCTGACGGAAAACAGCACCGTTCTTTCATGGTAGTCGGTTGTCATTTCAGGCCCGAGAGACTCATAGGGTATGGTGATCAGGGTCCAGAAAAAAAACAGGGCAAACAGCCAGAATCCGAAGTACAGGGCCATTTCTTCACCCGGCAGCTCCGGCGGCTGAAACAAAAACAGTATGGATACGGCCAGTCCCAGGGCCCCGCCCGCGATATAGGGCCTGCGCCGGCCGAATGCTGTGGATGTTCGGTCTGACACATACCCGATAACCGGATCGGTCACGGCATCAAACATACGGACAGCCATGAGCAGGGCCCCCACTGTGGATATGCCCACCCCTATGGTGTCTGTATAAAATTTTGGCAGAAAAACATAGACAGGAATCCCGATCACTGCCAGAGACAGGGCAGGCAGTGCATAGGCAAAGGTATCCCCCCATGATACCTGCCGGCGGCTGCCGGTAATGGTGGTATTTTTCATCATCTTTTCCCGAGCAGCCTGTCCCGGAACCCTTTGTCTATGGGATTTTCCCCTATCCAGATGGAGAATACGGCCCGGGAAAATTCTGCGCCCTCTATGGTGCCGAGAGGGCTGCCGTTCAAGGTCAGGATGGTGCCCGCTCCCGGGATATAGGTCAGTGCATACCGGTCTTTGGGCACCACATCCTGATATAACCGGTTGAGGGCGGCTATTTTGGGCAGGAGCTCCTGGAAAACCGCATCACTGACAGAATCTCTGATCTTTTTTTCGGTTGCTTCGGCAAAATCATCTGCAGATATGGCAACACGGTATTCCAGCACCAGGTGCCTGGGAATATCCTCCAGAGCCCGGGAGCCGTCTGCTGTTTCCGGAAGATAGAGTGCACCGGTATAGGCTTCTATGAAATACAGGTATCTGAGCAGCGCCGCCCCCTTCAGGTGAAGGCGGGTCTGGTTCACTGTCACTGTATTGGAAAATGCAGTACCGTCCACCATGGTGACCGCTGCATGCACCGTTCCATAAACTGAAAAAACCATGCAGGCCCATGCCGCCGCAAGCAGGGTATTTCGCTGAATTTTCATTGGGTACCTGGTTTCCTTTCCTGCATCCTAGTCACGCAGCTGTGAAATCATGTCCTGAAGTCTTTGCCACAATGCCTGCCTTTCTTTTTCCGACTCCCCTGTGCCGGGGAAGACCACGGTTTCATGGGGCCGCCTGTCCAGCCAGAACCGGCCGGTGGACTGCCCTGCCTTTTCTGAAACCGCCAGCCAGACAATGGTGTCGGCACCCTGATCAGGGGTTCTCAGAATGCGGTTCACCAGCGCATGAAACTCCGGCAGCGCCCGTTCAATACCCGGTGTATCCACCCACCCCGGATGCATGGCATGAACACTTACCCCGTGTTTTTTCAGCTGCGCTGCCCAGAGCCGGGTGAGTATGACCACCCCCCTTTTGGCCCGGGCATATGCCTTTGCCCCGCTGAAGGGTCCCTGTCTGTTTTCCAGGTCATCCACAGCGATCTTCTGGGTATACATGCCGCCGGAAGCCACATTGATGATCCGGGCGCCAGGCGAACGGGCAAGGTTGTTTTTCAACAGTTCCGTCAGGTAAAAGACCCCCAGCAGATCAATGGCAAATGTCTGTTCAATGCCTTCGGAAGTTTCCCTGCGTTCATTGAACAATGCCCCGGCATTGTTGATCAGGATGTCGATGGATTTTTTTTTGTCCTGAAGCTCTCCGGCAACCTTTGCAATGTCCTGCATCAGGCCCAGGTCCGCCAGCAGATAATCCACATGGGGGTTGCCGGTCTTTTCCACGATTTCCTGCTGCACCTGCTGCGCTTTTTTTTCGTTCCTGGCAATAATCGTCAGAAACGCTTTTTTCTCTGCAAGCTGGAAAGCAGCAGCCTTACCAATACCGGAGGTTCCCCCTGTCAGCACCACTTTTCTGCCGTACAGGGTTCCGGCCGGTTCTGTCCAGAACCGCCGGGCCAGCGCGTAACCATAGCGGCTGAACAGGAACATCCCCGGCAGGATGGCATGGTCCGCCAGATAATCCAACCAGCTGGCACCGGATCTGAAAAAGGCCCTGTCATATGCCTTGCCATCTTTTATCCCCACATGACCGGTTGATCCGGTACCGCCTTTGTCCGGCTTTTTTCTTATGGAACACCTGTGTTGTTTCACGAATCCACCTTTCACCAAAGGTATACAGTATGTATACCCATTACAATGGACACGTTTTACCAGACTTCAATACCGAAAAAACATGCTTACATTGTCTTTGTATGAAAACCATGAAAAATCCGGGAGATTATTATGATACGATTCGGCCTTTGCTGCATATTCAGGGAACACCCCGTAAAATTCCGCAGAACCACTGCCGCATATCTGTCCCGATTTTCCGAAGAGGAACAAAAAACCCGCCTGGCCCGGCTGTGTGCCGGCAATGCAGAAAGCCTGCGCAAAGCCCTGGAGTTCTGCCGGGAAAACAGGATCGGATCCTTCCGGATAAACAGCCAGATCCTTCCTTTGAAAACCCACCCGGATACGGGGTATGATATTTTTGATCTTCCCGGTGCAGAGGAAATCATTGCAGCGTTCAGAGCCTGCGGTGCCTTTTCCCTGGAACATGACATCAGAACCACCTTCCACCCGGACCAGTTCATCATTCTGTCATCGCCGCATCCGGATGTGGTCCAAAGGTCTGTGGCGGATCTGGCCTACCAGGCCCAGGTGGCAGAATGGGTGAATGCCGATGTCATAAACATCCATGCCGGCGGGGTATACGGGGATAAGCAGTCAGCTGTTTCCCGCCTGGCAGCAGCCGTTGAAAAACTGCCTGATTCTGTCAGAAAAAGGCTGACCCTTGAAAATGATGACAGAAGCTATACCCCACTTGACCTTCTTCCCGTGTGCAGAGACCTGAAAATTCCCCTGGTATATGATGTACACCACCACCGGTGCCTTCCGGACGGTCTGTCGGTAGCAGCAGCCACAGAACAAAGCCTGGAGACATGGGACCGGGAGCCCCTGTTTCACATATCATCTCCCAGGGACGGCTGGTCTGCACCAGATCCCAGAAAACACCACGACTATATAGACATTCATGACCTGCCC
>JAZBPL010000102.1:0-37839 GCA_036351635.1 Desulfotignum sp.
ACATGTGGTTACAAATTGTGCTGTTGATTGTTGGGTTCGCGCTGCTCTATTATGGTGCAGAATGGCTGGTGAAAGGGGCGGCTAATCTGGCCCGGAGTCTGGGGGTAACCCCGGTCGTGATCGGCTTGACTGTGGTGGCATTTGGTACGTCAGCACCCGAACTGGTGGTGAGCGTGATCTCGTCGCTGGCTGGAAAAAGCATGATCGCTGTGGGCAATGTGGTGGGCAGCAATATATGCAATATTGCCCTGGTGCTTGGAGCGGCGGCATTCCTGGTGCCGCTGACGGCGGACAGGTCTGTGATCAGGCGTGATATTCCCTTGATGCTTGGTATTTCAATCTATCTGCTCATACTCTCCATGGACTCGCTGATTACCCGGGTTGAAGGGGTGACGCTCTTTACCGGCGTGATTCTTTATACGGTCTTCAACTATTATATTTCCGCACGGGAAACCCGGCTGGCCAGAGAGGCATCAGCCAGAAAAGACACAGAGATCGCCCATGCCCGGGAACTGGTCGCTGAGGCTGAAGAAGAACTCGCGGAGATCGGCATCATCGAGTCGCGGCCAAAACAGATTATCCTGATCATATTCGGCATCGCCGGGGTGGTGATCGGGGCACAGGTCCTTATAGATGCTGCCGTGGTGATAATGAAAACCTTCGGGGTGAGCGAGAAATTCATCGGGCTCACTATCGTTGCTCTGGGTACATCCCTGCCGGAACTCGCCACCTCTGTGGTTGCAGCACTTCGCAAGGAAATGGACATCAGCATCGGCAACCTGATCGGCAGCAACGTGTTCAATATCCTGAGCGTGATCGGGGCAGCCGGAATTGTCCGCCCCATCCCGATACCCGGGGGTTTTTTTGAAAGCGGTCTGGTATATGATTATCTGGTGATGCTCGTTGTGAGCTTACTGCCCTGGTTGTTGATGCGGGGGGACTATACGATCCGCAGGAGCGGCGGTTTTCTACTGTTGTGCTGCTATGCAGGCTACATGGGGTATCTGGTATATACCGTGTAAATGGGACGGGGCTTTTGCTCTTGGGGGGTGATTTTACATTGATTGGCGCATCCGCGGTGATTTGCTGAGATACTTTTTCGGGTGCGCTAATCAACAAACAAATAATGTTGCATTCGTTTTTATCCCAGGAATAAACAGCCGAAAAAAGTGGAGATCAGCATGGAATCATGCAAAGTCAAAGCCCTTCTGATGCCCTTCACATCCGGCATATGTCTGGATCATACGGTCACGCCTGAAGACAGGCTGACCCATGCGGTGCAGCTGATGCTTTTTTACGGGATCAAGCGCATTGCCGTGGTCCAAAACGGGCATCCCCTGGGCATTATCCGCCTGGATGATGCCCTGGAAAAACTGGGGTTGAAAAAATATGTCTAATCGGAGGAAAACTTGAAATTTTCCGCATCCATGCCTGCGTCTTTGATAAGGCGGTGAAGATACTGGCGCTGGATGCCGGCCTTTTCAGCAGCACGGCTGATATTGCCGCTGCTGTTTTGGAGTGCGTTTTTGATATATTGGTTGTAAAAAAGGGCCAATGCTGCCTCTTTGGCTTCCCTGAACGGCATTTCCAGAATATCTTTGGATATTTCACTGGATGGGATATCAGCAGTTACCCCGGCATCCGGAAAAATATCCTCCGGTTCAAGGGCCGTGGTCCGGCAGAAAATGACCCCCCGTTCAATCATGTTTTCCAGCTCCCGGACATTGCCGGAAAAGGTATAGACTTTCAAGTGTTTCAAGGTGCTTTCCGATATATGATCGATTTTTTTCTGATATAACAGGGCATGTTTTTTCATGAAATGCTGGGCAAGCATAGGAATGTCTTCGGGCCGCCGATCCAGGCCGGGCATGTGCAGACAGATGACCTTGAGCCGGTAAAACAGATCTTCTCTGAACACCCCTTTTTTTATGTCTGTTTCCAGATCATGGTTGGTGGCTGCCACAAATCGGATGTCTGCCTGGCGGGTGCGGGTGCTGCCCACCGGTTTGTACTCTCCCTCCTGCAGCAGGCGCAGCAGCTTGGTCTGCATGGAAAGGCCCAGGTCACCTATTTCATCCAGAAACAGGGTCCCCCCGTCCGCTTCCTCCACCAACCCCTTCTTGTCTTTCCAGGCACCGGTGAACGCACCCTTGACATGGCCGAACAGTTCACTTTCAATCACGTTTTCTGAAATGGCAGTGCAGTTGACCGTGATCATGGGGGTGGATTTGCGCAGACTGAACCGGTGGACGGCCCGGGCTGCCAGCTCCTTTCCGGTCCCGCTCTGGCCGGTGATGAGCACCGTGGCGGTGGTGGGTGCCACCTGTCTGATTTCCTCTATAATGGATTTGATGGCATCCGAAGATCCGATCAGGGGCCGGGCAGCATCCTTTTGAACCAGTTCTTCTCTTAATGCCATGTTTTCAAAAATCATCCGGCGCCACTGCAGGGCCTTGTCTATGGTCAGCAGAATCCGTTCCCGGCGGAAGGGCTTGGTGATGTAGTCATAGGCCCCTTCCTGTATGGCTTCCACTGCAGTTTCAATGCTGGCATAAGCGGTCATGACTATTGCCGAGGTGTCTGGCCGGATTTTCTTGATCTGACGCAAGAGGTCAAGGCCCCCCATTCTGGGCATTTTCAGGTCCATGATCACCAGGTCGAACTGTTCCTGTTTGAAAGCCGCCAGCGCGTTCACGGGATCATTCTCCGTTTTGACTTGATAGTCTGTCTCTTCGGTGATATACCGGGAAAGCAAAGCCAGCATATCTTTTTCATCATCCACCACAAGAATTTTCAAAGACATTAGATCTCCTTGTTAAAAACAGGCAGTTTGATCCTGAAAACAGTGCCGTGTTCCGGTTTTACAGCGTTGTCAGAAGAGAGGGGCGTGCTTTTGCAGTCAATGATGCCGCCGTATTTGCTGACGATACCGTAGGTGACGGACAACCCCAGTCCAGTGCCTTCTCCTTCGGGTTTGGTGGTGAAAAACGGCTCGAAAATCCGGTCTATATGTTTTTTCGGGATGCCGTGTCCCGTGTCCTGGATCTTGACCACAGCTTTGTTTTCTGCTGATGCAAATTCAGAGTGAATCGTGAGTGTGCCTCCTTGTTTCATGGCGGCACAGGCATTGTTGATCAGGTTCAAAAACACCTGCTGTAATTCCCTGGAATCCCCGCGTACAAGAGGAATGGTGTCATCCAGATCGATGTTCATATCGATGGTTTCCATTTCCAGGGTATGGCGCACAATGTTGATCACTTCCCGGATGGCGTTGTTGATGTCGGAGGAAGCGGAGTTTCCTTCCCCGAAACGGGAGAACCGCAGCAGGTTTTCCACAATCTGTTTGCAGTGCATTCCCTGCCTTTCTATGGTTTTGAGGTCTTCGTAAGCCTGGGTGTTTTGGGGTGTTTTTCTTTTCAGCAGGTCTGTGAATCCCAGGATCACCCCCAAAGGGTTGTTGATCTCATGGGCCACCCCGGCGGCCAGGGTTCCCAGGGAAGCCAGCTTTTCCGTGTTGATGAGCTGCCGTTCCAGTTTTTTCTCATTGGTGATATCCCGGGCAATGCACAGCACCGATTCCACCTGGCCGGATTCATTCCGGATGGGCATGAAATTGGCGCTGACCCAGAGTTCATGTTCACCTGCCTGCAGCGTGAATTCATCACGCACGCTTTTCTGGTGCCGGAAAACCAGGCCCAGCATCTTCAGGTGTTTCCGGGAAGATTCTTTGTTGAGTACCTGGTCGATGCTGCGGTGAATGAAATCCTCAGGCCTTCCCCCAAAAAAGCTTGCGGTAAAACTGTTCATGGACTGGAAACGGCCGTCCTGGTCAATGGTGAAAATAAAATCCTCCGCACTTTCCACCACAGACCGATATTTTTCTTCGGACCGCTGCAGGTCCTGGGTCCGCCGGGCCACCTTGTCTTCCAGCCGGTTGGTCCAGCGGATTTCCCTGAACAGTATGGCTGTTCCTGATAAAACCACCACAAAAAGAATCACCGCATGAAACAGAAACCGCCAGAAAGCAGCCTGGTTGATGTAGCCGTCGATTTCGGACACAGGCGCCACCACGGCCACGGACCAGGTGCCGGCTGCCATGCCCGGGATGGTGATGGGGCAGTAGGCAATCAGTTTTTCGATATTCCCGGTCAATCCCCGGTGCCATCCGGCGGTATAGGAACCGGTGCCGGTATGGCCGGCCAGCATATGGTTTTCCTGGATAAAGTTGATGGAGTGATGGGCGAGATCCGGATCCCGTTTTGCCCTTGCAGAAAACGCACTTTTTCCGATAAACCGGGTGTAGGGATGGTAAAGAAATGTGCCTTTGCCGTCAATCACCCAGGCATATCCGGTGCTGCCGGAACGGACATCATCCAGAAACCGGCCCAGAAAGCGGCTGATATCCAGTTCTGCAATGAGAATATGGCCGGTATCTGCCACCTGCCGGGCCATCTGCGTATGCATGCTGCCGGCCCGAGGGATCGGGTCGGAAAAAAAGAGGCAGGATGCTTCAGGCAATTTTGCAGAAAGCGCCGGACATTCCGCATCCGGCACACGGGTTTGCCACTGGCGCGGGTAGCCGAAGGAATGAACCTGCAGTTTATCCGGTGCCAGGATATTGATCCGGAAAATACTTTTTTCCAGCAGCCTGGAAAACAAAGGCTCCAGCACAGGCCGGGCCGCTGGCATACGGCCTTTTTCCCGGGAAAGGATCTCACCGGCACGCACCAGTTCCCTGTCGATAAATGTCAGTTCCGACTCAACCTGACGTCGGATGTGGCGGGCAATGACCATCTGTTGGTCATTGAACTGTTTTCTGGCCATATCGCCAAGGTGCCGGGCAGCCCGCATATCCAGCCAGGCACTGGCTCCCAGACAGAGCATGGTGGCGATTATGACGCCAGTAATCACTTTGCGGACATTCCGGTTTCCCTGAAAGATGTTCAGAAGTTGCATTGAACGGTCACTCAGAGTTTTCAGGTGTGCCATTTGGATTGTGTCCCATGTTCATGGCCTCTGGTGCATGCCAAGGATTGCCGCCAAAAGGTTTCACGCCCCTGAACCATTTATCGCAAGGGGCGTGAAACAGCGTACATGAATTTTGTGTGTTTTTTCCGGACCGATGTCCGGCACCGGTCCGGCCTGCTGCTCCGAAGTGTTTCGGAAAGACAGGATCACTCGACAGGCAGCATGCCCCTTTCCAGGATCAGGTCCCTGCCTTTGCCGGATGTGAGGAAATCCACAAAAACCTTGACAGATCCGGCAGGTTCACCTTTGGTCACCAGATGGAACATCTGATAAAAGGGGTAATCAGCATCCCCGGGTTTGGTGCCGTCTATCTGCACCACCTTTACCTTGGGATGGGTGATCTGGGCACCTCTGGAGATAAAGGACACTGCACCCGGAGGCAGAGATTCAATGGCTTCCAGCACCCGTGTGGAGGTGTAGGTCATGTAATCATAGTACACATCGTTGTGGCGCATCACCTGGCGCCTGAAATTTTTGTGGGCACCGGTATTTTCACCAGGCACCACCAGGGTGACGGCCAGATCAGGACCGCCCACCTCTTTCCAGTTGGCGACATTGCCTGAAAACAGCGACTGAAGCTGTTCAGTGGTCAGGGCATCCACAGGGGTGGACTGATGCGTGATTACCGCCAGGGGGTCTTTGGCAAAAGGGATGGCCACAAGTCCGAAATTCTTTTCCCGCTGGGAAAGGGGGCGGACAGAACTGGCCACATCGGTCATATCCTGCAGCAGCCGGTAAACGCAGGACTGGGATGATGCCACAAACAGGTCGACGGCAATGCCGGTATCCTTTGTAAATGTTTTCAGCCTGCTATTTTCGAACGCCTCAAATACCTGGGCTGAAGCACTGTACCGCAGTGACTGGCCCGCGCCAGCAGTCATGGTCACCATCAGTGACAATACCAGCAACCCTACGCACATTAAACATAATCTCACCATTAATTTTTTCATGCTCGTTCCTCCATTGTAATTCAGTTATCCGGGTTTTAGGCAAAAACCGCAAAGTTTTTTCTGCCTGTTTTGATATTTCATTAATTCAATTTGTATGCCAGACACTGAAAATTGTTGCTTTATTGTTATAACATGTTGTTTTTAAAGTTTTTTTTACATATAGGCATGTATTCGTTTCAAGAAATTCCTGGCCATTGGACAGGCGTAAAAAATCATCCCGTCATGTTTTTTGTCCGTTCGTAAAAAAACATGACGGGATGATTTCGTGAATTCTTATTTTATCAAAAGAAAGGGGGTTTCAAACCAATCCATGGGTGAGACGCTGTTTTTGGCCGGCCTTGGTTCATCGGGTATCAAAATAGTACATGCCTTCGTTGCTGGTCCCGTCCGCAGAAAACGCTGGGGGCTCGGCGTAAGCGTCTCTGGCAATCTTTCCGAGCCTGGCCAGCCGTTCCAGAGATTTTCTGAAAACATGGATATCCGCCATGAGCTCTTCCAGTGCCGTATCCAGATGTGTTGGATCCTGTTTCAGGTCGCTTAGATTTTCTTTCATCAGGCCGATGAAAGAAAAATAGGTCTGGGCCAGGTTGTTGATGGAGTCTGCCAGCCCTTTCATGGTCCTGCGATAGGTTTCGATCTCTTTTTTATGGAGGGTGACAGTGATATCGTGAATGATTGCCTGATAGCTTTCAAGATCGCCGGTATCCCTGTTTTTTTTTGCACCGGCGGTGATGGTCACTTCACGGATTTTTCCGGAAACGGTTTTAATCTGTATGGGATAATCAGTAATCTCTCCCCCCGCCTTGATTTGACGGACCACATGGGCCCGCTGCTTCAAATCCAGATACAGGTCATTGATATTGGCGGCCAGGGCCTGCTCCAGGTCTGTGAAGCCGAACAGCTTGATCCCGGCAGGATTTATCTGCTGAAACCGGCCTTCAGGGGTGATGATGAAGATGGCGTCGGTGGCGGTTTCAATCATGTTCCGGTAGCGTTCTTCACTGACCTTCAGATTGTCCAGTGCCGCGGTCAGCTGCTGCATGTGCATTTTCCGTTCCGTGACATCCCGTATGAAATGCAGGATATTTTCAATTGTGCCCCGGCCGCCCATTTTGTAAATCACTTCTGCAGAATCATTGACCCATTTGGTCTGTCCGTCAGCAGATATAATCCGGTATTCCAGGGAATCAAATTCATTAACAATGATATCATTATAAAAACGGATCACCCCGTCAACATCATCCGGGTGGACAATGTCAAAAATGTGAAAGGAACCAGAGGTAAACTCCTCCGACGGGATGGCGCACAGTTTTTCCGTGGCGTTGGAAATATTGACGATCCGGGTACAGTCTTCCGGGGCGGTGGTCATCACCACCTCAGGGATCAGGTCCAGTAACTTTTTGAGTTTGTTCCGTGTTTTTCTTCGTTCGGTGATATCAGATACCGAAGCCAGAATGCTGATTTTCTTTTCATGGGTGAGGGTGCGGGCGTTCATTTCAACCAGGTATTCAGTGCCGGAACGGTTCTTGAAAGAAAATTCCGTGGTGTCCTTTACAGGCCCGAAAGACTGGAACAAATGCAAGAAAAAATGCGCCACCCGCTGCTTGTCCTGCTGAACCACAAATTGTGTAAAAAACATGCCGGTCAGGTCGTGGTTGTCAACGCCGCTGAGTTCGGCAAAGCTGTTATTGGCAAAGGCGATTCTTCCATTTTTTTCAATAAGAACAACCCCTTCAGTGATCATGTCCAGCAATGCTGCTGTATCAATTTTTTTTAAAGGGCTCATTTTTATTTTTTTACCTCCAGAACTCCGGCACCACCAGAACAATTACCGTATAGATCTCCAGCCGCCCCAGCAGCATGCACCAGGCCAGCACCCATTTGGCCATGGCCGGCAGGTGGGCAAAGTTTTCTGCCGGCCCCACGGTGCCGAATCCCGGTCCGATATTGCCAAGGCAGGAGGCAACCGCACCCAGGGCAGTGACAAGATCCAGACCCATGGCAGCCAGAACCGTGCTGGCTGTCACAAACAAAAACAGGTACAGGGCCAGAAATCCCATGATGGAACGGAGCACATGTTCTGACACCACCACGCGGTTGAGTTTGACATGCCGGACATTTCTGGGGTGGATCAGGCCGAACAGTTCCCTGTAGGCAAACTTGAAACATACAATCAGCCGGGCTATTTTCATACCGCCGCCGGTGGATCCGGCCGATGCCCCCATGAACATGCAGGCAAATAAGATCACCTGGCTCATTCCCGGGAACAGCTCATAGTCGGCTGTGGCATAGCCGGTGGTGGTGAGAATGGAAACCGCCTGAAATGATGCATAGCGGAAGGCAGCTGCAAAAGAGTCATATACACCGCCATAAAGATCCAGGGTGATGGCCAGGGAGAACACCAGGGTAAGGGCCAGAAATATTTTGCACTCCGTATCCCGGAAAAATATCAGGGGTTTGCCCCGCAGCATCTGAAAATGCAGCGAAAAGTTGATGCCGGCCAAGACCATGAACACCACAATTACATAATCGAAATAGGCGCTGTCATAGTAAGCAATGGAGGCGTTTTTAGGGGAAAATCCGCCGGTGGGCATGGTGGTCAATGCATGGCAGATGGATTCAAAAACAGACATGCCGCCGATGGCCAGAAGAACAACCAGCAAAAGGGTGAGGCCGGCATACACCATCCATAATATTTTGGCGGAATCACTCAACCGCGGGGCCAGTTTGTCCGGCACCGGGCTGGGCACTTCCGCCTTGTACAGCTGGATCCCGCCCACACCCAAAAAAGGCAGGATGGCCAAAGACAGCACAATAATGCCCATGCCCCCCAGCCACTGGATCAGGCTCCGCCAGAACAGCAGGCTGGGGGAGGCCGCCTCGATATCGGTCATGACAGAGGATCCGGTGGTAGTGAACCCGGAGATGGATTCAAATACCGCATCAGTGACAGAAGAAAAATCCGGAGAAAAATAAAAGGGCAGGGCACCGAATATCCCGATGGCGGTCCAGCTTAAGGCCACCACTGCCATGCCTTCTTTCTGGTTGATGAACGGGGCATCTTCATCCATATGCCGGGACAGCAGTTTGAGCAAAAGTCCGGCTGCTCCTGTGATCACCATGGACCATATAAAAGAGATGTGGGCCCCGTCCCTGAAAACAAGACTCACCATCAAAGGTGTTGCCATGATAAGGGCCAGTACCAGCAGAAAAATACTGACAATGCCTGAGATGTACCGCCACCGCATTTAGAAAAATTCCAGTTTCACGGTGAGCAGTTTTTCCATTTTTTTGACCGCCTGCTTGACTGTGAACAATATGATCTGGTCTCCAGGGGTTACCACACTGTCTCCTGTGGGGATGATGATGCTGCCGTTGCGGATGATGCACACCAGCAGCGCCCCTTTGGGCATGTGTATGTCTTTCAGGGGCCGGTCAGTGATGTCTGAGGTCTCAAGGGCAATGGCCTGGATAAACTCCCCGCGTTCCCCGAATATGGAAATATCGGACAACACTTTGCCCTGGCGGACATTCTGGAGAATGGAACTGACTGCGGACATCCGGGGGCTCACCACCTTTTCGATACCGATGGTGGACAAAAAGGGATAATAGCTGGATTTGCCGATGCGGGTCACCGTGTTTTTTACGCCCAGGTTCTTGGCCAGCAGCGAGACCAGTACATTGGTTTCGTCATCATCTGTCACCGAGATCACCGCATCGATCTGGTTGAGATTTTCCTCTAAAAACAGCTTCTGGTCTGATCCGTCTCCATGGAGTACCACCGTTTTGTCCATCTGTTCCGCCAGTTCCAGGCACCGGGTTTTGCTGGCTTCAATCAGCCGGGTCATGATGCCCTCTTTTTCCATCTGTGCTGCAAGCCGGGCTCCGATGCGGCCGCCTCCCACAATGAGCGCGCTCTGGATGGGTTTAACCTGGATGCCGAAAATTTTCAGGGTATCGTGAATCTGGTCTGCGTGGCTCACAAAATACACCAGATCTTCGGGGAAAATACTGTCGGTTCCCCGGGGCACGATCACTTCGTTATTACGGATAATGGCGGCAATCAAGGGCCTGGATTCACCGAACCGTTCCTGAAAGTCCTTCAAACACATACCTGCCATGACCGAGGCGGAGTCAATGCGGATACCGGTATAACGAACCTTTCCATCTGCAAAATCCCCGGCATCCAGGGCCTGTGGAATATCCACCAGTCTGCGGATGGTTTTGACCACCTCGATCTCCGGATTGATGATGGTATCGATGTGGGGGATCTGATTTTTAAAGATTTCATGAAACGCATCAAAGTCGGTGTTTCTGATACGGGCCAGTTTTTTGGTGGATGGGGACAACACATTGGTGACCAGGCAGGAAGTGAGGTTGATTTCATCACTGTCCGTGACGGCCAGCAGAATATCGGTTTCCTGTATCCCGGCCTGGGTCAGAACTGCAGGACTGCTGCCGGAACCTTCTATCACCTGGACGTCCAGGTCTTCAAACAGCACCCTTGCCAGGTCCTGGTTCTTTTCAATGACCACCACCTGTTTGTTTTCCGAAGCCAGGCGGGAGGCAATATTATAACCGACCTCTCCAGCCCCCACTATGATGATTTTCACGCCTTTTCTCCTGCGGATCTCTGGCTGCCCTGCCGTCTGGCCGGTGTTACCGTGTCAAACCAAAGGACCTGTTATGGCATGATATCACAGACCATGTCAAACAGGTCCGCCAGCCGCAGAATTCCCACAACCCGGTCTTTTTCAATCACCAGCAGGGACTGGTGGCATCCGATGATGAACTGGTGAACCGCCTCGGAAATTGGGGCATCTATGTCGACATATTCTCCCTTGGAGGGGGTATACATGATAGCTTTGACTGGCGTTTTGGCGGCCTTTGCAACAAGGGTGCCCAGGGATTCATGCCACAGGCTGTACTTGTCCACCAGAGAATAGAGAAATTCCTGGTTAAACCCGAAATGGGACAGGCTCACGCTGCCTGCCTGGTCGGTACCGGCAAACTGGCGGTATTTTGGCTCCAGGGCCTTGAAAATTTCTCTGATGCCCACTTTACCGATAATATGGTGATCGGCATCATACACAAGTAAGGCCCGGTGCTTGTGGTTCAACTGTTTGGCTGCGTTGGACCGCTTCAATGTCTGAATGGCCCCGGCCAGATTTTCCGTATCCGGTACCGTGGCATAATCTGACAGGGTAATCATGATCTCTTTGACTTTTTTTGCTTTCATGGTGTGTCATTCCTGAAATGTGGAGGTGCTATGAATACAGCCTGTTTCAAAATACAGCATATTTTTTTGCTCCCTGCCCGGTGCATCGTGAAAATGTATCAATGCACCGGGCAGGGCAGGAGGGTCAGCTCAGGAGTATGGGCATCCCCAGCAGGGGCCAGATCAGCAGCACAGCCAGGGCCACCAGGGCCATCAGCATAATACTGGCTGGTATGCCGTAACCGAAAAATTCACCGCTGGTGAATTGTCCTGAGTTGTAGGCAATGGCATTGGGGGCTGCCCCCACCAGAAGCAGGAAGGGCATGCCTGCTGTGACCAGTGCGGCAAACACGATCACTTCCGCTGCAACCCCCAGGTAGGGCGCCACCACCAGGGCCACGGGCACGGAGATGGCAATGGCCGCTACATTCATGATAAAATTGGTCATGAGCATCACAAAGAAGGCAATGGCCATGACAAACACGAACCAGGGCGCTTCAGCAAAAAAGCCCAGCCAGTTGATGGCCAGCCACTCGGCTGCCCCGGTCTGCCACAGGCAGAACCCCATGCTCATGGCACCGGCAAACAAAAGGATGATGTTCCATGGTACATCTTCCAGATCCCGGATATCTAAAATCCCCACGATGAAAAATAAAATGGTGGATACCAGCAGAACGGCGGCCTTGTTGAACGGTTTCAATGCAGGGATGAACGACTGCAGGGAAAGAAACAGGATCACACCGAAAATGATGGCCGTGGCAATGACTTCATGCCGGGTGAAGGGTCCCATCTCTTTACTGAGCTGCCGGGCCTTTTCCCGCAGGCCAGGGATCACGGCTTTTTCCGGTTTGAAAAACACCATGAAAAAACCCCAGAGGGCAAACACCATGATCCAGCCAATGGGAAACATGTAATAGGTCAGTTCAAAAAAGGTGACGGTCTTGTTGGTGATTTCTTCATAAAACCCCAGGGCCACGATACCCCGGGCCGCCCCCAGCAGGGTTACAATACTGCCGGCACCGGCCACATAAGCCATGCCGATAAACAGCCCCTTACCGAATTTGGTGGGGGCTTCTTCATCCGTGTACAGGGCATAGATGGACAGCAGCAACGGATACATGGTGGCGGCCACGGCCGTGTGGGCCATCACATGGGTGAGCAGGGCCGTGACCACAAAGCATCCCAGGTAGATCATGGAGGTGCGCTCCCCCACGATGATGAGCATTTTATAGGCCAGGCGCTTGGTGATCCCCACCTTGGTGAATACCGTGCCGATGATCAGAGACCCGAAGATGAACAATACGGACGGATCCATGAAATCCTTGAACGCATCAGCCGCCGGCCGGATGAAAAACAGGGCCTGGACCACACCGATGGCCAGGCCGGTGACACCGATGGGCACCACCTCAAACACCCACCAGGTGCCGGCCAGCAGAAACAGGGCAATGGCTGCCTTGCCCTGGGGGGAGAGGGTAAAGGCCTTGCCCATGGGGTCCACGGCATCTGGCCAGGGGGGGGAATAGTTTACAATGGCAAACAGGATGATCCCGATCATCAGAAACATGATCCGCTTCCAGTCTATCTGAATACCGGATGAGGCTGTAGATTTCGTATTCATGTCACTCCTACATTTTTTGGTAAGTTAATGTTTTTGTTATATATGCTGTCATTTTCACAAGGCGTAACGCTTCGCCTTACAGTTCATGAATTGTGTTTTAATAAGGCAGATGCCTGGTTCTTGTCAAGCATTGCCTGATGAAATCATGCTGGATTATCTGCCGAACCGCTGAAGAATATCTTTAATTTTTTCTTCGGTCTGTTTTTCCACCACCAGCATTTTATCTGCTTTGGCCTGTTTGATTTTAGCAGCCAGGGCCTCCAGATCAGCAGGTTTTTCCAGCAGATCTGTGGCACCGATTTTCATGGCCTCCACGGTTTTTTCCACGGTGGCATACCCGGTGAGCAGAATGATCTGCAGCTCCGGTTTTTGGGTCTTGATGTTTTTAAGGGCCTGGATCCCGTCCATGCCCGGCATCTTGAAATCCATGACAATGGCATCAAAGCTTTCATTTTCCAGCATGGCCAGGGCTTTGTCCGCGGAATCAGCGGTTTTCACCGTCATGCCCCGGGCCTGCATCCGTTCGGACATGATATCTAAAAAATCCTTTTCATCATCCACCAGCAATACTTTTTCAGACATGTTTTTCTCCTTAATGTTTTCATATATTTCGCTGCCGTTTCTGGTCCGGCAAATTATTGTTGTGTTTCACAGGGTTTGCACAGGCAGAATCCGCTGCCGGTAACGGGTTTGTTTACAAGCATGTGTACACGGTCAAGCAGCGCCCTGTCTTTTGGTTCGTCAAACAGGGTGTCCCAGGCGGAGGCGTTGCCTGTATCAGGTAAAAAACAGATTTCAGGCACCAGCGGGTCGCTGCCAAAAATCACCATCACCTGTTTCTGTGTGTCTTCAGGTGTTTTGTTCAGGGTCTCACAGGTCATTTCAAATGCCCGGAAAATCAGATGGAGCAGATCAAACCGATGGGCCTGGATACGGCAGGGAACGGGCGCAGACGTCACTGTAATGGTGACTTCGTGGTGACGAATGATCCGTTCTGCCAGACCTGCCACAAGAAGCACCATCTCTTCCATGTCAACGGTTTCCAGCGCATGGTCCATGCTGTGGGAAAAACGGTTGAACTGTTTTATCATTTCATCTGCCCTGCTCACCTGTTTTATGATCTTTTCACTGATCAGGGACGCTTTGTTGGGGGCTATGTCCCCCTCGCCATTCCGGGCTTTGACAGCCAGGTCATTCAGCAGCCCGGCGTTTTCATTGATAATGGCCAGAAAGTTTTTCATGTCATGGGTGACAGCAGCGGACAGGGTGCCGAAAAACCGGACCCCGTTCCTGTCAGGGGACAGATCATGGTTTGGCATACAGATCTCCCCTGGTGTCATCGTTCACAGAGGTTGACTGTACCGGCATATCTGTTCCGGGCAGCTGCAGAGACCCGTCCGATGTGCTCTGCCGGGCTGCTTTCACCGGCAGGGTCAGTGTAAAGCGGGTGCCTTTGCCCATAACACTTTTCACCCTGATATCACCGCCCATCTCCTGGATCAGGCCGTAGGTGATGGCCAGGCCCAGCCCGGCACCCCACCGGTCGGTTCTGGAGGTGTAAAACGGCTCGAAAATTTTGGGCAGATCCTCCGGGCAGATCCCTTTGCCGGTGTCAGACACCGTGATTGTAACAAGGTCGGTTTTTTCATGAAAGACCCCGATGGTGAGGGTGCCGTTTTTTTCCATGGCAGTGATGGCATTTTCCCCCAGGTTTAGAAAAATCTGCACCAGGCTGCTGCGGTCACATGCAAATTCCGGGATTTCCGGGACCGGTGGCACATGGATGGTAATGCCCCGGTCACGGGCATCTGTTTCCAGCAGGGCCAGCACCTGGGAGATCACCTCTTCCATATCCACCTGCTCCACGCAGGGTTCCATATGCCTGGCAAAATCCAGCAGCTGCCGGGTAATGGTGCCGCAGCGTTTCACCGCTTCCAGCACATCTTCGGCCAGGGGCAGGAGCCGCTGGTCCGGCCGGGCCTGCTTTCCCAGGGTCAGCAGGTCAATGATCAACCCGGTTTTCTGGTTGATGATATCCAGGGGATTGTTGATCTCATGGGCCACGCCGGAAGCCAGGCGGCCGATGGATGCCAGGCGGTTGGCATGTTCTTCATGGTGCAGGGCCTCGATGCGCCGGCGTTCCGATGTATGGATACGGCCCACCAGAAAGGTGGCCATGCCCATGATGGACAGCAGGATGAAACCGATGCTGGCGCACAGAAACCAGAGCAGTTTAAGCCGGGGTTTGAGCCACAGATCCCTGAGCCAGTCTGCCTGGCGCAGCTGCACCAGCATCAGCGGGGTGCCGGTGATCCTGGCATATCCTGCCAGCAGGTTGGTGCCGTCCGGCGCCTGGATATACACGATGCCATCTGAGCCGGAGAAAAGACCGGGATCCAGGAAGGCCTGGTTGCCGGAAGCAGCGTAAAAAGAGGGAGTCAGCAGCCGGCCGGTGTTGTCCATGAGGAACAGATCATTGCTCCTGCCGGTTTTCAAATGGGGAAAGATTTTGTCCCACAGGGTTTTTGCGACAGTCTCAGGCGTTTTTTCCGCCAGGGATGCGGACATTACCGCTGCAATGGTGTTGAGGCTGGTCCGCATGCCGGTGTTGGCCTCGGTTTCAATGGTCCGCCGGGTCAGGCTGAAATCCACCAGGGTCATGATCACCAGGGGAGACAGGGAGAGAATGGCGGTGACCAGCACGATCAGCTTCCACTTGCGTTTGAGATTCAGCCCGCTGTGGCTGCCGGCGGTATCTGGAAGGTCCCAGAAGGCGGGTTTGAGCCGGTGCAGGGGGATCATGGCTGCCAGGAACCTGTCTCAGGGTATCTGTCATACGTTGCAGTTTTCTGCTCATTTGACAGGATTGTTTCGTATCCCTGTCTGATGGCGGTGATCAACCGGTCAATATCAACAGGTTTCTGAAAATAGGCAAATGCCCCCAGATGCATGCACAGGATTTTGTCCTGTTCCGACCCGTGGCCGGTGAGGATAATGATCTGTATTCCAGGATCGGTCTGTTTTACCTGTTTGAGTACCTGAATGCCGTCCATTCCCGGCATTTTCAGGTCAACAATCAGGATCTGGGGAGGGTGGGACTGCACCTGTGCCAGGGCACTGGGACCGTCAAAGACCGCAGAAGTTTCCATGTCCCGCATCTGGAGGCGTTCGGCCAGGGTCTGGACAAATTCCTGTTCATCATCCACCAGCAGAATTCTTGGTCCCATGTCAGGAAGCTTTCCTGCGGGTGCACCGGCTGCAGCCGGGTATTGCATTCCATTTTGACATATGTTACCTATCCCATGGTTGCTTCTCCCATTGTCTATCGGGTGGAAATTAATTAAAGAACTTACGGCCAAAAGTCAAGGCGAAACATGGAAAACACGGTGCCTGAAAAGGCAAAGCTGCTGGAAAAACTGCGGGCCAACGGATTCACTGTGCCCGATTTTGTGTATGTGTCGGCCCAAAAATTTGCAGACAAAGATTTTGCAGAATTGACCGCATTTCTGGATGTGCACCGGGAAAGTTTCAAGGTGATCGCCAGAAGTGCCCATCCTCTGGAATCCGCCTACAAGGGCGGCACTTTTGATTCTCTGGAAACCTATGCTGACATCGGCGGCATCATCTATGCCAGAAACCGGATCATCAAGCTGGCAAATACCGCCAAACAGCTGTCCATCCGGCGCCAGCAGATTTTCAACAATGCCCCGCCCATCGATCTGGAGCAGATGGGTATGATTGTGATGCCCTTTATCAACGGCTCTTCTGTCATGGCAAAAATGATCCAGAACCATTGGGAATTCGGGTACTGCAGAAACAGAAACCAGAAGGTGCAGACCGAACCCCACATTACCCGGGTGCCCCATGACCGGGGGCTGTTTCAGCTGTCCCGGGCCATACAGAAGAGACTGGGATTCAAATGCGAAATAGAGTATATCATTTCAACGGAAGGGGACATTTATGTGGTCCAGGCCAAGGATATCTCCCGCATCGAAACCCTGGAGGAAAAGCAGAGTGAACGGTCCATCCGACTGGACGGGATCCGGCGTATCCGCAAACAGCGCAACTACCGGGAGCGCCCGGTATATGTGATGGACAACAAGGCGTTTTACATAGATCTTATCACCCGGTGTGAAGACCTGATCCAGGCTGGGTCCGCTCCTGAATCTGCCACAAAAGAGATCGTTGACTGTGTGGCGGAATATGAGGCGGAACTGGAGGCGTTTGCCCTCAGGCACCAGCGGTTTGCGGTGCTGGGGTTTTCCATCCATGATACCGGTGAACTGTACCAGATTGCCAACCATTACCTGGATGATTTTCCGGATCAGCAGAAAAAACTATCCAAAGCCCTTCACAACAACCTCTACACAATCGATATATTCCTGGGCGAGGCTGACACCCTCATTGCCAAAGACAAGTTCCGGGTCAACCTGTGCAGCCATGATGCCTATGGCATCGATACAGTCAGAAACCCGCTGTGGTCAGCCTTCTGGCAGGCCGAGCGCCATGATGCCGTGGTCAAGGAGTTCAAGCGGCTGGGGTTCAAGACCGGAGATACCGTGGCCATTGACATCGGTACCGATGACCGGCCGGTGGTGTACCGGCATTGATCTGTTTCATTAATGAAACAAATTTTTTGTCCCCCTTGACAAGACCGCTTCTTTTCCATATGACAAGCGGATCTGAATTCTGGAAAAATTTTTGATAAGGGGGATGTGAAAGTTGATGAGTCATTTTTTTGCAGCCATCAGTCTGATCCTGGCCGGCGGGGTGGTATCCCTTGTGTTTGCCCGCCAGCATGTGTTTTCAAGGGCGGCCGCCGCTATCCTCATCAGTGCCGGATGTGCGTGGGGCTTATTGGATGCGGTGATCAAACTGACAGGCGCTGTCACCCATTCCGCTGCCTTCCAATACCTGAACCTGTTTTTTCTGGCTTTTGAAATGGATGGGCTGTCCGCGTTTTTCCTGGCGGTGATTTTTCTGGTATGCCTGCTGGCCGCTGTGTACAGCTTTCATTATATGGATGATTCCGGCAGTTCTGTGAAAAATGCGGTGACCGGGTTTTTCTTTTCTTTGCTGGTGGTGTCCATGGCCATGGTGGTGACCGCCGCCAACATGATCACATTCATGCTGTCCTGGGAAATCATGTCATTGTCCTCTTTTTTTCTGGTGATTCACAACTATCAGCAAAAGGAAAACAGAAAAGCCGGATACCTGTATTTTGTGTTTTCCCATGTGGGGGCGATGTTTCTTTTTGCCGGGTTCGGGGTGTTGTATAAATATACCGGCAGTTTCGGATTTGCCGATGTGCACACCCTTCCGGCGGCAGCCAAAACCCTGGCCTTTGTTTTGTTTTTCATCGGGTTCGGGTCCAAGGCAGGGGTGTTTCCCTTTCATGTGTGGCTGCCCCATGCCCATCCCGCCGCTCCCAGCCACATTTCAGCAGTGATGTCCGGGGTGATGATCAAGACCGGTATTTACGGGATATTGCGCATCTATTCCCTGGTGGAAATGCCGTCTCCGGGATTCGGGTACCTTCTGGTGGCAGCCGGGGTGGTGTCCGGGATTCTCGGGGTGGTGTATGCCCTGGGGCAGACCGATATCAAACGGCTTTTGGCCTACAGCAGTGTGGAAAATATCGGCATCATCCTTATCGGTATGGGCATCGGCATGATCGGTGTATCCTCGCGCAATCCACTCATGGCGGTGCTGGGGTTTTCAGGGGCCATTTTTCATGTGCTGAACCATGCCATGTTCAAATCTCTGCTGTTCATGGGAGCGGGCATGGTGGTGCACCAGACCGGTACCCGGTCCATGGATGCCCTGGGCGGGCTGCTCAAGTCCATGAAAATCACTGGATTCTCCTTTATCATAGGTTCTCTGGCCATCTGCGGCCTGCCGCCCTTTAACGGGTTTGCCGGTGAGTTTTTTATATATATGGGCGGTTTCAAAGGGATATCCCTGGATAAAATTCCCTTTGCTGTGAGTATTGCTGCCATCATCAGCCTGGCGGTGATCGGCGGCCTGGCCCTGGCCTGTTTTACCCGGGTGCTGGGTATTGTGTTCCAGGGAGAGCCCCGGACGGATGCAGCCCGGAACCAAACCGAAACCGGGGCCTCCATGCTGGGGGCCATGGGGCTGCTGGCAGGGGCCTGTGTCATTATCGGGGTGTTTCCCGGGTGGTTTTTTAATCTGTCTTTGTCAGCAGTTTCCGCCTTGAACCTGGGGTATGAAAGAATCCCAGCGGCCCCGTTTACGCAGATTGCCGGCCACATCACCCTGGGGGCGCTTGTAGTTATTGTGCTGGTGCTGGGGGTGGCCGCCCTGCGGTCATGGTGCTACCGGACCAAACCGGTGTCACGGTCCGGCACCTGGGGATGCGGATTCACGCGGCCCACCACAAAAATGCAGTATACCGGATCATCCTATGCCTTTGACATCATAAAATTTTTCAGACCCGCGGCTCCCCTGGAAGAAAACCATATGCCCATTACCGGGCGGTTTCCGGCCGGTACCCGGTATGAAAGCCGGGTGCACGACATTGCCGAACGGTATATGGAACCGGGGGTGGTCCGGCCGGTGCAGTTTGTTTTTGACCGGCTGCGGTGGATCCAGCACGGGGACATCCATCTGTATATCGGGTATATCCTGCTGGCCATCGTGCTGCTGCTGTTTTTCGTTTAACCCCAATTATTTGTAATGAAAACAGGGAGATTTCATGTTTGAATCCATTGTGCTCTGGCTGGGTGCCATTCTGACAGCACCGTTTTTTTCAGCCGTGATCCTCAAGGTCAAGGCATTTTTCGGCGGGAAAAAAGGGCCGCCGCTGCTCATCAACTACTACACCTTGATCAAGCTGGTTAAAAAAGGATCTGTCTACAGCACCAGCACCACCGCAGTATTTAAAATGGGGCCGGTGATCTCCTGTGCCACGGCTCTGGCAGCCCTGCTGTTTCTGCCCATTGCCGGCCATATTCCTGTGCTCTCCTTTAACGGGGATGTGATCCTGGTGCTCTACCTGCTCGGCCTGGGCCGGTTTTTTACCATTGCTGCAGCCATGGACACGGCCTCACCCTTCGAGGGCATGGGCGCTGCCAGAGAAGCGTTTTTCCCCATTATCTGTGAAGCCGCCATGTTCATGATTCTGATTTACTTTTACCGCATGACCGGAGAGCTGTCATTTGCCGCCTATTTTTCCGGCACCGGCACCCTGGCCCTGTGGCAGATTGCAGGTCCCTCCCTGCTGTTTATCGTGATCGCGTTTTTCATCATCCTGGTGACGGAAACTTCCCGGGTTCCGGTGGATGATCCCGCCACACACCTGGAGCTCACCATGATTCACGAGGTCATGGTCCTGGATCACAGCGGGCCTGATTTTGCACTCATCGAACTGGGGGCGTTCTGTAAGCTGTTCTTTTACGCAGCCATCCTGTCGGGACTGATCCTGCCCTTTGAGACCGGCATCCCCGGCACGGGCATGCTGCTTTTCATTGCGGGGCTTCTCATCGTTTACCTGGTGGTAGGGATTATCGAGTCAACCATTGCCCGGTACCGCATGGACAAGGTGCCCCAGTTCGTGCTGACCTCCTTTGCCCTGGCGTTTTTTGCAACCATCATTACACTGGAGCTGATCCAATGACCCTTTATACCGTTGATACACTGCTGTCTCTGGTGCTTTTGTCCGTGCTGTTCGCATTCGGTTCCAGCCGGGTGCCGGCTTTGATCAAGGTGATGGCTTTTCAGGGCATCGTGGTGTCCATCATTCCGTTTTTCATCACGCCGGATATGGAAACAGGTGCTGTCATTTTCACCATTGCCACCCTGGTTATCCGGGGGGTGCTCATCCCGTTGAGCATCCATGTGGCCATCAGGAAAGTGGCCATCCAGCGGGATGTGGCCCCCATTGTGGGGTACCATGCCTCCTTGTTTTTCGGTCTGGGCCTGATCGTTGCCGCCGCAGTAATTTCCCGGCACTTGAATATCCCTTCCATCAGCGATTCCCAGCTGCTGTTCCCGGCTGCCATCTCTTTGCTGGTAACGGGCATGTTTCTGCTCATGGCCAGGAGAAACGCCATTGCCATGGTGATCGGGTATATCATGCTGGAAAACGGGATTTACCTTATGGGCACCACCTTTTCATTGCGGGCAAGGCATATTGTGGAATTCGGCATCCTGCTGGACGTACTGGCCGGGGTCATGATAATGGCCGTCATCCTCCAGAATATCAAGCAGACCTTTGATGATGTGGATACCTCTCTTCTGAGAACCTTGAAAGAATAGGAACGGCCCATGGTTGAAATCGTTTTTATCGCCCCGTTTGTCACTGGCCTGCTGGCCTTTGTACTGCCGAAAGCCTTCAGCCGGCAGCTTCTTGTTTTGACAGGCGCAGTCCATCTGCTGCTGTCTGTGCTGTTGTGGCAAACCAGTCCCCGGGCCTGGTTTGCAGAATATTTTGCGGTGACACCGGAAGGGCTGCTGTCTCTTCTGGTGATCTCTCTGCTGTTTTTTCTGATCGCCATCTACACCACCGGGTATCTGGCAGCCCACCGCCTGAAATCTGAAAACGTCTTTACCGGATTCATGCTGCTGTTTTTGTCCACCATGACCATGGTGACCCTGTCGGATCACATCATGGTGCTGTGGATTGCCATCGAAGCCACTACCCTGGCCAGCGCACCCCTGATCTATACCCACCGTTCCGGGGCTTCTCTGGAAGCCACCTGGAAATATGTGCTCATCTGTTCGGTGGGCATTGCCATGGCCCTGGTGGGGTCCTTGTTCCTCACTCTCTCCATGGAACTGGGGGGAGTGACTGCTGCCATGTCCTTTACCGCCCTCAGCCCGGTGGCAGATCAGCTGAATCCGGCATGGCTCAAGGCAGGGTTTATCTTTATAGTGGTGGGATACGGCACCAAGATGGGGCTGGCCCCCATGCACACCTGGCTGCCCGATGCCCACAGCGAAGCCCCCAGCCCGGCTTCTGCCCTGTTGTCCGGCGTGCTTTTGAACTGCGCCTATCTGGGGATTTTCAAGACCAACAAGATCATGGTGGCTGCCGGGTTGGGTGATTTTTCCGGTACCATCCTGATTGTGTTCGGTCTGCTGTCCATTATTGCGGCTGCCACCTATATTCTGAAACAGACCGAATACAAACGCATGCTGGCCTATTCCAGTATCGAAAACATGGGCATCATAGCCCTGGGCACCGGTATCGGCGGACTCGGGGTTTACGGGGCCGTGATCTGCATGATTCACCACAGCCTGATCAAATCTTCACTGTTTCTGTCCTCCGGCAATATCCTCATGGGATATAATGACCGGCTCATTGCCAACACAGGGCAGATGGCAAAGCGTATGCCCAAAACATTTGTGGCCTTTTTCGCCGGTTTTGCAGGCATCTCCGGATTCCCGCCATTCGGTATTTTCATCGGGGAGCTGTTTATTATCATGGCGGCATTTAAAGGCGGCCACTTTCTGGCCGCCATTGTGTTCATCTTCAGTCTGTGCGTGATTTTTGCCGGATTTGCCGGACAGGTCATGAAAATCTGTTTCGACAACCCGGCAGATACCGGGAAGACCCCGGCCCCGGATTTTCGGGAAACGCCCAGGCTGGTATGGCCCCAGTATATTCTGCTGCTGACATCTTTGATTCTGTGCTTTTTTATTCCGGATGCCCTGTATCAGACCATTGTCGATGCCGTGCATGCCATCGGTGGAGGACTGCAATGACACAGTTTATACCCATTCCCTGCGGCGGTCGTGTCCAGCGTGGTGACATACCGCATCTGCCCCTTGACATCTTCCGCACACAGGCCCTGGAGATCGTGAAAAACGGCGGAAAAGTGGTGCATTTTTTTGCCTATGAAGACCAGGGATCCATGAAATTATTGGCAGTGCTGCGCACTGACAGGCTGCTGGCGGCAGGGTGTGATGCACCGGACACTTATCCCTGCCTTACAAAGACGTGTGAGCAGTTTCACCTGTTTGAAAGAGAGATCGCCGAACAGTACGGCATCCGTCCTCAAGACCATCCCTGGCTGAAAATGGTGCGGTATCACGAAAACATCCGCAGCAAGCCGGACGTGTTCAACAATGATTATACCCAGGATATTCCGGGCAATTATGATTATTATCAGGTAAAAGGAGATGAGATCCATGAGGTGGCGGTGGGGCCGGTGCATGCAGGCGTGATCGAACCCGGGCATTTCCGGTTCAACTGCATCGGGGAACGGGTGCTCCATCTGGAGATCCAGCTGGGATACCAGCACCGGGGGGTCGAAGCCCTTTTGCAAACCGCAAAACCCAAACAGCTGCCCATCCTGGCGGAAAATATTGCCGGCGATACCACCATCGGCCATGGGCTGTGCATGGCCCAGGCTGTGGAAGCCCTGGCATCGGTCCAGGTGGATGCGGGGGCAAAGATCATCCGCACCATTGCACTGGAACTGGAGCGGCTGGCCAACCATATCGGTGACCTTGGGGCTTTGTGCATGGATGTGGCATTCCTGGCACCAGCCAATTATTTTGGCAGAATACGCGGTGATTTTCTGAACCTGTCTTTGCTGCTGTGCGGCAACCGGTTCGGCAAAGGACTGGTGAGACCGGGCGGGGTAAGGTTTTCCCTTGATGATGACATCCGCAAAACCCTGGACGAACGGCTCAAAGAGTTAAAACCCCAGGTGGAACATGTACTGGAATTGATTTTTTCTGCTTCAACGGTCAGGGCAAGGTTCGAAGGCTGCGGCAGTGTGCGTGCAGAAGATGCCGACCATCTGGGCCTTGTGGGACCTGCCGGCCGGGCAAGCGGCCTTGCCTATGATGCCAGGCGCTGTTTTGCCACAGAACATTATCCCCATCTGCTGATTCCGGAAAATGCAAAAGCCACAGGCGATGTGTATGCCCGGGCCCGGGTCCGGTATGATGAGGTACGTCAGTCCATAGACATCATCCAGTTTTTGATCGGAAAAAGCATTGATACACAACCGGTGGAAGGTGGTATGGCCGCGCTGCAGGCACTGGCACCATCAAGTTTTGCAGTGACCCTGAACGAGGGCTGGCGCGGTGAAGTGGCCCATGCGGTTTTGACCGATGAAGCCGGTAATATTTTGCGGTACAAAGTAAAAGACCCCTCGTTTCACAACTGGAACGGACTTGCCATGGCGCTGCGGGACACGGGGATTTCCGACTTTCCATTGAACAACAAGAGTTTCAACCTTTCCTATTGCGGATTTGATCTTTGAAAAAGGGGATACACCATGCTCACCATACTGAAAAACAGATTTGAACAAGGGTATCGCACCTGTAATTATCCAAAGGAAAAGCCGGCTGTTTTTTCCCGGTACCGGGGAAAACCCGTGATCCAAAAAACAGCTGACCAGGATATGGTAAACGCATGCGCAGATGCCTGTCCCCAGGATGCCATTGATGTGGATAACAAGAAAATCGACATGGGCCGCTGTGTTTTCTGCGGGACCTGTGAACGCCTATCAAAAGGTGAATTTGTTACATTTACCAATGATTTTGAAATATCCACCGCAAAAAAAGAGGACCTGTTGACCGACGGGGATCTGCCGTCCCTTGCCCAGCATGCAAAACAGCATTTTAAAAAACTGTTCGGCCGTTCCCTGCAGCTGCGCCAGGTGTCAGCCGCCGGCTGCAATGCCTGTGAGGCTGACCTGAATGTACTGGCCACCCCGTTTTTTGACCTGGCACGGTTCGGTATCAATTTTGTGGCCTCCCCCCGGCATGCAGATGCCATTGTGGTGACAGGGCCGGTATCCAGAAATATGAAAACCGCACTGCTCCAGACCTATGAAGCAGTGCCCGAACCCCGGGTGGTCATTGCCGTTGGCAGCTGCACCCTGACCGGGGGGCCTTTTTATCACAGTGCGGAAGTTGCCAAAGGCCTGGATACCATTTTGCCGGTGGATCTGTTTATTCCCGGATGCCCGCCCCACCCCCTTACCAACCTGCACGGACTGCTCACCTTTTTTAAATAGCCGCCTTGCCCTGCAGGGTACAACAAATCATGAAAGCTCTTAGCTCTTAGCTGAATACTGATGGCTGAGGGCTTTCATATAAAACCGCCATGCTCTGCCGGGCATAAAAAAACATGAAAGAACAGTCCGGCAGATTGTTCTTTCAACACCTGTATCTCTTTTGGATATCCTGGCAACAGCCATCCCATATTGCCACAGTCGGTTGGTGGAGATGACTGTTACAGATTTTTCAATCCGGATTTTATTGCCTCTTGATTTTTCCTGTGGTATAGATTTTTGATTATCCATGAATGTGATAGAGAATATTCAAAAAACAAATGATATGCAGGAGAGTGGTAACCATGAACCAGTTGAAACAATTGAATGACAGAATCATCAGCCGGGTGAACGTGAACCTGGATGAATTTGAATTTGATACCCAGGTGTTTGTGGAAAATGCCCTGGACTGGGAAAAAATGCTCAAGTTCTATGCATTTTACGGCATCACCGCCCACCATCCCATCTATTTTCACTTTAAAAATTCCAATATTGCCGGCAGCTATTTTCTGGGCAAATGCTTTGTGGGGCGGTCTGCCATTTACAAAAGCGATGTCCGGGGAGATGAGCTCAAAAGAAAAGGGGACAATATAAGGTGCGCCAAGGATATCCCTTTGGTGGAGGATGAAATGATCTCCATCCGGGACAGCCTGCTGTATAAAACCCTTGTGCACAGCAATTCCCATAACCCGGAAAGCCCGGAAGAGTTCGGGATCCGCAACACCATTTCTTCTCATTATGTCAATATCCACGGCTCCACCCTGGAGGGGTGTTTTCTGGGGCCCTTTGCCACGGTGGATCTTATGAATCTGCACTCCTGCATTGTGGGTGAATTTTCCTATGTCCAGGTGGGTGAGCTTTTTCACCGCAAGATCGATCCGGGGACCGTGTGGCTGCGTAATCAGAATTTTGAATTCAAATTCAAGTTCAGTAAAGACACCCTGGATTATTTTGTGGGAGTGAATGACAAATGCCAGCCCCGGGGCATCATGTATGATTTTGTCAAAGAAAGAGAAGAATCCTATGAGAAATTGTTTGATGTCATGACCCTGGAGCCGTATGCGGCACCTGACAGTTCTGCTGTGAACCGGTATGCCGTGATTCTGGGTAAAACCCGCATCGGTGAAAACGTATTGGTGGCCCAGCGGGCCTATCTGGAAAATGCAGTGATGGGGGACGGTTCCAATGCACAGGAAAATACCTATATTGTTGATTCGCACCTGAAAGGTCTGTGCATCACTGCCCATGGGGGAAAGATTATCCATGCAGATGTCGGACGAGAAACATTTGTGGGATTCAACGCGTTTTTAAACGGCAAAAAAGGGGCCAGCATCACCATTGGTGAAGGCTGTGTTGTCATGCCCCATACCATCATGGATCCTGAAACCCCTGTCCAGATTCCTGATGGACACCTGGTGTGGGGGCTGATCCGCACCCAGGCGGATGTGGAGACCCACACAATCGCCCTGGATGACCTGGCCGAGGTGCGGGAAAGCATCCAGGTCGGCAAGATGACGTTTTCAGGCAAAGGCTCCGTGTTCATTGAGGCCTTTAAAAAAAGGCTCCAGCATATTCTTCTGCTGAACGGCGCGCTTTACAGCAACGGGGAAAAAAGGGGGCATGCCCAGGATGACCAGCATATCTCCTTTAATATTATTCAGCCCTATCGCACTGGAGACCGTAAGGGGCTGTATCCCTCCATCCGCATCAAACCCTGACCCTTTAGAAATATCAGATGGCGTTACATTGATTTGATTTGATTTTTTTAAAACCACGAAGAACACGAAGAGCACGAAGGAAAGGAATCTTCGTGCTCTTCGTGGTAAAATAATTTGACGACCCTGAGGGCCTGAAATAGATGGATTGACGGTTGGGATGCATTCACCGTGATAAAAGCCCGTGCGTATAAAGCCGCCGTTGCAGCGGCGGCCATACCTCTATAACAGTTTGAGGTGCCAGTTCCACAACCCGGGGCGGTCTTTCATCTTCACCCCCTTGGGAACAGGTTCCTGAAGGGTGACAAAACAGGTGTAGCCCGCTTTTTCAAACACACTGCGGTGGGCGGTTAAATCCAGGCACCAGTTGGGAAACACATAAAAATTGTCATTGGACCGGGAAATCCAGGCCCCCTCTTTTTTGGGGCTCTGGAACAGGGTTTTCACAGACAGATCAGGAGAGATGATCCTGGACACAGCCAGGGGCCAGTTGGCATGGATCACAACACCCAGGGGCAGAACAGATGCCCCGGGCAGGGCCAAAAAAGAGTCCCTGTCCAGCTCCGGTGAAACAATGGCACCGGAAAACCCGTACTGCTGCAGCTGATGCACGGCTGTGGCATTGGTGATATTGCAAAAAGGGCCTGCCCACAGATTCAGTCTTTCCGGATGATCAAACAGGCTGATCTGCCATACGGCATTGAGAACAAAGTTTTTTGCACCTTTTTTTAAGGCTGCAGTGATATATCCCTGGCACAGGGATGCATCTGCCACAAACAAAAGCGGGTCCAGCCACAGCCATGTTCTGCCGGGCGGTCTGCCCCCATAGCGGCTGCCGGAGATCCAGATGCCCGGCTCTGTCGGATCTGCCGGTTTTGTCATCTTTGCCGTGTTGCCCCGTGATACATGAAGATCAAAAATCCTGTGCTTTTGGGGCCTGGATGTCTGCCTTTGCCCGGAGGAAAACAGGGGATCAAAATCCTGTCCTGCCGGCTGCAGTTTGGTGTGCGCCATTTCATCCACCTGCGATTCCAGATCCAGAAGCAATGGTGCCAGCTCTGTGCCCCTGCGGTCAATCAGATGTACCGGGATGCCGGATTTCACCTTGTGCCGGGATGTTTTTGCAAGAAAAAATTTTGCTTTTTTCGGCACCGCCCTGGTGACATTCTGGATGTCGTGGAAACCATCCTCTTCATTGCCGATGCGCAGCAGGTCTCCGGGAAACAAGGCCTCCCTGGTGACAAAATAGGGGGCTGCCGGATTTTTCACCCGTCCTGTAAACAATCCGGATGCTGTGGCATCATCGTGTTCAAGGGGATTGTGCACCCTGTGGGACAAAAGGTTGTAGTGGGTGAACGGCCTTCCTAACGCATAATCAAGGTATGCCAGCGCCTCTTTTTTGCGGGAGGGCTGATCCCTGAGCAGTTGAAATGCCTTGACCGTGTAATACACATAGTGGGGGCTTTTTTTACGGCCCTCTATTTTCCAGGTGGTCACCTCCGGGATATTTTTGAGTACCTTGGCAAGCACATCTGCGGAAAAATCCAGGCAGGAAAAATAGCGTTTTTTTTCTCCTTTCTGTTCATATACCCGCCGGCAGGGCTGGACACACCGGCCCCGCAGGGCACTTTTACCGCCGAACCAGGAACTCCAGTAACACCGCCCCGATACTGCATAGCACAGCGCGCCATGGACAAACACCTCCAGGTCCAGATTTTTTGGCGCATGGGCAGCCATTTCTCTGATCTCATCCAGGGTGAATTCTCTGGGCAGCACCACCCGGGTGAATCCGGCCTTGACGGCTGTTTCCAGGCCGGCCGGAAAGGTGAGGTTGCCCAGGGTGGACAAATGGAAATTCCCTGTGAACCCGGCCTGCCGGGCCAGGGGGACCATGGCCAGATCCTGGACAATCAATGCATCAAACACCACATGGCGGCACAGCTTGGTCAGTATCCGGAACGCCTTTTCCTGTTCATTTTCCTTGAGGGTTGTATTGAAAGCAATATAAACCTGGATCTGTCTTGCGCGTGCAAGGCGGCCCAGCCGGGAAAGGTCTTCGATGCTGAAATTGTTTGCTTCCATGCGGGCTGAAAATATTTTCAGCCCGCAGTAAATGGCATCTGCTCCGGCAGCCACAGCAGCCAGAAACGCGGCTTTGTCTCCGGCCGGGGCCAGGATGGCAGGTGTTTTCCGGGTCATATTTTCCTTTGCAAATTGTAATTTTTAACTTAGTAGTATTGCAATTATATTAAATTTTGTCAAAATATGTTTCCATATACACCATGGTAACCGCAACAAACAGATCGAGACGGCATTATGCAATTTATCGGCTTTTTTAGACACTTCAAAAAAGTGCCTTCTGATAATAACCACCGGGTGACGATACCCCGGAAAATTAAAACAAAATTTGACCAGCCGCAGTTTGTCAGTATCGGCAAAATGCTCTGGCGCCAGGCATGGATCATTATCGGTTCCCTGGTGGCGGCCCTGGGCTTCACCTTGTTCCAGGTGCCGTTCAATTTGGCAGCCGGAGGCATAACAGGGTTGGCGATTATCTTGAACCATTTAAATGGGCTGCCTGTGGGAATGATGGTTTTGGCCATGAATATCCCTTTGATGGTTCTGGGTTTTTTCCATCTGGGGCGCTGGCGGTTTGTGGTTTCCACAGCCCTGGCAGTGGTCTGTTTTTCCATAGGCACTGATTTTTTTAACCTGTACCTGCCCCGGATGGACCAGACATGGCCCATTACAGATGACCTGCTTCTGGCTGCCATATATGCAGGGGTGCTGTTCGGTATCGGCATGGGGATCGTTTTCCGGGCCGGCGGGACTGCCGGCGGAACGTCCATCCCGGCGCGGATCCTCCATGAGCGCATGGGGTACCCCATGTCCCAGTCCTATCTGTTCACCGACAGCACCATCATCCTTTTGGCCGGTGTGATATTTTCCTGGGAAGTGGCGTTGCTGGCAACCCTTACGCTTGTACTGTCAGGCGTGTTCTCGGATTTTGTTTTGGAGGGGGTCAGCCAGGTGAGAACCGCCACCATTGTCACCAAAAAACCAGAGGATGTCAAATGGGCAATTCTTTACCAGCTGCGGCGGGGGGTCAGCTTCTGGCCCATTGAGGGAGGTTATCAGAAAAAAACCCGGACAATGGTTTTCTGCACAGTGCTGCGGTCCAGGGTGGCTGACCTCAAATATGCCATTGCCAGGGTGGATCCGGATGCATTTATGGTCATTGGTGTGGCCCAGCAGGTGGTGGGGGGATATGGTCAGCGCACGCCGGCTCCAGATCTCAATTCAGGCAGGGACCGGCCGGATACCACTGTTCCTGGTGAGGATAACAGGTCCCAATGAAAATCGATATTTTTCCCAGGGTTGAAAAAGGTGATCTCATGGGGGTGGCAGCTCCGTGTGCACGGTTTGATCCATCCCGTCTGAATCAGGGGATAGCCTTTTTAGAGCAGTTGGGGTTTGCCGTGCGCATTCCGGAAAAAATCCATGAAAAAAAACGGTATCTGGCAGGAGATGACCTTTGCCGGGCCGAGGTCATCAACCAGCTGGCTGCCGATCCTGATGTCAAGGGAATCATCTGTGCCAGGGGCGGGTTCGGTGCAATGCGTATGCTGGCCCATCTGGACTGGGACCTGATTCGCAGGCACCCGAAATTGTTTGTGGGATTTTCAGATGCCACAGCTTTGCTCAGTTCAGTGATGCAGCAGGCAGGTATCAGCGTGGTCCATGGTCCCAATCTGGTATCCCTGGCAGCACCTGATGCAGCTACCCTGGACTCTTTTTTTGCAGCAGTCACAGGCACCCTGCCAGATGTGACAGCAGATGAGGGAATGTGCCTGAAACCGGGCCAGGCCAAAGGGGTGCTTGCCGGGGGAAACCTGGCCACCCTGGTCCATCTTGTGGGGACCAGATTTGCGCCGGATTTTTCAGGCACCGTATTGTTTCTGGAAGATGTGGGGGAACCGGCATATAAAATTGACCGGATGCTGTCCCAGATGAAGATGGCCGGCTTGTTCACACATGTTTCAGGTGTGGTGACCGGGGCATTTACCCAATGTGATCAAAAAGAATACCTGCCCGAGATTTTTGATGACATCTTTGCAGAATATAACATTCCAATCCTCATGGGCCTGGCATCCGGCCATGGCAGAACAAACCTGTCTCTGGCCATGGGGCGGCAGGTTTTTCTGGATGCAGATGCCGGACTTCTGCAATGGCAGAAACAAAAATGAATTGCAGCCCTGTATACAACATGATGGCACAAGGGATCACAGAGGGTGTCTTTCCCGGTGGGGTACTCTTGTGTGCCAGGGGCTCTGACATCTTTTTTTGTGAGGCATTCGGCCTGGCAGATCTTATACAAAAGCGGCCAATGCAAACGGATGCGGTGTTTGATCTGGCATCCCTGACCAAACCCCTGGCCACGGCTGCTGCCATGGTGGTGCTGGTACAGGATGGCTGCCTGGGACTGGATACCTGTCTGCGAGAGGTGCTGGCCGGGGCGGTTGCTCCTGACAAGGCGAAAATTACCATGGACATGCTGCTGCGCCATACATCCGGACTGCCGGCACACCGTGCATTTCATGCAATTATTGCAAACCGGGCAGATCCAGCCCAGGCCCTGATAGATGCAGTTCTGGCAGAACCTTTGGAAAATATTCCGGGATCTCATCAGGTCTACAGTGACCTGGGGTTCATGCTGCTGTGCCATGTGATTGAAACGGTGACACAGCAGCGCCTGGACCAGTTTGTCCGGGACCGTGTCTACTCCCCTCTGGGAATAAGGGATCTGTTTTTCATTCATCTGGGCACAAAAGATGCGCCAAAGGACAGAAACCGCCTGGTATCCACCAGGAACTGTCCCTGGCGCGGCCGGGTGCTTACCGGTGAGGTGGAAGATGAAAATGCCTGGGCAGCCGGCGGTGTCCAGGGGCATGCGGGGCTTTTCGGGGATGCCCGGTCAATTCATCTTCTTTGCCTGGAAATCCTGCAAGGGCTTGGGCAGCAACCCACCCGGGTTCTGGATCCCGGGATCCTGTCCGTTTTTGTAAAAAAATATCCGGGCCAGACCATGGCTGCAGGGTTTGATACCCCTTCTTTCACCGACTCTTCATCCGGCCGGTATTTTTCCCAAAACGCTGTGGGTCATCTGGGATTCACCGGCACCTCCTTCTGGATGGACCCTGATACAGGGCTTATGGTTATCCTGCTCACCAACCGGGTGCATCCCTGCCGGTCCAATGAAAAAATCAGAAAATTCAGACCCGCAATCCATGATTGCATTGCCGGCTGCATCAGATAGACAATAATATATTTATATAAGGGTATCAGAGTTTGTTCTTGTAAAAAACCGCCAATTTTGTTAGCAACTATCATTTCAGGCATACGTGTCAATTTATTGAAATAGATGGCTATAATTATTTTTTTAATTTAAAAGAGGTAAAATGAATTTTATAACGGACTCTTTGCTTGGTGCCTTTTCAAATGACCTGGCCATTGATCTGGGAACAGCCAATACACTGGTATATGTCAAAGGAAAAGGGATTGTGTTGAGTGAACCTTCAGTGGTGGCTGTCAGGACCGATCCCCGGTCCAAGAACAAGGTTCTGGCTGTAGGAATGGAGGCAAAGCGGATGCTGGGTAGAACCCCCGGCAATATTGTGGCTATCCGGCCCATGAGAGACGGGGTGATTGCCGACTTTGAAGTGACAGAAGCCATGCTCAAGCATTTTATCCGAAAAGTTCATAATAACAGAAAAACCCTGGTGCGCCCCAGAATTATCATTGCCGTTCCTTCGGGCATCACCCAGGTGGAAAAACGGGCGGTCAGGGAATCTGCAGAGTCAGCCGGTGCCCGGGAGGTTTTTCTGATTGAGGAACCCATGGCCGCAGCCATTGGTGCAGGGCTTCCCATTACCGAACCCACCTGCAACATGGTGGTGGATATCGGCGGCGGCACCACGGAAGTGGCTGTTATCTCCCTTGCAGGCATCGTATATACCCGTTCCCTGCGGGTGGCGGGCGACAAAATGGATGCCTCCATCAGCCAGCATATCAAGCGCAAATACAACCTGCTCATTGGTGAACGGACCGCTGAGATAATCAAGACCACCATAGGAAATGCTTACCCTGATCCCGAAAACCTGGAAACCATAGAGGTCAAGGGACGGGACCTGGTATCCGGTATCCCCAAGATTCTGGCCATTGATTCTGAAGAGGTCCGTCTGGCCATATCTGAACAGATCGAAGCCATCGTGGAAACTGTGCGCATTGCCTTGGAACAGACCCCGCCGGAGCTGGCGGCTGATATCGTGGATTCGGGCATTGTCCTGACAGGGGGGGGCGCGCTGTTGAAGAACCTTGACAAGCTGCTCAAGGAAAAAAGCGGACTTCCCATTGTGGTGGCGGATGACCCCTTGTCCACGGTGGCCTTGGGATGCGGCAGAGCCCTGGACAGCATAGATATTCTCACCGAAGTGGCCATCGACTGATTACATGTTTTCACGCAGAATGCTTATCGCCATTGGTGTGGCATTGTTTGTTGCAATCAATCTGATCGTCATCACCATGACCAGCCGCCAGACCCTGCCGGTGAGCGGTCCGGAAAGAATTTTTATTACATTGACAGCACCTTTCCAGCTGCTTGTTCAAAAAACCATTTCCTTTACCACAGCCATCTGGGAAACCTATTTCGCTAATGTGCAGGCGGTAAAGGAAAATGCTGTTTTGAAAAAGCAATTGTCTGTGGCACAGCAGATAAAAAACCGGAACCAGGAGCTGGCTAAAGAGAATGCCAGGCTGAAAAAATTTGTTGCTTTTACTGCTTCCGTGCCTGACACCTATGTGGCGGCCCGGGTTATTGCACGTGACCCCTCCCCCTGGTTCAAAACAATTATGATCGATAAGGGAGAAGCCCACGGTCTGGAAAAAACAGCACCTGTCATTGTGTCAGAAGGAATTGTGGGACAGGTTATTGCGGTTTCCGCAGGTTTTTCCCGGGTGCTGCTCATAACGGACCGCAATTCAGCCGTGGATGCCCTGGTGCAAAAAAGCCGTGCCAGAGGCATGGTTAAGGGCAGCAATGAAGATACCTGTGTGTTTGTGTATGCCCTGCGGAAAGATGAGATCCAGCCTGGAGAAATGATCGTGACATCCGGTCTGGATCAGGTGTTTCCCAAGGGATTGAGAATCGGCCGGATACTGGAAGTCCAAAAAGATCATTCCCAGCTGTTTCAGGATATCTCCATTCAGACAAGTGTGGATTTTGATAAATTGGAAGAGGTGCTGGTGTACAAAAAATGAACGGGTTTTATTTTTTTATCATCAGCCTGGTTTTCATAGTTTTTCAAACTGTTTTTCTGCCCTGTTTTTCCTGGTTTGCCCAGAGTTTTGACCTGACCATCATGCTGGTATTGTTTTTAAGCCTGAATTTTTCCCACTATACAGCAGTGCTGGCCATTGTATGCATCGGCGGAATCATGGACAGTCTTTCCGGGGGACCGTTTTTCCTTTATATGTTTTCCTATCTCTGGATTTTTGTGATTGTCCAGCTTGTCAAACAATTTGTTTTCCAGACAAGCGGCCTGTTTGTTCTGGTCATCAGCATGGTGTCGGTTGTTATCCAGCAGGGACTGTGCGTTTTTTCCGTATTCATCCAACAGGGTGAGAGCGCAGTGTGGCAGATGGATTTTACCCTGATGATCAGACAGGTGATATGGGGGACGGTACTGGTTCCCCCCGGGGTATGGATACTTTCCGTATGTAATGAAAACTGGCGCCATATGGTTCGTATGCTGAAAAAAAACCGCGAACAAAAAAAGAATGCATAGCATGCATGAATTGAATAAAAATGCTGACAGGGAATGGATTAAACAGCGGATAATGACGGCCACCCTCTGTTTTTTGGTTGTATTCATTCTTTTGTTTTTACGTCTGGTATATCTTCAGCTCATCAAGGGAGAAGAGTTCCGGCGCCTGTCTGAAACCAATTGTGTAAGGCTGAAAAGCATCAAGCAGTCCAGGGGATTGATTTATGACAGAAACAAAAAACTGCTGGTGGACAACAGGCCGGCATTTGATCTGGTAATTGTGCTGGAAGATGCAACACCTGTACCGGATACGGTTTCTCTTTTGTCTTCTTTGATCCATGAGCCATACGCAGACCTCATGGACAATATCCAGAAGGCCGGTAATACAGCTTCTTACAAACCCGTTACACTGAAAAAAGATATATCCCGGGACCAGCTGGCCGTTGTGGAGGCCCATAAATTTGATCTGCCCGGCATCCATATCGAAATTGAACCCACCCGCTATTATATTTATCCCAAAATAGCTTCCCATCTTCTGGGATACCTGGGCCAGGTGAACAAAAAGGAACTGGAAAGCGGGCAATATCCCCATGTGAAATCTGGTGACAACATTGGCCGGTACGGGGTGGAAAAAAGTTTTGAACCATTCCTGCAGGGCAGGCGTGGCGGACGTCAGGTGGAAGTGGATGTCAACGGCCGTGTGGTCAAGGTGCTGAAAACCGTGGCGCCTGTATCGGGAAATGATCTTTACCTGACACTGGATCTTTCTTTGCAGCAGGTGGCGGAAGATATGCTTACAGACAAGGAAGGTGCTGTGGTGGCAATAGATCCGTCAAACGGGGATGTGCTGGTCATGGCCAGCAGTCCCGCATTTGACCAGAACGATTTCATCGGGGGGATTTCCACTGAAAAATGGCGCCGCCTCATGGACAACCCGGGTCATCCCATGACCAACAAAGCGATTCAGGGAGAATATCCCCCCGCCTCAACCTATAAAACCCTTACCGCCATCGCTGCCCTGGAGGAAAAGGCCATAGACAGGCACACCACCACATTTTGTCCCGGTTATTATGTCTTTGGCAAACGGCGCTACCATTGCTGGAGCAGGTATGGCCATGGAAAGCTCAGTGTGGAAGCAGCCATTGCCCAGTCCTGTGATGTGTTTTTTTATCAGGCCGGAGAAAAGGTGGGCGTGGATGCGTTGGCCCAATATGCCAGAGGATGCGGCCTTGGAAGACCTACAGGCATAGCCCTGGCCCATGAACGCGCCGGACTGATTCCCACCGCCTCCTGGAAACGCAGGCGGTTCCAGGAGGCATGGCAGGCAGGAGAAACCCTTTCCATAAGTATCGGCCAGGGCTTCAATCTGACAACCCCCCTTCAGATGGCGGTGTTTACGGCAGCCATTGCCAATGGCGGCACCTTGTATCGGCCCAGGATAGTAAATAATATTGCAGACAGCAACGGCAATGTGGTGAAAAAAATTGAGCCGGAAATAACCGGCGGTATCCCGGCTGGAAAAGAAACACTGGATATTGTCAAAAAAGGACTTTTTGATGTGGTTCAGGGGGATCGGGGCACTGCACGGGGAATCCGCATCAAAGGCATTGAAATAGCGGGCAAAACAGGAACGGCCCAGGTGTTTTCCAGAAAGACCGGTGAAAAATTTGACAACGAGAGTCTGGAAAAAAAATTTCAGGACCATGCCTGGTTTGTGTGTTATGCCCCGGCGCAGAATCCTGTGATCGCTATTTCAGTGATTATTGAACATGGCGAACACGGTTCTTCGGCTGCAGCACCGGTGGCAGGTGCCATGGTAAAAAAATATCTGGGTCTGCCGGAACCGAAAACCAAAAAACAAGCACCCAAAGAAGGATAAAACCCCCATGTTTGACAGACGTCTGATAGAACATTTTGACTGGGGATTCCTGGCGGTGATACTGCTTATCGGATCCTGCGGACTGGTGATTCTGTACTCAGCGGTCAGTGCCGGATGGCAGGGATCCGGGCTGCACTATCTGTTTGAAAAACAGATGATCTGGATGGGAGCCGGGATGGGTGTGATACTGGGAATTCTGGTCATCGATTTTCGGGAACTGGACAAGCTGAATCTGGTGATTTATGCGGTGTGTGTCGGTCTTCTGGTAAGCATTTATTTCTTCGGTCAATCAGGGGGCGGCTCCAGGCGCTGGCTGTCCCTGGGGTTTGCAAATATTCAGCCGTCCGAACTGATGAAAATCTCATTGATAATCAGTTTGGCTTCCCTTTATGCCACAACAGTGTCTCCGGAAGGGCTGAATTTCAAAAATCTGCTCAAACCTGCTGTTTTATGTGCGATTCCTGTTGCATTAATTGTCAACCAGCCAGATCTGGGTACGGGACTGCTGCTTTTGCTTATTGCCGGATCCATCACCCTGTTTGTGAAGGTTGAAAAAAAAGTGGTGCTTACCCTGGGGGCCATACTGGTTTGTATTGTGCCCCTGGTATGGTTTACAGGGCTTAAGGAATACCAGAAAGAGCGGATTCTGACCTTTCTGGATCCGGGTCGTGACCCGCTGGGTACAGGGTATCATATCATCCAGTCCAAAATAGCCATCGGATCAGGCATGATAACGGGGAAAGGTTTTTTGCAGGGCACCCAGAATGCCCTGTCATTTCTGCCTGAACAGCATACGGATTTTATTTTATCCGTTCTGGCGGAAGAGTGGGGGCTGGCAGGATGTACCGTGCTGCTCGTGTTGTATTTTCTGCTGCTGCTCTGGGGGTTGAATATTGCCTACAATTGCCGGAACATGTTCGGATCGATTCTGGCATTCGGCATAACCAGCATGGTTTTCTGGCAGATTTTTATCAATATCGGCATGGTCATGGGATTGATGCCGGTGGTGGGGGTTCCCCTGCCTCTTGTTTCCTACGGTGGGTCTTCTGTTATCACCAACATGGTGGGATTCGGGATTTTGCTCAATATCAGCATGCGTAAATTTTCCACAGCGTAACCTGTCTGTGCGATCTGAGATTTTCACAGAAAATACAGGCATGGTCCGGCCCTTTCAGGACAGGAAATAATTTCTTATTCCATGTTGACAAATGGTTACCTGGATGGTACTCAAGTCTCGATTTGACTGGAATTAGGACTGTTTTTGCGCAAAAACAGTCAGTAATATATAAGTGGTTGATTTTTTTATAATTATTAACTGGCGGAGGGAATTTTATGATAACTGTGATTCCTGATATATCATTGGTGTATCAGATGATCAATTTCCTGATCCTGCTTTTTGTACTCAATCTGGTGCTGTACAAACCCATCCGAAAAGTGCTTCTGGAAAGAAAAGCCAAAGTGCAAGGTCTTGAAGGCGGCGTTGAAAAAGCGTCTGCAGACCTGGCTTCCCAGGAAGAATCTTACAGGAATGGTTTGCGGCAGGCCAGATCCGAAGGCTTGAAAAAGAAAGAAG
>JAZBPL010000103.1:0-9479 GCA_036351635.1 Desulfotignum sp.
GCCGTCCGGTTCGGTCCTGTGCCCCCCATGCAGATAGTTAAAACCGGGTATGGTGCCGGAAAAAGAGATACCGGCGCCAGTGTGCCCAACCTGCTGCGCATGGTGCTGGGCAGACCGATCATACGCCGAAAGCCGGAAAAGGAAAGCCCCGGAGACAGGGTTTCCCAGGGTAATGGCTTTGCTGATACCGATTTTCAAGATCTGTTCAGCCGGGAATCGGATGTTCCGCCCCGGGACCGGATGGATCCGGAAAGTCAGGGTCATATCCTGCATGAGCGCATCGCGGTCCTCACCACCCAGGTGGATGACATGAACCCGGAGATCCTGGGCTTTGTCATGGACCATCTCCTGGAAAAAGGGGCCCTGGATGTGACCTATGCCCCGGTGCACATGAAAAAGAACCGCCCCGGCACAAGGGTTGAGGTGCTGTGCGCCGTGGATGATCTGGATGCCATGGTGCATGAACTCCTTGCCCAGACCACTGCTATCGGCGTTCGCTACCACATCAGCGACCGGGCAGTACTGCACCGTGAGCCCTGTCAGATGGATACGGTGTTCGGGCCGGTGGATGCCAAAAGAGTGCAAAGCCCTGACGGGAAGACACAGATTGTTCCTGAATACGAAGCCCTGGCCAAAATTGCCCGGCAGCAGGGAATACCCCTTAAGGCAGTTTATGAAAAGGTAGCTGAATGACCGTTTGCCAATCAAGAAACGGCTCTCTTCCGTCAATGCCCAGGGCATTCGGCTGGTATGAATTCCCGGCGCGAGTATTCCCCGGGCTGTGATTGACTGTTTTGTAAATATGAAACAATGGCCGCCCCCTGCGGTGCCCTGTATACGGACTGTCAGAGCCCACAAGGATCTCAGGCCGGATACAGGGCACCGCAGGGGGCTCCAAGATTTGTAAATGCCTGCTGTATTCCACGGGCCGACTTTGTTTGCCGGATATAGACCAGGCATAATGAACGCTTCAAGCATTTTTCAGCGACTAGTGGGGGGCGGGGGGTGTTGGTCGAATCCTATTTTGCCACGTTTGTTACAAGGTGTCAGGCATGCGAAGCGTTAAGAACGGCAAACTGTTTGAGGACATACCTGCCCGCAGTTTTTGCCGTTTAGCGCAGCATGCCTTACACCTTGTCAAACGGGGCAAACCGGTGAGACCGGCACCCCCCGACCCCCACGGGTCTGAAAGCACATAACAAGGGTTTGCAGGAAATCTTCTTGACAGGAAAATGAACAGATTATAGATACATAAGGATGGTCATGCCATGACAGGCCTTTGGAAAAATCAACTGATTATGCTGGCAGCAACAGGGTTCGGCCTGGGGTACAGCCCAGTGGCACCCGGTACCCTGGGCACTTTGGCAGCCCTGCCGTTCATCTGGCTTTTCACCTGCATGCCCGGGGCAGGCGGCACTTTTTTTCTGGTGTGCTTTTTGCTGGTATCTGTGTTTGTGGCGGACCGGGCGGAAAAAATTCTGGGGAAAAAAGATCCCGGTGCCATTGTCATCGATGAAATGGCCGGATACTGGGTGACCATGTGCCTGGTGCCGGTGACAGGGGTCACCCTGTTGACGGGATTTATTGCATTCAGGTGTTTTGATATAGTAAAGATCGGCCCGGTGCGGTATTTTGAAAAAAACTTTTCCGGCGGTGCCGGCATTGTTCTGGATGATATCATGGCAGGGGTGCTGGCAGCACTCACTGTAAAATGTTTATATATTTTGGGTGTGCACTAGGAGAAAAAAATGGAAAAAAACGCAGACAAGGACAAGGCAGTACAGTCCGCCATGGGGCAGATCGAGCGGCAGTTCGGCAAAGGCTCCATCATGAAACTGGGGGGCCGGGTGGTGGAAGCGGTGCCGGTGATCCGGTCCGGCTCCCTGGCCCTGGACAAGGCCCTGGGGGTGGGCGGCTATCCCAGGGGCCGGGTGGTGGAGATCTACGGCCCTGAATCATCGGGAAAGACCACCCTGGCCCTGCATGCCGTGGCCCAGGCCCAGAAAAAGGGCGGTATCGCAGCCTTTATCGATGCCGAGCATGCCCTGGATGTGGGGTATGCCAAAAAACTGGGGGTGGACTGTGATGAACTGCTGGTGTCCCAGCCGGATACCGGGGAGCAGGCCCTGGAGATTGCAGACATGCTCATCCGATCGGGCGGCATCGATGTCCTGATCGTGGATTCCGTGGCCGCCCTGGTGCCCCGGTCCGAGATCGAAGGGGAGATGGGTGATTCCCACATGGGGCTCCAGGCCCGGCTCATGTCCCAGGCCCTGCGCAAACTGGCCGGCACCCTGGGCAAGACCCATACCACCATTATTTTCATCAACCAGATCCGCATGAAAATCGGGGTGGTGTACGGCAATCCCGAGACCACCACCGGCGGCAATGCCTTGAAGTTTTATGCATCCATGCGCCTGGAGATCAGAAAGGTATCCGCCATCAAGGAGGGCCAGGATATCACCGGCAACCGGACCCGGGTCAAGGTGGTGAAAAACAAACTGGCCCCGCCGTTCAAGAGTGTGGAATTTGATATCATGTACGGGGAGGGTATCTCCCGCACAGGGGATCTGCTGGATATGGGCGTAACCCTGAACATTGTGGACAAAAGCGGCTCCTGGTATTCATTTGAAGGGGAGCGCATCGGCCAGGGCAGGGAAAATGTCAAGGTGTTTCTCACGGAGAACCCGGAGATCTTCAACAAAATTGAATCCAAGGTCAGATCGGAACTGGGAATTTCAGATATCCCGGTTGAAAACGGTCAAAAGGAAAATAAAAAGGTAAAATAATTAACTTCTGACCCCAATACCTCGAAGGAAGCACAGATTATGACAGGCAATGAAGCCCGGAAAATTTTTATCGAGTATTTTAAAAAGCATGGCCACCAGAAGGTGCGGTCCTCCTCTCTGGTTCCCCAGGATGACCCCACCCTTTTGTTTGTCAATGCCGGCATGGTGCAGTTCAAACGCGTGTTCACCGGGGATGAAAAACGCGATTATGACCGGGCGGTCACATCCCAGAAGTGTGTCCGGGCCGGGGGCAAGCACAATGATCTGGAAAATGTGGGGTACACGGCCCGGCACCACACCTTTTTCGAGATGCTGGGCAATTTTTCCTTCGGGGATTATTTCAAGGAAAAAGCCATTGCATACGGATGGGACCTGCTCACCAATGGATACGGGTTTGATCCGGACAAGCTGCATGTGTCGGTGTATACAGATGATGACGACGCCTATGCCATCTGGCGGGACCAGGTGGGGGTGCCGGAAGACCGTATCTCCCGGCTGGGGGAGGAGGACAACTTCTGGGCCATGGGGGACACCGGCCCCTGCGGGCCCTGCAGCGAGATCCACATCGACCGGGGGGAAGCATACGGGTGCGGACAGCCCGGCTGTGCCGTGGGATGCGACTGCGACCGGTGGCTGGAGCTGTGGAACCTCGTGTTCATGCAGTTTTACAGGGATGAAACAGGGACCATGACCCCGCTGCCCAAGCCCAGCATTGATACGGGCCTGGGCCTGGAGCGCATCATTTCCGTGCTCCAGGATGTGCCCACCAATTTTGACACCGACCTGTTTGTGCCCATCATGGAAAAGGTGGGGCAGCTGTCCGGCCGAAAGCGGGGAGAATCCGACCAGGTGGAGGTGGCCATGAAGGTGATCGCCGACCATTCAAGGGCTGCCGCCTTTCTCATCTGCGACGGGGTGCTGCCGTCCAACGAAGGGCGGGGGTATGTGCTGCGCCGCATCATGCGCCGGGCCATCCGGTACGGCCGCAGCATCGGTCTGACCAGACCCTTTCTCCATGAAACCGTGCAGACCGTGTTTGCCATCATGGACCAGGCCTATCCCGAACTTGCGGAATCAGCCGCCTTTATCCTCAAGGTGGTGAGAAATGAAGAGGAGAAATTTCTGGAAACCCTGGACACGGGCATGAAGCTGCTGGAAGCCACCATGGCGGATCTGGCGGACAAAAAGGAGAACACCATTTCCGGGGAGGTCATTTTCCGGCTGTATGACACATTCGGGTTTCCTGTGGATATCATTGTCGACCATGTGAAAGACACAAAGATCACCCTGGATCTGGAGGGGTTTGAAAAAGCCATGGCCCAGCAGAAAGCCCGGTCCAAATCCGTGAAAAAATTCACCGGTGCAGGGGACGTGCTCAAGCCCCTGATTGCCGCCGGGATGAAAACCCGGTTTCTGGGGTATGACCGCCTGGAAACTGATTCAGATCTGCTGATCATTGTGCGCGATGACCAGGAACTGGACATGGCCAAGACCGGAGACCAGGTGGATCTGGTTACTGCAGATACCGTGTTTTATGCGGAATCCGGGGGCCAGGCCGGAGATGCCGGTATATTTGAAAATGCGCTCTGCACCATAGAGATTGCCGACACCTCAGCCGATCCTTCCGGGCTGTATATCCACCACGGCACAGTGGTCCGGGGACAGTGTGCAAAAGGGGATACATTCACCCTGCAGGTGGATGCAAAGCGGCGCCAAAAGACCGCGGTGAACCACACCGCCACCCATATCCTGCATGCTGCCCTGCGGCAGGTGTTGGGGGACCATGTGAAACAGGCCGGGTCCCTGGTGACCCACAACCGGCTGCGGTTTGATTTTACCCATTTTTCCGCTGTCACCAGTGAGGAGCGCCGGAAGATCGAAGATTTTGTGAACCGGCGTATCCGGGAAAACCATGTCGTGTCCACCCGGCAGATGGCCATGGATGAGGCGGTGAAACAGGGTGCCATAGCCCTGTTTGAAGAAAAATACGGGGATGAGGTCCGGGTGGTGGACCAGGGGGATTTTTCCAGGGAATTGTGCGGGGGCACCCACACTCAGCGGTCCGGGGATATCGGGTTGTTCAGGATCATCTCCGAAGGGGGCATCGCCTCGGGGGTGCGGAGGATGGAAGCTGCCACCGGCCAGGCCGCCCTGGATCTGGTGCATGATGACCAGAACACCCTGGAAGCGGCGGCCACGCTTTTGAAAACCGGCAAATCCGATGTGATGCAGCGGCTGGAGGCCCTGGTCCAGGAGAAAAAAGCCCTGGAAAAGGATCTGGTTTCCGTGAAAGCCAAAATCGCTTCCAAATCAGTGGAAGAGATTGAAACCGCCATCAGGCAGGTCAACGGCACCCGGGTCCTGGCCCGGCGGGTGGAGATTGAAAATCCCTCCCAGCTGCGGGACCTGGCAGACAAATTCAAGGCCAAACTGGGGTCCGGGGTCCTGCTGCTGGGTGCGGAATCCAACGGCAAGGCCCTGCTCATTGCCATGGTGTCTGATGATCTTGTGGGCCGGTACCGGGCCGGGGATATTGTGAAGCAGGCGGCCAAAGTGGTGGGCGGCGGCGGCGGGGGCCGGCCGGACATGGCCCAGGCCGGGGGATCCAAGCCCCAGTTTCTGGACCAGGCCCTGGAAACCGTGTATCACACCCTTGAAACCACATAACCGGCTGCCGGTGCTGCTGTCATGACCGCGTATTTCATCCGGCGGCTGCTCCTGGTGATTCCCACCTTTCTGGGCATCACCATCATGGTGTTCACCATCACCCGGTTTGTGCCCGGCGGCCCCATCGAGCGCATCATTGCCGAAACCCGTGCCATGCAGATGGGCGGGCAGGGGGGCAGCGGTGCCCCTGCCCGGGCCGGGACCGATTCCGGACAGCCGCTGTCCAAAGAACAGATGGACAAGCTCAAAGCCTATTACGGGTTTGACAAGCCGCTGCTCCAGAGCTACCTTGCCTGGCTGGGCAAGGTGCTCCAGGGGGATCTGGGCCGGTCCACACGGTACCATGACCCGGTGTGGGAGATGATCAGGGACAGAATTCCCATTTCCCTGTATTTCGGGGTGCTGAGCCTGATTCTCATCTACGGGGTGTGCATACCGCTGGGGGTGGCCAAGGCGGTGCGCCACAAGTCCGGGTTTGACAATATTTCCTCTGTTGTCATCTTCACCGGGTATGCCATTCCCGGATGGGTGGCCGGGGTGCTGATGCTGGTGCTGTTTGCCTCCCACTATGACCTGTTTCCCCTGGGCGGGCTGGTGTCCGACCGGTTCGGGGAGATGGGGCTCTGGGCACAGGTAAAAGACATTGCCCGGCACACGGTGCTGCCGCTGATATCCTATGTGATCGGGTCCTTTACCGTGATGACCCTGCTCATGAAAAACACCCTCATGGACAATTTGTCCGCCGATTACGTGCGCACCGCCATTGCCAAGGGGCTTTCCTTTAAAAAAGCGGTGTTCCGCCATGCCATGCGCAACAGCATGATTCCCATTGCCACCAGTTTCGGCAACAACATCTCCATCCTGCTCATGGGATCGTTTCTCATTGAAAAGGTGTTCAACATCGACGGCATGGGGCTGTTGGGGTATGAATCGGTGGTGGACAGGGATTATCCCGTGGTCATGGGCATCCTGGTGATCTCTTCGCTGCTGTTCATGATCGGCAATATTTTGTCTGATGTGTGTGTGGCCATTGTGGATCCCCGGGTGCGGTTTGCATGATGGGGCGGCTGCATGTAAATCCGGTTACCCTGCGCAAAATCCGGCGGTTCCGGTCCATCCGCAGGGGATTCTGGTCTTTTATCATCATTTTTTCTCTCATCATTTTTTCCTTTTGCGCAGAGCTTTTCATCAATTCCCGGGCCCTGGTGGTGCACTACCAGGGAGCGTGGTATTTTCCCACCTACGGGGACATGATCCCGGGATCACGGTTTGGTCTGGATTACGGGTATGAAACCGACTACCGGGAGCTGCAGCAGATTTTTGCCCGGGAGGACAGCGGGGATTTTGTGATTATGCCGCCGGTGCCCTACAACCCGTATGAAAATGACCTGCGCCTGAACCAGTACCCGCCCTTTCCCCCGTCTTTTGGCGACCGGCATTTTCTGGGTACCGACAATGTGGGCAGGGATATCCTGGCACGGCTGGTGTACGGGTTCCGCACTGCCATTTTGTTCTCGTTTTTCCTTTTGCTCATCAACTATACCATCGGCATTTTCATCGGGTGTGCCATGGGGTATTTCGGGGGGCGGTTCGACCTGTTTTTCCAGCGCGTCATCGAGATCTGGTCCAACATTCCATTTTTGTACGTCATCATTATCGTGTCCTCGATCCTGGTGCCCAGTTTCATGATCCTTTTGCTGATCATGGCCTTTTTCGGGTGGATCAGCATCACCTGGGTCATGCGCACCATGACCTACAAGGAAAAGGAGCGGGAATATGTCCTGGCGGTGAGAAGCCTGGGGGCATCGCATTTCCGCATCATTTTTCGGCACATCATTCCCAACACCATCTCCGTGATCGTCACCTACGCCCCCTTTGCCATTTCCAGCGGCATTGTGGCGCTGACCTCCCTGGATTACCTGGGGTTCGGCCTGCCCGCCCCCACCCCCTCCTGGGGGGAGCTGCTCTCCCAGGGCTGGCAGAACATGGAAGCCTGGTGGATCTCCGCATCTGTGGTGGGGGCGCTGGTCATCACGCTCATGACCGTCACCTTCACCGGCGAAGGCATCCGCGAAGCCTTCGACCCCAAGCTCCACACCATCTACGAATAGGGGTCAGAAGTTAACTTTTTTACCTTTTTTAGGGATGAGGGGTGAGGGGTGAGGAGATCAAGCATCGGGATGGGATTTGACCCATTGTTTGACCAGGTCAACAAAGAGCAGAAAATCAGACAGCCTTTTTTTGAAAAGACCGAAAACAACCGCATCATCGATTTTTTCATACCGATGGACCAGCATGTTTCGAAAAGATGCCATGTTCTGAAAGGTCATCAGCTGGTTTTCCGGTATAACCCCCTGTTCGTGCAATACGGAAAACAGATCCCTGTATCCGGCCGGTTCTCTGAAAGCACAGAAGGAAACCAGATGATTGGCAATGTCAATGACTTCTTCGATGGCCAGATGAAGATACCGCTCCACAAACGCCCTGCTTCTGGCGTCATTGAGATATTTATCCCAGTTGATATCATCAGCTGCCTCAAGTCCGGAGATATAACTCTGGAGATTGGATATTTTTCGTGAAAGCAGCTCGTTGTCAACCATGTTACACCGCAAAAGTTTTGTACAAATGACGGGTATCCAGGTATTCGCGTCTGGAAAAGGTTTCCTGCCGGATGCGTTCTCTTGGATCTCCCTCGAAAATCAGATAACCGTATTTGAGAATCTGGTGCTGGAGGAGCACCCCTGCCTGATGAAAAATAACAAGGTCCACATCCCTGCCCAGATGATTGGACAATTCAGTTTCCATTGACAGCCTTTCAAACCCGTTCACGCTGCAAAAGGAAACAACAGCGATATCCAGATCACTGGCAGATGTCATTCGTCCCCTGGCTGCCGACCCGAACAGGTATGCAGCGGCAATGTCAGCATGAGAAGCTGCAAATGTCTGCATACGGGAACGTAATGCTGCATTGTCAATCTTACCATCCATCATCCAATCCATTTTTCAGAAAATCATTATTTTTAAGCGCGCCTGGCACGTCCGGATCAAACTGAACCATTATGGAAAATGCATATCAAAAAACGATGTGTTGACCAGTTCTTTCAGGATTTGCTATGCCGCCAGGGCCTGGCTGTTAATAAAAAGTGTATCCAAATTGTCTGGTGCCGTCAAGACCAATTCACGCGAATTAACAGGAATTAATAGGGATCTGACCCCAATTAACCCCTGTCAGGTAAGATCCCTGAAAATGGCTGGATTCGGCAATGGATATGGAAAATGCTTTCTTGATTCTATGCCTGAAGCACGCTATTATTACATAACAGCATTTGAACAGGAAGTAATTAATTGAAGTCAGACCCCTATTAATTCATTAATTTGGGTTGGAAACATCTTCCAGGATTATCCACGTAAATAGAGCATTTAAGGCCGGGTACAGGAGTAAAGGAATGAACGTCATAACCGTCATAGACAAAGGGTCGCTGACATTAGAAGAACAAATAGATCCGGCAAAAAATAAAAAGTTATATGATTTGGCCCAAAAATATATTTGGTGGAAAGATCCAAAAGATGCAGTGGCTGACCAGAATCATTTCATGGCCCAAATCATGACGTTAGGAGTTGTCGAAGATTGTGTATGGGTGCTTGGAAATATTGGAGAAGGACCTTTTGTTTCTGCTTTGCGAGAACCGCCTATCGGTGTTTTTAACGGGAAATCCTGGCATTTTTGGCATTACAAATTAGGGATAGCATCTCATCCTTCAGAGATTCCACCATTACCAAATAGAAATCGGTGAAAAATATGAAAATGTTTTCCCCAAGCTTTGAGATCTTTCCTGAGCCCCAAAAGAATATCTGGGCTGAGCTATCGGAAATCCCAAAACATTTTGTTTTGTATGGTGGTACCGCTATAGCGCTTCGCCTTAATCACAGACAATCGGTTGATTTCGATTTTTTCACATCGCAACCCATTGAAGCCGATGCACTGTTATGCCAAAAGTTTTTAGAAGGCTCCCAGATCATCCA
>JAZBPL010000104.1:0-4325 GCA_036351635.1 Desulfotignum sp.
AATCAATATTTTACTCTTGCATAATAGGATTTTTTTGATGCAGTGATGGCATCCCCAAGGGTGAGAATGCCGTTGCTGTTCAGAACTGGGATCAGTTTTAAAAAAATTTGTGCCGTGGAAATGGCATCCCCCAGGGCAGTGTGCCGGCCGATAATGTCTATACCCAGCCTTTTTGCGATATTTTCCATGTCATGCTGTTCATGGATGGGGTGCAGAATGGCGGACAAAAGCAGGGTATCTAAGATGGGGTTGGCAAACCGTATGTTTGTTGTTTTTTCCTTGAGTGCGAGCATTTTCATGTCAAACGCGATATTGTGTCCCACCAGAACAGTGTCAGCCACAAACTGCCGGAACCGGGGCAGCACTTTTTCAATGGGGTCTTTTTCCGCCACCATTTCATGGTTGATGCCGTGAATCCGGTAAGATGCCACTGGAATATCACGTCTCGGATCCACCAGTTCCTCAAATACATCCTCAACAAGGATCCGGTTGTTGACAATTCTCACCGCACCCATGGAGATTATCTCATCTCCCCCTTCCGGGTTCAGGCCCGTGGTTTCCGTATCAAATACGGTATAGGAGATCTCTTTCAGCCTGGTATCCAGCAGGTTTTTGTTTCTGTCCTGTACCTGGAACAGGTCAAAATCATAAAATTCCGGCCGTGATCCGGCCATGATGGGTGTCCGGTGTTTTAAAGGCCCGGCCGTTTCTGTACTTTTTCTCACAGACAGGGTGACATGGCTGCTTGTGGTCTTATCTGCGGTAAGGATGTCAAACCGGGTGTTGTTGAGTTTTAGAACCGATTCAAATCCGGGCAGGGCATTGATGTGCTGGTGTTTGATGGTTTCAAGATCTGCAATTTTTACAGGGTAGTCTTCCCAGGTGATATCACACCTGATTCGGTCATGGTCGGTTGAGGTACAAATATCAAATTCCGGAAAGCCTGTGAACCGGGTCAGGGCATTGAACAAAAACACAAACGCCTGGGTCAGAGAATAGGTGTCTGCCATGATACGTTCATTCTGCACACGGTTATACACATTGATTCTGATACCATGAAGCTGGCCGGACAGTTTCTGGACCCGGAAAAGAAATTGTGCCAGATCCATCCGGGTTAAGGGCAGGCGGGACAGAAAAATATCCTGGATAGTATCGGACAGCTTGTAAAACCCTTCTGCAGCAGGGCTTTTTTTTTCCAGTGCCTGAAGAAACTGTGCCAGATGCGCCTGGATGGATTCATATTTTTTGATGTCCTGGGAGATCTCCTGGAACGCCAGAATAAACCCGGTCATCCGGTTGTTTTTGTCCAGGACCGGTATGGTTTCCACACTGATCAGGCAATTGCCGGAAACCGGGGTGATAAAGTAAGAGCCTGCACTGTTTTCTCGTGATGCCAGCTGTTCTGTGATCTCTTCAATGGCATGGGAGATGAGCTCTTTGTCCACCAGGTGGAAAATGGACCGGCCCAAACCCATGAAATGTTCGGTTTTTTCCAGGTCCCTGGTCTGGGTGAAAATAGTTTTGGCCAGAGAATTGTACAGCAGAATACGGCCACTGACATTGCAGATGATCACCCCCTGGGGCAGTTCCCCCATGATGGCGGCCAGCAGGTTTCTTTCCTGTTCGGTTTCTTTCCTGGCAGCCACCACCTGCTGGGCAATTGTCTGGTTCTGGTTTTCAAACAGGTCTGCAAAGGTGTTGATGGTTCTGGCCAGGGCCTGGATATCCTGGTTTCCTGTGACAGGGATGCGCAACGCGGGGTTGGATGCATATATCATGGCCACTTCGGCGGACATTTTTTTCACGGGTTTGATATACCCGGCATACACCAGATCGGATGCCGCCCAGAACACCAGGCACAGCAGGAGAAACCCGCCCAGCAGCACAGCTGCATGGCCCTTACAGAATGCTGCAGCAGCTTTTGCCTGGTCAGGGGTCAGGTGCAGCCAGACGTACACAGCCATTCCCGCGATAATCAGGAAAATGATGCCCGCACCTGCCAGGGTGAATATCCAGAATCGGTGGCTCAGGGTCATGAATGCAGAAAATAAAGAATTCCGGACAAAGGGTCTTGTCCGGAATTCTTTGTGGTTTTATGGATTATAATATCGGATTATCCCCACCATCCCCAGCCGAATGAGGAGACGAAAAGTATGCAGAAAATAAGGGTTGCAATAAGGTATTTGTCTTCCAGAGCCATGGTATTTCTCCTTTGTTTCTCAGTTTGTTAAATCAATGGTCCAGGGTGTTACATATCATCTGCTTCCTTGGTAACATCCATGGTTTCCTCATCCGCCCGTCTGATCTGTTCCGCGGATGTGGTGGACATTTCCGCTTTAAAGCACAGGCCCCACATCATCACAATACCCAAAATCCACCAGACGATCTGCCAGGACCAGATGGGCGGAAACCCGGCAAATGAGAATGCCGTGTTGCCGATGAGGACCCCGGGTCCCAGGGCCATGAGATACCAGACCGGGACGGCGATTTTCATATAACCCCGCCAGCGCTGGCCCTTTTCAGTCGGGGCATCCACGGAGTTGAGCCATTCCCTGACCTCTTTTTGCCGGGCAATGGTTTCTTCATTGTCTTTCAGACCCAGACCACGGCACAGGTATGCCACGCCCAGTCCCACGAAAATACCCCATCCTGCCGTATGGATGGACAAAGGATACTTCCAGACATAATAGGTGAGAAAACAGGCGATAATAGCGCTGATGAGGCCCAGTACCACGCCGATGCTCGGAAATTTGAAGCCCCAGTGCACCCCCAGCAGACAGATATACATGATGGTGCCGAATGCCGTGGCAAACCCGCCGATCATGACGATGGCATCAGTGGAGGTCAAAGAGACAATAACCGCGGCTGCTGCCAGGATGGTGGCAAAGATCCGGTTGGTCCAGATCTGCTCGGAGTGGGACCCGCCCTGTTTTCTGACATACCGCCACCACACATCCCGCTGGATAATGGTGCCGCCGGTGCCGATGTAGGGGGCTGCCGTGGAGTGGATGGCTGCAATGGCGCCCATGAACACCAGTCCCATGAGGGGCCCTGGCATGAATTTGGTCATGAGCATGGGGACCACATCCCCGTCCACCTGGGGGGCCAGGTTGCCGGCCATCATCAGGATCCGGGCGCCGATGCCCTGGAAAGCGGTGAAAAAGAACAGGGCCAGGCCCACCACAAAGGTGGACATGAACACCTGCTGCCAGGCCAAAGGCTTGGGAGAGGCAATACCAAAGTTCCACAGGGTAAAGGCCGGCGAAGACTGGATCCCCATGAGGGCGAACATGTAGGTGAGGATCATCACCGCGGTCCACCCGCCGGTACCCAGGCCGAAGTGGATCAGGCCCGGCACCTTCATGTACTTGTCTTCAAGTCCGCCCATGGAGGCCACAAACCCGGACCACCCGCCGAACAGGGGACTTGTGATGGTGTAGAATCCCAGCAGGATGATGCCGCCCACCAGGAGGCAGAACTGCAGCACCCCCACCCAGGTGGAGGCTTTGAGGCCGCCGGTGACCACATAGAACCAGACGATAAAGGCCATGAAAATCAATCCGATGGTTTCAGGCACGCCGGCGGTCCAGTAGAACAGTTTGGCAGCTGCGATGAGCTGGAGCCCGGAGTAGAAAATGGAATAGAGAAATGCCGCCAGCACCGTGAGCCAGCGGACCGCTTCATTGTTGTAGTAGTAGGCGAACATGTCACCCGGTGTGATAAAGCCGTAGCGCTTGCCCATGAGCCAGTTTCTTTTGGCAAAGAATGCCCCGGTGATGGGAATGGTGAGTACGTAAAAGGATGCAAAGGCATATACCAGCCCTGCTTTCCAGATCAAACCCGGATGGCCGATAAAGGTCCACCCGGAAAACGAGGCGGCAGTCGCCGCCATCAGGAACGCGATGAACGGGATGGAACGGCCTGCAATGGCATAGCCCGAGGCTTTTTTCTCAGTGAAAAAACCCTTCATGCCCCACCAGAAGCAGTAAATGATGTAAAGTCCCAGAAAAACCCATACCCATACTTTTGGATCCATAATTATTTCCCTCCTGTTATCTCATTTTTATGAGTTGATCGGATCATATTTGATTATCAAGGATTTTTGGATAATCAGGGCATATCACACCACCTCCTCTCCATTGTATTAAAAATTTTTATATCTTGCTGCTTCATGCGTTTTTTCCATATCCGATCTTTCCCAAAGAAATTGCGATTTCATCCAGGATGGTATCGTCATCTATGGTGGCAGGTACCTTATAGTCTTTTTTGTCTGCAATGGCCCGCATGGTGCCCCGGAGGATCTTGCCGGACCGGGTTTTGGGCAG
>JAZBPL010000105.1:0-5566 GCA_036351635.1 Desulfotignum sp.
CGTCGCCCCTGACATCCCGTTTTCATCCGGCACAGGATGCCCTGCCTCCATCACCCGGCAGTAGTTGAGCGGAAGGCCATGCCCGTATTTGGTCACCACCACCCCGTCATGGATCCGGGAGTCCAGCACTTTTTCCACTTCTTCTGCCATGGCCGCCGATGCCTTGCCGGCCCCGGCCACATAGATGTGCTGGATCCGGTTCAGGTCCATGTCCGTGCCGCAGACATGCAGCCTACTGCCGGAAACCGTCACGTGCCTTGCCACACAAGCCCCGGGTGCCACGGCCCGGAGCCCGGCTTCAAAGATGGCGATTGCGGTCTGTTTCAAAGGATTTTTACTCTGCAGCTGGTTTGGATCGTTCATCAGTACATCCCCTTGAATAATCGAGTTCAAAGGCCGGAATCAGAATTTGGGAGGAGAGATAATCAGATAGAAGCGGCACGGATCATCCTGAATGTTTTGCAGTTTGTGGGGCACAGAACTATCAAAATAAAGGCTTTCTCCGGCTGCCAGATCAATGGTTTCATTTTCGTACACCACCTGCATGCTGCCTTCCAGAATAATCAGGCATTCTTCTCCGTCGTGGGGCAGCAGGTCGGCGCTGGTGGCGCCCCCTTTTTCCAGAACACCGATATGAATGCCCATTTTTTTTTCCTGGTCGGAATGAATGATCTGATAAGTCAGGCCGTCATTGGGAAAAACCGCAAGCCGGGACTCGTCCACTTTTACTTTTTTATGGGCCGGTGCGGAATAATCAAGAACCAGGAAAAACAACGGGACCTCCAGGCAGATGGCAATTTTTCTCAAGGTTGACAGGGATGGGTCCACTTTGGCGGATTCGATCTGGCTGAGCATGCTCGGGGAAATCCCCGCCTTGCCTGCCAGCGTTCTCAGGGACCAGCCTTTTTTCTCCCTGTATTCCTTGATTCGTTTTCCCTCTATCACCTGATCTGTCTCCATGGGGTTTGCCGCATGTGTGTTCCAGCGGTCATGTCAGCGGGTACCGGCCCAGTTTCCTGGCAGTATCATACAAAGCCAGGACATTGTCTTCCGGAACATCCGCCTGGATGTTGTGTACTGAACATATCACCAGTCCGCCGCCTGATCCAGCATTTTTAATCAGATGGGCCACTTCGTTTTCCACATCTTTGACCGTGCCGGACGGCAGCACCTGCTGGGAATCGATCCCCCCCCAGAATACCAGCCGGTCTCCATATCGTTTTTTCAGTGTTGACGCATCCATGCCGTGCGCCCGGACCTGGACCGGATTGAGAATATCGATGCCCACGTCAATGAAATCATCCAGAAGGGTGGATACCGCGCCGCAGGAGTGCCAGAAAATTTTGGCGCGTGTTCTCTGCCGGATAAATTCAATGATTTTTTCCTGGCGGGGTTTGATGAATTCCCGGTAGGTGGCCGGTGACATGAGCGTGGTTTTCTGGCCGGCCAGGTCCCCGCCCTGGATGATCACATCCAGGTATCGACCGCACACCCGGAGCACATTGTCCAAAAGGCGCATGTGCAGAGACAGGGTCTTGTCCAGAAGGGCGTGAACAAATTCTTTATTCCCCACCATATCCATGTAGAACCGGTCCATGGCCCTCAGTTTCCAGGCCCGTTCAAACCAGGTTTCCCAGGCGAAATTGCCGACGACCCCGTATTCTCCGGCCTCTGACAGTTGTCTGGCCTGTTCTTCGATCCCGTCGAGGTATCCGGGGTCATCCGGGTCCGGCCAGGCATGGGATGCCAGATCATCCATCGTGGCGTTTTTCAAAGGACTGTCCACCAGGTTGAAATACAGTGAATCCTCAGGCATGAGAAACCCGCATCCCCATTCATCGGTCACATACAGGCCTTTTTGCGTCTGTTTCGGTTCAAACCGCCAGAATCCGGGGCTGCCCAGGTGGACATACCGGGTATCTACGCCGAGACGTTCCAGCACGTCCTCATCCGGTTTCACATTCTGCCGCAGCCAGTCAAACGCTGCTGCTCCCCGCTGATATCCCAGCTTTTTAAGCAGCCGGTCATAGGTTTTGACACTGATGGTGGTTACCCATCCACCCAGGTCCAGCGGAACCCGGTCCGGTTCTTCATGGTTTATGGCGGCAGTGAATCGTTCTTTACTGTTCATTTGTTCTCCTTGGAAAAATGGGACTGTCCTGTGACTATCCAAATACGATTTCCGGCAGCCACAGGACCAGCTGCGGAAAAAAAGTGATCAACGCGAGTGAGATCAACAGCGGTACCAGAAACGGAGCCACCGAACGCATCACCTGGCCCACACTCATGCCTGACAGGTCACTGAGAACATAGAGACCGACCCCGAAAGGCGGGGTGAGAAACCCGATGCACACATTGAGTACCTGCACCACGCCCCAGTGCACCAGATCGATCTGAAAGGCGGTCAGTACCGGCAGGATCATGGGGGTGAACACCAGAATAATGGCGCAGATGTCAAAAAAGCACCCGGCAATCAGAAACACCAGGTTCAGGATGATCAGCACCACCCATTGCCGGTCCGTGGTGGAAAGAATGAGATCCCGGATCAATACCGGGATGTTTTCCATGGTGACGATCCATCCGAATACCGAGGCCGCTCCCATGATCACCAGAATCAGGGCGGATGTGACAGCGGACCCTACCATCATCTTCAACATATCTTTCAACTGCAGGGTGCGGTAGATGAAAAAAGAGATGACAAAGGCATACACCACCGCCACCACGGCGGCTTCCGTGGGGGTGAAAATACCGGTGACGATTCCCCCCAGGATGATCACCGGGGTCATTAACGCCCAGACTGACTGTTTGAAGCTTTTCCAAATATCCGCCAGGGGGGCACGGCTGGAATCATATGGATATTTCCGTCGGACGGCATAGATATAGATCGTGACCATGAGGGCGAGTCCCATGACCACGCCGGGAATGGCTCCGCCCACAAACAGCCGGCCCACCGACTGTTCGGCGATCATGGCATACAGGATCATCTGGATGCTGGGGGGCATGATGGGGCCGATAATGGAGCTGGCGCCTGTCACGGCCACGGCAAAGGATTTGTCATACCCGGCTTTGGTCATCATGGGGATTTCGATCTTGCCCAGACCGGCGGTATCTGCGGTGATGGATCCGCTCATGCCCGCAAAAATCATGGAAGCCACCACATTGACATGGCCCATGGACCCCCGGATGTGGCCGACGAGGGCCCGGGCCAGTTTGAACATCTCTTCAGTGATCCGTCCGGAATTCATGATATCCGCCGCCAGGATATACAGGGGAAGGGACAGCAGAGGAAAAATCTGCAGACTGCCCAGCATCCGGTGGGCCAGGATGATCATGGGGATCTCTTTGAGAAACGTCACATAAAACAGGCAGGACAGCAGCAAGGAAAATACCACCGGGACCCGCAGGGCCATCAGGATCATCAACACCGATATCAGGAGAATGGCATTCACAGCGCACACCCCCGGTCCTGGTCCGCTGTTTCAGGAAACGCGGGTTTGTTCCTCACAAGGGCAATCAGGTGCAGCGTCTGGTAGTATAGCATGATGACAAACCCGCAGACCATGGCCCAGCCGAACCAGGATTCCTTTATCCGCAGGGCCGGGGTGGTGGCATGGGCCAGTCTGCCGGTAAGCTGCCAGCTCTGGTAGATCATGATACCCAGCATGAGGATGACCAGTGCGCCGGACAGGATTTTCATGAACCGGCCCACAGGGGCGGGGCAGATATCGCTGAACAGGGTGATGCACACGTTCTTGTCCTGGCGCACCAGGATGGCACCGCCCAGAAACGTCATCCAGATCAGTCCCATCACCGCCACCTCTTCAGACCAGAACAGCGGGGCATTAAAGATATACCTCATGATCACCCCCACAAAGAGGATGGCAACAACGGCACCCATGATCAACCCGATGGCCCAGTCCAGCAGTCTTGCCAGTTTCCGGTTCAACCCCTGCAGACCCATGATTTCCCCCGGTTATTTGTTCAGTTTTTCAAGCAGGCCTTCAGACCAAAGACCGCTTTTTTCAAGTTCCTTGTGAACCATGCCGGCTTTTTCTGTCCATTTATCCCGGTCGGCAACCGCAAACGTGACATCGGCTGCTTCCATCTGCTGCTGGGCTTCTGCTTCCAGGCTCTGCCCATAATCCACAAACCATTCAGCGCATTCTTCGCTGGCCTGGGTCAATACTGCTTGGTCTTCGGGCGACAGGGTCTGCCATTTGATGTCTGAAATCCAGGTGACGTCATACAGCTGCATGAAATCCAGCTTGGTGCAGAAATCCAGTTGCTCATAGAATTTTTCATCCCGAACCTGGACGATATTGTGAACCATTCCGTCCACTACTTTCTGGGACAATGACAGATAGACATCCCCCCATGCCAGGGGAACTGCGGTGGCGCCCAGGCCGTTCCAGGTGTCTACCAGGGCTTTGGCCTGCCACACCCGCAGTTTGATGCCGTTGAGTTCTTCAGGCGTCATGATCTGTTTTTTCTGGGTCCATAAGTGGAAGGCCGGCCGGAATGCAAATCCCGGCAGCGTCCGGATTCCGGTTTTTTTGCGGACGCGTTCTCTGACCTCCTTGATATACCCGCTGGACTTGAGTTCATCTCTGGAGAACATGAACGGCGTGCCGAAAATGGCATAATCTTTGTCAAAGGTGTCCATGAACGATTCGGCTTCCTGGACGATATCAATGGTACCCATGCTCAACCCCTGGAGCAGTTCCTTGATGTTGCCCAGCTGTTGTGCCGGATAGATTTCAATAGTGATCCTGCCGTTGCTTTTTTCTTTTGCCAGTTCCGCGAATTTCTGGGCTTTCATGTCCAGCATGCCGCCGGGCGCCGTAATATGAGCCAGCTTGAGAACGACATCCCTAGCAAAGGCGTTGTTTGAAAATACTGTCAGAATACAAACCAAACCGATACATAATACTTTTTTCATCCTGGAACTCCTTTCGCAATATTGTTAATAAATACTAAAAAACGTTTATCTATAATAATTTTAATTGTCAATACTTATTTTTTAGTTTGTAGTTATTTTTATATATATATTTGAAATCATGGTCTATAAACTTCAATATACCAAATAAGGTGTCTATCTGAATGTTCATTTATACTGAACGTTGAATAAGTGGTGACGCTATCTGATGGTGTCATGATCCATCTGACGAAGGGGTTCGTACCTGGGTGGTGAATCATCCAGGTCGACCGCTTATGCGGGACTCCTGACACATCCTGTTCGCGGCAGGAGAGACTTTTGGCACACCGGAAGATAGTGGAAATTTTCAGCCCCAGAGCCTGCTGAAGAATTTTGGCTAAAGGTTTTTTTGGCTTTCGTATGAAAGATTGAGGTTTGCCGACTCAGGCTGAAAATGAACCTGCGAATGAACGATTTTCAAGGCCAGGCAGCTATGGTGCCTGCCACCGGAAATGAGTTACATCCTCAAAGCCGTTCTCACCTTCACTGCAAGATCTGTGTTGGAAAAAGGCTTTTGAATAAAATGGACGTCTGCATCCAGAACGCCGTGATGGGCGATGACATTGGCCGTATATCCCGACATGAAAAGAA
>JAZBPL010000106.1:0-5643 GCA_036351635.1 Desulfotignum sp.
TAGCCGTTCGGATTACCTCTAACCGTTTCAGGAGCTTTGCCATGAAAGCCGACCTGTTGAAAAAAATGCAATCCGTTGATCCTGCCATACGTGATGTACTGATTTTGATGATGGAAGAGTTCAATCATCAATCGAATCAAGTACCTGTGGCTCGATCTGATTTTGAAGAGCTGAAAGGGATCGTCAAAGATCTCGCTGTTGCGCAGAACCGAACAGAACAGCGGCTGGAAAGCCTGACCGCACGTGTGGAGGAGCTTGCCCAGGCACAGAGCCGCACGGAACAACGGCTGGAAAGCCTGGCCGCCCGCGTGGATGAGCTTACCCAGGCACAGAACCGCACGGAACGGATCGTCCAGAAATTATCGGAAAGTGTTGTGGATATCCGGAAACAGATGGGCGGGCTGGCCATGGCTGTAGGGTACGGCATTGAAGACAGGCTCATGCCCCATATCCCCGAATTTATCAATACAGTTTTTGGCATCAGGGCGGGTATCGTTGACCGGCGGAATATTGTCTATTCTGACGGCAGCCATGACGAGGCCAATATCTATGTTGAAGGGGAAAAAAACGGGAACAGAATCTATCTGATCGGAGAGTGCAAAGCCCAGCCGGGCAAGCGGGATTTTGACAAATTCGCCGGCTTGCTTGGGCGAATCAGAGAAAACAGGGAAGGCGATGTCATGGGCATGATGATCGGTTACCACTACGCACCGGATGTGGAAAATTACGCCAAAGAAAATTATCCCGCTATAAAATTTTACAGGACGTTTGAAGTCGCACGTGGAGGAGAAGGGGATCCGCTTGCTGTCAGTCCATAGTTGGAACAGGCATCTTATCAGGTATCATCATTTTTTAAGCCGCCAGGGCCTGGATTGTTTCTCCAAACCGAATTTTTTCTGCATTGTTTCTGGCCGGGCGGCAGTGTCCGGCTGCAGTGTCTGCACCTGGGCTGTCAATTCCCGGTTCCGGGCTTCCAGATGCCTGATTGCTGCAGCATCAGTCTTGCGCGCTTTGCTCATCTCCTTGAGTGCCCGGCTTTTTTCGGCCAGTTTCAGCATGATTTTCTGGTGGTATTCCTAAGGTTTCATGGATTTGACATCACAGCCGCATTTTTTAAGGGTGGGCCGGTGTTTTTCCACGGTGAGCATGGCGCCTGCCAACGGGCATTTCAAAAAATCCGGAATTGCCCATATGGGTAAAAACTGGTGCAGTTTGTCAGCCATGGTGGTTACCGCCACTATCAGGTTGCGATGAGTTTCGCAAAAACATATTATAAACAAAAAAGATTTGTCAATAAAAAAATATTAGGCATACCTTAAAAAACACACCCATTCTTGACAATGTGTCATTGCAGCATATTTTTTAAGCTGGTTCTTTTAATCTGAAAGGAGGGTCTTGCCATGAAAATCCTGATCGTTTTTTATTCCACCTACGGCCATGTATACGAGATGGCCAAAGCAGCTGCACAGGGCGCAGAACAGATTCCAGGTGCTGACGTGGATATCCGGCAGGTGCCGGAGACGCTTTCTGCGGATGTGCTGGAAAAAATGGGTGCGGTTGCGGCGAAAAAAGCATTTTCCCATGTGCCGGTGTGCACGGTGGAGGAACTGGAAAAAGCGGATGCCGTCATTTTCGGCACCCCCACCCGGTTCGGCAACATGTGCGGCCAGATGCGCCAGTTTCTGGATGCCACCGGCCAGCTGTGGGCCAACGGTTCTTTGATCGGCAAGGTGGGCAGTGTGTTTGTCAGCACCGCCACCCAGCACGGGGGCCAGGAATCCACCATCCTGTCTTTCCATACAACGCTCCTGCACCACGGGTTTGTGGTGGTGGGCCTGCCCTATGCATTCCAGGGACAGATGCGCATCGATGAAGTCACCGGCGGATCCCCCTATGGCGCATCCACCATAGCCGGGGGAGACGGGGCGAGGATGCCCTCTGAAAATGACCTGGCAGGGGCCCGGTTCCAGGGAAACCATGTGGCAAAAATTGCAGCGAAGCTGGCGGGTTAACGGGTCTGGTTTTCAGCGTGTAAACAAAGGCTCCAACTTGCCGCTACTGATCCGGCCGGATCAACGCCCGGCACATCGGTCACAAAGCCCTGACAGAAAAACGTCATGGCTTTCAAGAACAAATCCGTCCGGCACGATGTGATCCTCTTTCAATGCGCACCCGGGCAGGTCCATCACGCGGTTGCACCCATTGCAGTGAAAATGGTGATGGTGGGATTTGTGCGCCCGTTCGTACCGGGTGCCCAGGTCCGGGTGTTTGACCTGCCTGATCCGGCCTTCCGCAACCAGCTGCTTGATGTTGCGGTACACCGTTGCCTGGTTCAGGGAGGGCACGATCCGGCTGCCGTATGCCAGTATTTCCGGAATGGCCAGCAGTCTGTCATGCTGCCTGAAAACCTTTTCAATGGCCTGTCTCTGGGCGGTTTGGCGTTTCATTTTTTTCATCTCACAAGGCAGTATATCTGAACCTTTCACCCTTTGCAAGATATCAGTCAGGTGTTGACAAATATCCTTTGACAGCCTATTTATTGCAAATGCACTATCATTTGCAATAAATAGGGGCTGATGTTTTAGAAAGGGGGTGTGGTTTTAAAAGTGGCAAAAAGGCCTGGATAAAAATGGTTTTTTTGAAAGAAACCATGGCGGTTTGGTAAATTTTGGTATAAAAAAATACTTGGTGCTGTAAAAGGAGGAAAAAATGCGGTTGAAATCTATTGCACTGGCTGTTTTACTGGTCGTTTTGACGGGTGCCGTCCTGAATGCCGAAGAAAAGCTGCAGGTGTTTGTCAGTATTGTGCCACAGAAATTTTTTGTTGAGCAGATCACCGGAGATCTGGCAGAGGTGGATGTGCTGGTGACACCGGGCAAAAGTCCGGCCACCTATTCTCCCACCCCGGCCCAGATCAGGAAACTGGCCAATGCAGATGTCTATTTCCGAATCGGGGTGCCCTTTGAGAACGGGTTCATGCATAAGGTTACATCCATTGCCCCGGATACCCGGGTGGTGGATACCCGCAAAGGGATCGTGCTGCGGAAGATGGAAGCCCACACCCATGGCGATGACCAACATGATGCGCATGGCCATGATCATCAAAAGGCGCATGACCAGGATCACCATGGTGAAGAAGGGCATGCCCATGGGGCTGATGCGGAACATGACCACCATGGTGAAGCAGCAGAGGATTACGGCCATGGGGATACTGCTGCCGGCAGGGATCCCCACATCTGGATGAGCCCGGTGCTGGTGAAGCAGCAGGCCGCAACCATGACAGATGCCCTGGGTGAACTGGCCCCGGCCCATGCAGACCGGTTCCGGGAAAATTATGACCGGTTTGCCCGGAACCTGGATCAGCTCCATGAACGGTTGAAAACCCTGCTGGCACCCCTGGCAGGGCAGAATTTCTTTGTATTTCACCCGGCATTCGGATATCTGGCTGATGCCTACGGCCTGCACCAGATTGCCGTGGAAACCATGGGCAGGTCCCCCAAAGGAAAGGAGCTGTCCGAATTCATCAAACTGGCCGGCCGGGAAAAGGTCCGGGTGATCTTTGTCCAGCCCCAGTTCGACCAGGAGGCTGCACGGAAGATCGCCCGGGCAGTCAACGGTGCGGTGGTGTCCATCAACCCCCTGGCCTATCACTATCTGGACAACATGAAACAAATCGCCGATACCATTGCCGATGCGCTGGCACCCTGATAAAAAAGAACCGTGAAGCCTGAACCTGATACCTCCCCGTTTCCCATGGCAGCAGACCCGGTACTGCCGCCGGTCCGGTCAAAAATCAGTGAGACCGGCCGGTACCTGCAGATGTTTTTTCTGGCGGCCGCCATTCTCATGGCGGCCTTCCATGCCAGATCAGAAACATTTATCACCTTTTCCATCATTTTCAGTGCCATTGTTCTGGAAGCCTTTCCTTTTATGCTGCTGGGGACCCTTCTGGGCGGCTTTGTGGAGGTGTTTCTGTCCAGGGACCAGCTGCTGCGCATCCTGCCCAGAGAAAAAAAACAGGCAGTAGCAGTGGCCGCATTCCTGGGAATCATTTTACCGGTCTGTGAATGCGCCATTGTACCGGTGGTGAGAAAATTTATCCAGAAAGGCATGCCCCTGGGATCGGCTGTGGCTTTTTTGCTGGGTGGACCCATTGTGAATCCGCTGGTGTTTTCCTCCACCCTGGTGGCCTATTCCTTTGCCTGGGATGTGGCATTTCTCCGGGTGTTTGCCGGGGTGGTGATTGCCATGGGCATCGGTCTGCTCACAGATGCATGTTTTTCCAGAAAACAGGCCCTGCTCCCCTTTCCGGAACAAACCGCCTGCGCCTGCGGCCATGCCGGATGCACCCATACCCATGGATCTTCCGGCAGCAGATCCGTTGCCGCAAAAATCAAGGCGGCCCTGTCCCACGGGGCAGCAGATTTTTATGATATCGGCCGGTTTCTGATCATCGGGGCCTTTATTGCTGCGGCCCTCCAGACCCTGGTGCCCAGACAGGCGTTCATGGTTGTTGCCCAGGGACCCTTTATTGCCATCACAGCCATGATGGTACTGGCGGTGGCCCTCAACCTCTGCAGTGAGGCAGATGCCTTTATCGCGGCCTCTTTTCAGCCCATGGGCATGCCGCTTTCCGCCCAGATGGCATTCATGGTCCTGGGGCCCATGCTGGATATCAAGCTGATTCTCATGTATCTGGCGGTCTTCACCAGGAGAATGATCTTTTTTCTGACGTTTCAGGTCTGTCTGTCCGTGTTTCTGGCAATGGCGTTTCTGGAGATGTCCCAATGGCTGTGAAAAGAATCAGCGGGCCGCTGGTGGTCCTGGCCGCCTGGTTCATCGCACTGGCATGGCTGCTGCGCGAAGACCGGTATCAACTGTTTCTGGCCCCGGAATTCGGGTTTCTGATTTACATCAGCCTGGTGGTCTGTGCGGTCTTCTGTATCAGCCTGCTGGCAGAACCGCCGGTTTCTGGAAAAGACCAGCTCATCAAAGGCATGATCCTGATACTGCCCATTGTGTTCATGGGTGCTGCCGGTGACAATACCCTGGGCAGCTTTGCCCTTTCCAAACGGCCAGTGGCGACAATGGTTCAGAAAAACAGTGATACCCCACTGGTCCAGGATCTGGATGCCAAAACACTTTCGGAACCGGGCAAAGATGACATTCAGGAGATATCCATAGCCCGCCTGGTGCGCAACTGGGACCAGTATAATGGCAGGCATATCCGTGTGGAGGGCCTGTTTTCAAAAACCGTTGAAGGACATGATCACCTGGCCGCAGTCTTCCGGTATTTTATTACCTGCTGTGTGGCAGATGCCATGCCGGTGGGTGTTTTCCTGGCCAGCCCCGAAGAAATGGACCTTGCGGACAATGACTGGGTCCGGATCACCGGCCGGGTCATTATGAAACAGCTGGATGGGTATGATATCATTTTCATGGAAACGCCCGGGATTGAAAAAACAGACCAGCCCGCAAAAAACGCTGCCTATATATATGATTGAGAGCAACCCGCCGTAACTTGTACCCCGTCGTCTGAATTTCCCCTGATTTGTTTTGTAAGTTTTCTGGTGCCGGTCCGACTGGATTGGTAAACAGGTTATAATCGCATAAGGGGGTGTAACATGCAGTATTTCACTAAAA
>JAZBPL010000107.1:0-3273 GCA_036351635.1 Desulfotignum sp.
AAGACCCGGCAGTATACAAAGATGCGTTTGCTGATTTTCAGAAATATCTGGAAGAGGCCACCGGCAAAAAAGTTATCTATTACACGGTGCAGTCCAATGCGGCTGAAGTGGAGGCCATGCGTTCCGGACGGCTTCATATTGCCGGATTCTCCACAGGGCCCACCGGATTTGCCGTCAATCTGGCCGGTTATGTGCCTATTGCTGTAAAAGGGTACCATGACGGCTTCCAGGGATACAATCTGATTGTTGTCACCAGAAAAGACAGTGATATCAAGGATCTGAATGACATAAAAGGCAAGCGCATTGCCCACACTTCTGCCTCCTCCAACTCCGGCAACCTTGCCCCCAGGGCTATTTTTCCCCAGCATGGCATTGTTCCGGATGAAGATTACACAGTTGTATATTCCGGTAAGCACGACCAGTCTATCTTAGGTGTTGCCCACGGGGATTATGATGCGGCGCCTGTTGCCTCTGATGTCTATTACCGGATGGCAGATGCCGGCAGAATCAACGCAGATGACTTCCGCATTGTGTTCACCTCCCCCAAATTCCCCACCTCTTCATTCGGCTATGCCCACAACCTGCATCCGGATCTGGTGAAAAAGATTGTAGATGCTTTCTATTCCTATCGGTTTACCCCTGCCATGCAGGAAACCTTCGGCGGTGCGGACCGTTTCTATCCAGTAACCTATGAAAAAGACTGGAAAGTCATCCGTGATATCGCCGCATCAACCGGTACCTCATACAACCAGGACGGCCTGCGGAAAATGGCGGAAAAAGAAGCGGCCAAAGCTGCCAAAAAACAATAACACAGTTTGATTTTCCAGACGTCATTTGTCCCGGGCTTTTCGGGACAAATGGCGCCTTCATATGGTGATTTCACCAAAAAAAAAGCAGACCAGGTATATATGACTGTAGCGGAACAGACCGACGGCAGTGCTAACCCGCAACGTTCCATTTGCATTGAAAATCTGAGCAAAGAATATGTCAGGGGCAAGCCAGTTTTACACAATATCAATTTTACGGTCGAAGGCCAGAGCAGTGTTGCCATCATCGGCCCTTCCGGCACAGGCAAAAGCACCCTGATCCGTTGTGTGAACAAGCTGATTCCCCCCACTTCCGGTAATGTGTATATCAGCGGGGAAAACATCACGCACCTGACCGGCCGGGACCTGCGCATGGCAAGGAGAAAAATCGGCATGGTTTTCCAGGAATTCAACCTGGTGGAACGGCTCTCGGTCATGGAAAATGTGCTGTGCGGCCGGCTGGGATATGTTCCCTCCTGGCGTGCCTGGTTGAGAAAGTATCCACAGAGTGATATTGACAAGGCATTTGCCCTGCTGGAGTCCATCGGCCTGCTGGAGTTTGCCCGCCAGCGGGCCGACAGTTTGTCAGGGGGCCAGCGGCAGCGGGTGGGCATCGCCCGCGCCGTCATGCAGGAACCCCATGTGCTGCTGGCGGATGAACCCACCTCTTCCCTTGACCCCAAAACCAGTGTCGAAATTATGGAACTGCTGGTGTCTTTGTCCGGCGAACATGACATTCCCCTGCTGATCAATATCCATGATGTTGTACTTGCCAAGCGCTTTACCGCACGGGTCATTGGCCTTTCCAAGGGGGGGATTATCTATGATGGTCCCCCATCGGAATTGTCCAACGACCATCTTAAACAGATTTACGGCGGTGAGAACTGGCTCCAATGACAGCAGATACAGCAAAAAACTTCGGCCCGGCTTTCAAGACAAACTGGTGGGCCCGGGCCGGCTGGCTGGCAGCATTTTTGTATGCAGCATATGCGGCCAATTATCTTGACGTCTCCTGGGTACGTTTTCTCCAGGGACTGGGAAACGGGGCGGCTTTTTTAGCAGAGATGGTCCCGCCAAATTTTTCCCGCTGGCAGCTGCTTGTGGCAAATCTGATGGAAACGGTGGAAATTGCCATCATCGCCTCTGCCTTTGGTATTGTTTTTTCTTTGCCTGTGGGACTGCTTGCGGCCAGAAACCTTATGCCGTCCTGGGTCACCTGGCCTTTTCGTGCCTTTATTGCCCTGTGCAGGTCTTTTCATCCGGTGATCTTTGCCATACTTTTTGTCAAAGCGGTGGGGTTTGGCCCCCTTGCAGGCATCCTGACCCTGATTTTTGCCTCCATCGGATTTATCGGCAAACTGTTCACAGAGGCCATTGAAGAGATATCCCTCAAACCCCTTGAAGCCCTGCGGGCAGCCGGCGCGCCCTTCATGAGTGTGATCATATATGCGGTGCTGCCCCAGGTCCTCAACCGGTTTATCGGATTTTCCTCCTACCAGCTGGATGCCAATCTGCGCAATTCCACCATGGTGGGCATTGTCGGTGCAGGCGGAATCGGCGGCACACTCTTTGCGGCATTCCAGCGGTTTGACTATGACTTTCTTGCGGCAATCCTTATTTCCATCATCGCCCTGGTCATGTTGAGTGAATTTATTTCCACCCGGATAAAGAAGGTTTTTCAATGAGCCCTGCCCCTTTGTACAAATGGGAAAGATTCACGTTTTCCGAACGGCTGGCCAGATTTGCCGTTTTTCTCGGATTTGCCATCGCCCTGTCAATATCAATGCAATCCGTACAGATAATTCCCGAGTTCCTCTATGATGCCCCCACCCAGGTGGCCGACCTCTTCAAACGGATGTGGCCCATGGATTTTGCCTATTATCCTAAAGGCATTCACCATGCCATGATGGAAACCCTCCATATTGCCACCCTTGGAACCTTGCTGGCAATTGTCATGGCAATCCCCATCGGCGTTCTGGGTGCCAACAATATCGTTCACATCCCCCTTCTAAACTGGCTTTCCAAATTGATCCTGGTGTCTTCACGATCGGTCAATTCACTGGTGTGGGCCCTGCTTTTTGTGGCGGTTTTCGGACCCGGACCCCTGGCAGGCACTGTCTGCATCGGCTTCAGGTCCATCGGATTTGTGGGAAAACTGTTTGCAGAAGCGCTGGAAGAGGTGGATCCCGGTCCTGTTGAGGCATTGACAGCTTCCGGCGCCTCGTGGTTCAGTGTGTTTCTCAAGGGCTACTGGCCCCAGGCTGCACCGGCTTTCTGGGGGGTGTTTTTGTTCCGCTGGGATATCAATGTGAGAGAATCAGCCGTTATCGGTCTGGTTGGGGCAGGCGGTATCGGCATGGTGCTGGACACCGCCCTCAACCTCTTTTTCTGGAACCGCGTATCCGTCATTCTGTTAAGTATCTTTGTGGTTGTGATCCTGGCTGAGCTTATTGTCACCGCCATCCGT
>JAZBPL010000108.1:0-3485 GCA_036351635.1 Desulfotignum sp.
AATACCAGGTGGACAAAACCGACCCGTTCGCATTTTTCACCGAACTGTCCCCCCAGACCGCATCTGTGACATGGGATCTGGCCCATGAATGGTCAGATGACGACTGGATGGAAAACCGCAGCAATGTCAATGTGAGGTCTGCGCCCATGGCTGTTTATGAGATGCACCTGGGTTCCTGGATCCGGATACCGGAAGAAAAAAACCGGTTTGCAACCTATCGGGAACTGGCTGAAAAACTGCCGGATTATCTTTTGAAGATGGGATTCACCCATGTGGAATTTCTGCCGGTAATGGAACATCCCTTTTACGGCAGCTGGGGATATCAGTGCCTGGGCTATTTTGCCCCCAGCAGCCGTTTTGGTCCGCCCCAGGATTTTATGTATCTGGTGGACTGCCTGCACCAGAAAAATATCGGTGTGATTCTGGACTGGGTGCCCTCCCATTTTCCCAGTGATGAGCACGGCCTGGGGTATTTTGACGGCACCCATCTGTTTGAACACGAAGACCCGCGCAAAGGGTTTCATCCTGACTGGAAAAGCCTGATTTTCAATTACGGCCGCAATGAAGTCGTCAGCTATCTTGTCAGCAGTGCCATGTTCTGGCTGGAAAAATACCATGTTGACGGTTTCCGGGTGGATGCGGTTGCTTCGATGCTCTATCTGGATTATTCCCGGAAAGCAGGTGAATGGGAGCCCAACATATACGGGGGGCGGGAAAATCTGGAAGCGGTTGCCTTTCTCAAGCGGTTCAACGAGGTGGTCCATGACAGCCACCCCCATGCAGTAACCATTGCCGAGGAATCCACTGACTGGCCCATGGTGTCCAGACCGTCTCACCTGGGGGGACTGGGGTTTGACATGAAATGGGACATGGGATGGATGCATGACACCCTGGCGTATATGTCCAAGGATCCCATTCACCGAACCTTTCATCATGACAAACTGACCTTCCGTATGCTATATGCCTTTAATGAAAACTATGTGCTCCCTTTGTCCCACGATGAGGTTGTCCATGGCAAAGGGTCTTTGCTGGGTAAAATGCCCGGAGATGAATGGCAGAAGTTTGCCGGACTGCGCCTGCTTTTTGGATATATGTATGGACAGCCGGCCAAAAAACTTGTTTTCATGGGGGGGGAGATCGGCCAGAGCCGGGAATGGAACCATGACAGCAGCCTGGACTGGCACCTGCTGGAAAATCCTTTCAACAAGGGGCTTCAGCGCTGGATCGAAGACCTGAACCAGTTTTACCGGCGCACCCCTGCCATGCATGCAGATGATTTTTCCCGGCAGGGATTTCAGTGGATCGACTGCAATGATGTGCAGCAGTCCACCCTCACTTTTATGCGCATGGACAGGAAAGCGGAAGAAGAGATTATTGCGGTGTGTAATTTTACGCCCATACCCCGTCACAATTACCGGGTGGGGGTTTCTGCAGACGGGTTCTGGAAAGAGTGTCTCAACAGTGATGCAAAAGAATACGGGGGCAGCAACCAGGGCAGCCTGGGACAAATTGAAGCCTCCCCGGTGCCGGCCCACGGGTTCTCTTTTTCCCTGAACATCGTGCTGCCGCCCCTGGGCATTGTCTTCCTGCAGAAAATGGCACCTGAACCGGCTTCCACAAAATACAATGCAACCAAGGAGTGAGAAACGAAAACCAATGAAAGCATTAATATTGACCAATGAGTATCCCCCCCATATTTACGGCGGGGCTGGGGTGCATGTGGACCATCTTGTCCGGGAAATGACCGCCCTGTCTTCCGGTACTGACTTCTTTGATGTCCTGTGTTTCGGGGACCAGAAACAGTCCGACCCCCATCTGCGGGTATCAGGTGTGCCAGAAATTTCTTCCGGGGCATCCGGGCTGCAGCGTTCCAAGCTTGGGAATACGCTGCTGCGCAATGCCGTTATGACCGGTACTGCAAACAAGGCTGATGTGATCCACTGCCACACCTGGTACACCTATATGGCCGGGTGTCTGCTCAAAGAAATTCTTGGGGCCCCCCTGGTTGTCACCACCCATTCACTTGAGCCCCACCGCCCCTGGAAAAAAGACCAGCTTGGCGACAGCTACCATGCCACCTGCTGGCTGGAAAAAACAGCCATGGAAAATGCAGACGGTATTATCGCCGTATCTGAAACCATGAAACAGAATGTGATGGATCTTTACCAGATAGTTCCTGAAAAGGTACAGGTCATTTACAACGGGGTGGATACCCGGTTTTTTTGTGAGACATCCCGGCCGGAAACACTCAGGTCTTACGGCATTGATCCGGAAAAACCCTATATTCTTTTTGTGGGCAGGATTACCCGTCAGAAAGGGATCATGCATCTGATCCGGGCCATTTCCATGGTGGATCCGGGTGTACAGACCGTTCTGTGTGCCAGTGCACCTGATACCAGAGAAATTGCACAGGAAATGGAAACCCGGGTAAAAAGTGCCAGTCAGGAAACAGGCAGAGAGATTCTCTGGATTTCTGAAACAATCCCTTTGCAGGATCTGCCGGTCCTTTACAGCCATGCCGCTGTTTTTGTATGTCCATCTGTGTATGAACCTTTCGGCATTATCAACCTTGAAGCTGGTGCATGCAACACACCGGTTGTGGCTGCAGCTGTCGGGGGGATTCCTGAAGTGGTGGTCCACAATGAAACCGGGCTTCTGGTTCCCTTTGCGGCGAAGAAGGATGCTGAACCCACAAACCCGGAAAAATATGCGGCAGATCTGGCAGCCGCCATCAACTCCCTGGTGCGGGCACCGGAAAAAAGAGTGCAGATGGGTGCGGCAGCACGCAAAAGAATCGAAAAACAGTTTTCCTGGACCAGCATTGCCCGGCAGACCCTGGATTTTTATCATCACTTGATCAAAAAAAAGGATCCCCGGGCAGCCGGACAAAAAACAGATTGACCGAATACACAACAGTCATTATAATGGTCATAATTAATTTTCCCCATTTTTTCAAGGATACGCTATGCAGATCGATACCTATATTCCGGTCACTCGGGCAAAAACGAAACTTTTGGACATGATTCGAATGCTCGATGCCGAGGGCAGCACCGTTGCCATCACCCGGAACGGGGTTCCCAAGGCAGTGCTTATGTCCATGGAGCAATATGAAGCCATGCAGGAAACCATGACCGTTCTGGGGGATCGGGACATGATGGATCAGATTCACCATTCCCTGGATGACATCCGTTCTGACAGACCGCTCACAGATCTGGAAGATCTGTAGTGACATTTCAGGTCAAATTGACGGCTTCTGCAGCTGACATGTTCGCCCGCCTGCACCCGGAAATCCGAAAAAATATCAAAGCCGGACTCAAAGGGCTTAATGAAAATCCATATCTGGGCAAGCCGCTGCAAAACGAACTGGCCCTGTTCCGATCCCTGAAGCTGAAACGGTTCCGGGTGGTTTATCGGATCGATGATCTCAACACAAGGGTGGTGGTGTATGCTATCGGGCACCGTAAGGATATTTATGAGGTTATCCT
>JAZBPL010000109.1:0-2232 GCA_036351635.1 Desulfotignum sp.
GTTTGTCCAGTACCATGACTATGAACCGGAGCGGCTGCTGGTTTCGGACACGTGGACCGGGTGGAAAGCCAGGGCGCACCTGGCACCGGTCCCGTCTGATCCGGATCTGGCCTGGGCCGGGGATGTCTCGCCCGTGGCAGGAGAAGTGTCGGACCTGCTGTTTCCCTGTTCCCTGGAGGTGCACGCGCAGTTCAACGCCACGGATATTTTGGCCGCCTTTGACCGGGCCACCCTGGCATCTGCCGGGCAGCGGGGAACCGGGGTGCTGCATTTCAAAGATATCAGGGCCTATGCGCTGTTGATCACCTTCCAGAAAACCGAAAAAGAGTTTTCTCCCACCACCATGTATGCGGATTATCCCATCAGCCGGTCCCTGCTGCACTGGGAATCACAGTCCAATACGGCCCTGGATTCGCCTACGGGACAGAACCTGGTGGATCACGAGGACCGGGGGTATACCATCCTGGTGTTTGCCCGGCCCAGGAAAAAACACAACAACTGCACGGTGCCGTTTGTGTTTTTAGGACCGGCCAGGCATGTGAGCCATCAAAAGGAACGGCCCATCCAGATGGTATGGGCGCTGCGGTATCCCATGCCCGTGGAGATGTTTGAGGAGAACAGGCGGGGCGGGTGATGGGGATCCGGCAGCTCCCTTTTGAAATGATCTGATAAAATTGACAAAAAAATGTAGAAATGATAATTTTCCTTTAAATTTAGAAGGATAGAATCATTCAGACTGCCAAAAAATTGAGAAATAATTACCACCGGATGCTTTCAAAACGATTTCCGTATGCCGTCTACAACAAGCTCAAAGAAAATCCTTCAATGAGATTGTCAATTGCTTTCTTGAGAAGCCAGGGCAGTGGAATAAAAAAAGGTATGAGCAGATGACAGACGACAGCCGCATACAGATCTACCAGAGCCCGGACGGGGAAACACAGGTGGATGTCCGGTTTGAGCACGAAACTGTCTGGTTGACACAAGCCCAGATGGGGCAGGTCTTTGACACCACACCGGAAAATGTGCTGATGCATTTGAAAAACATCTATAAGACCGGGGAACTGGAACCGGATGCAACTGCTAAGGATTTCTTAGTAGTTCGAACCGAAGGCAAAAGGCGGGTTAAACGAAACCTCAAACATTATAACCTGGATGCAGTGATTTCGGTCGGTTATCGCGTGAACTCCAGACGGGGGGTACAGTTCCGCATTTGGGCCACTCAGCGGTTACGAGACTATTTAATTCAGGGCTATACCCTCAACCGGAAGCGCTTTGAAGAAAATGCAGCAGAATTAACGCAGGCCCTTGCCCTGATTCAGAAGGCGGCCAAATCGCCTGCCCTTGCCACAGACATGGGGCGGGGTCTGGTGGATATCATGGGCCGGTATACAACTACCTTTCTGTGGCTCCAGCAGTATGACGAAGGATTGCTCAAAGAACCGGGCGGTTTTCCCGGCGGCACCCTTCCAACGCCCAAAGCGGCCATGGCATCCATCCTGGCGTTGAAACAGCAATTGATGGCAAAAGGTGAGGCCTCAGAACTTTTTGCCAATATGTCCCGGCCCGACAGCTTAGGCGCTATTTTCGGCAATCTCGAACAAACTGTATTCGGAGAGCCTGCCTATCCGACGGTTGAAAGCAAGGCTGCCCATCTCTTGTATTTTGTGGTGAAAAACCATCCGTTTACTGACGGTAACAAGCGCAGCGGTGCGTTTTTGTTTGTGGATTTTTTACACAGCAACGGCCGTCTGATAAGGCAGAATGGTGTGCCTGTGATCAATGATACCGGTCTTGCGGCGTTAACCCTGCTGGTGGCCGAGTCTGATCCAAAACAAAAAGAGACCCTGATTAAACTGATAATGAATTTGCTGTGTGAACACGAAAATTGAAGACACTTGAGGAGGAAGAACAGTCTGCCTGGGCTCGCCCACCTGACAGAACCTGGTGCATCACAAGATCCGGGGATAAACCATCCTGGTGTTTGCCCGGCCCAGGAAAAAACACAACAACTGCACGGTGCCGTTTGTGTTTTTAGGACCGGCCAGGCATGTCTGCCATCAAAAAGCGTGGGCTGTCGTGGGGTCGGGCCACCATAACCATTTAAAATAAAGAGGAATTGACCATATTGGTCTTCCCATATCAGGGCTATAATCCGTTTTTTGAATAAAAAAACAATAAGGAACATCATTTGAATTTTGGCCAGAGCTAAAAGACATTCCCTTGGATGATGGA
>JAZBPL010000110.1:0-4042 GCA_036351635.1 Desulfotignum sp.
GACAACAAAACCCTTTTTCCTGAATGTGGATTTTGCAGTTGAACCAGATGTGGACAACGATGGGTATACAGTGGAGCAGGGGGACTGCAACGACAACGACAGCAACATTTATCCCGGAGCGCCTGAACTGTGTGACGGAAAGGACAATGACTGCAATCCCGCCACTGCAGACGGGTCCGGAGAAAGCTGGTACGGCACAGCATGCGACGGTCCTGACACGGATTTATGCAAGGAAGGTATCCTGACCTGTTCCGGCGGCCAACAGATCTGTACAGACAATACAGGAAACAACATAGAGATCTGTGACGGCCTGGATAATGACTGCAACCCCGCCACCGCCGACGGGTCCGGTGAGAGCTGGTACGGTACCGCCTGCGATGGTCCGGACACGGATTTATGCAAGGAAGGCATCCTGACCTGTTCCGGCGGCCAGCAGATCTGTACAGACAATACCGGAAACAACATAGAGTTTTGTGACGGCGTGGACAATGACTGCAATCCCGCCACAGCCGACGGGTCCGGAGAAAGCTGGTACGGCACAGCCACCAACTGTGGAACAGGTGAATGCGAACGTGTGGGACATTTGGCCTGTTCCGGCGGAATCCAAACTGATACATGTGTGCCGGGTCAGTCCAGTGAAGAGGTATGCGATGACAAAGACAATGACTGTGACGGCCTGGTCGATGAAGACGGGGTGTGCGATAATACGCCGGCCGGTCAGGATGTCCATGTGGAAGATGAATGGCACCAGGCCTCGGTGACCTTCGACAGCGTGCTTCAGGGAGGGGATACAATATTTGCCACAGGGCCCTGCGGGGGATCAGCCTGGGAGGGCTTCACCCTGATTCCCGCAGACAACCCCACGTGTGTGGAAATCGAAACCACAGCAGAGTTTGCAGGCAGTGTCAAGGTGTGCATCAACTATGATGATACCGGATTGACGCTGGACCAGGAACAGAAGCTGGTCATGATCCACTGCAATGACCAGGGCAAATGCAGCATGATTCCATGTGATCCGCCGATTCCGGTGGACACGGTGAACAATGTGGTGTGCGGATGTACAGAAACTTTTTCGATTTTTGGGGTTGGTTTTTGGGAAGGATGTAATGCTGATCTGGATTATGACGGTGTTGTGGACGGAAAAGATCTGTCTGATTTCGTAAATGCCTATGGCACTGCATCAGGTCATTCGGCTTTCATACCCCATGCAGATTTTGACGGAAGCGGAACCATCGATGCCGGGGACATTCCTGCAATGGGGCGGGGTCTGGGGGCAGACAATTGCCCCATACCGTGAAACAGGTATATAAAGGAAGGTTTTTAACACCGATCAACAGAGGATGGAAAGATGGATTACAAAGGGTTATGCAAAAGGATTGTCTGGGGATCCGCCTGTCTGATCTCTTTTTCCACTATGGGATGTCATTTGATATTTCCTTTTCCGGCAGCAGATTATCCAACATACAATCCATACTACTGCACCGCATCCATCTATCGGGATCTTCCGGAGGGTGAAGCATTCACCGAACGATACAACACCTATCTGTGGCCGGATCAGGATTTGAATCAGGATGCCGCAGTGAATGAAACCGATGCAGATATATTATGTTCCCAAAAAATTGATGCATACATGGATACATTGATGGCACCGGGGTTCACCTGGAAAAAACGGCATATCAGCATTTTCCCCGCAAGCCTTAGGATGGATGGAACAGACTGCACCGATGTGGCCCCTGCCTCCCCTGTATATGGCGGACCGTGGGGGTCTGCACTGTCATGGCAGGATCCGGATGGATCCGGACCCGCGGAAATTCCGCAGAGCGATGCCCATGTATGGATAAAAATGACCGATGAAAGCGGGAATCAACATGAGGTCACGCCCCTGCTGGATCATGCCCTGGTGACCCTGTCAGAACGTACCGGCCGTCCGGATCCCCTGGGAAATTATATCCGGACGGACAGGCATATCCGGATTTCCCACATGGAATTCGACCTCAAACCCTTCTGGATCAACGGAATGAAGGTTACCCGTTTTCACATTCACAACATCGGAACGGCACTCACAGATAAATATGGCAATTTTGCTGCGTTTGAGCCGAATACCATCAAGTTTTTTCTGTATGCCAGGGGAGAAAAGGACGGTGAAAGCGGGGAAACGGAAACCTGCATTTTAAATGACCGGGGGACCCAGATAAACTATGTGATTTATCCGCAGTATTTTCTGTTCAACCTGGATACCCAGTTCGATATCGGCGGGCTGCCGGTGTGGGTCAAGCTCAAGCTGGCTTCCAATTATGGAAAACCCTTTAACATGCACCAGCCCTATGTGTCCCTGCCGGTCAACTGGGTACAAACCAGTCCAGCAGACCTTGGGCCTTATTTTTCCCATGACCACGACGGTGATCTCTGGAAATTTTTATGGTTTGAAAATTTTGAAGCCGGGGACGAAAAATTTTTGGGAAAAGGACCTGTGCTTTCCGGTATACCCTTCAGCGTGGGAGACCATGAGATCACGGTGGTGGCCTATGACAGCCAGGGGGCCTATCATACCGACACTGCCGTTCTTACCATTGTGCCGCCTGATGACTGTACAGATGCCCTTGTTGTTGCAGATGGACGGCACGAGGGAACCCTTGCCGCCGCAGCCAATGACGGCAGCGCCTCATGTGATTTCGCATCGGATCAGCCGGATTTCTGGTACAGCTATAAGGTGCGTGCCCCGGGACTTTTGTCGGTAAATACCTGTGGCACCAACGATCTGGGCGGCCAGGACACGGGTATGGACACGATATTGTCTTTGCACACCGATTGCACGGATATTGCGGGAAGTGAACTTCCGGGTGCCTGTAATGACGACTGGACCTTTGATCCCGGTTTCAGCTGCCTCGGGGTGGATTCAGGTGATTTGCGGGATGCTGCCGTGACCCTGCCGGTGACAGGAGGCCAGGACATCCTGATCCGTGTATCAAAAACCGGTGACACCCCTGCTGATGAGTTTGTTCTCAATGTAACCCTTGAAGCGGCAGCCTGCCCGGGTGATTTTGACAAGGACCAGGATGTGGATGGTAAAGACGCGGCACAACTGGCATCAGATCCGTCACAGCTCGGGTTGGGATATTTTGCGCCGGATTTCGGCAAACGAGACTGTTTCTGATATTTTGAGAAAACCTTGATAACCAAAGGATAAGAAATGAAAAAGAAAATAACGTTACTTTTGATTTTATCTGTATTTTTTATTTGTTTTTCAACGCTTACAGCCAATGCAAAAACCTGGTACGTGGATGCCGCTGCAGGTCCGGGCGGCAGCGGTGACAGCTGGACAGAAGCTTTTCAGGATATCCAGACGGCCATTGATCATGCAAGTTCTTTGTGGATGCAATGTTTTGCGCCTCAAGACAAGATTTATGTGAGGGCTGGAACCTACAATTTATCGGCGACCATTGATCTGGATAAGGTAGTCGGTATATATGGGGGATTTCCACCTGCAGGCAATCCAGGAATGGCAGACAGAAACTGGCAAACATATGCGACAATCATCGATGGCAGGAATCTGCGGCAATGTATTTCTGCCCGGAGCAGTTATTTTCTGATTGACGGGTTTACAATCAGAAATGGTGATGCAACTTTCGGGGCCGGTCTTTATGCAGAAAAAACGCCTGTTTATTGTTCTTTGATCGGTTATATGGCTTCTGTTGTAAGAAACTGCACATTCATTAACAATGAAGCGCTGAATGGCGGTGCTGTATATGACGGAGGTGCTGATCTGAAAATAACCAATTGCCGGTTTTTGAATAACCATTCAAGATCTGCGGGAGGGGCGATTTTTTCTTCTTATGGTTCCCCGCAAATTTCCAAATGCACGTTTACAGGAAACACAGCGGTCACAAACGGTGGCGCAATTTGTGGTTATTGGGCTAATCAGACGACCGATGCCGTTTCATATATTTTCAATTCAGTATTCCATAACAATTCAGCAAATCTGGGCGGTGCTATTCACAGTTACATTTTTTATCCGCGAATCTGGAACTGCACGATTGCCCAA
>JAZBPL010000111.1:0-2685 GCA_036351635.1 Desulfotignum sp.
CCGTCACCACCTATGAAATGGCCATGCCCGGCGTATTGAGTGTCACCCGGCAGAGCGGTTATAAACTGCCCTATGTCACATTATCGGACATGCGGCGGGATGTTTCAGATGAACTGGTCATCATCACCAACCAGGATCTTGGCTTTTCCGAAACAGAGGTCGGTCCGGCCGGATCACACACAAAAGTTGTGAACCGCTATCCCCAAACATATGAAAAAAAGGCCAGGCATATAGTGGGAAATGATGAAGAAGGCATCAGTTACGTTTTCAATTTTTTAAAACAGAAAGGGTTTCTGTAATATGAAGAAAGCGTGCATTTTCCAGGACACTGAAAAAACAGAAAATACCACAGACCTTCTGGAAGTGGCCGAACGCATCTACGGCCAGGGACAGTTTGAATCCCATGCAGTCATTCTGGCAGATTCATTCGATAGTCTCCAAGGGTCTTTTCATCATATCATCCGTGTGGCCCAAGGGCTTGTGGACATATATGATCCCCGGGGAATATGTGAAATTCTGGAAAATCTGCACAAAAAAAACAGGTTTGACAGTATTCTGATTCCTGGTACCAGTCTGGGGGAGATGATTGCCCCGCGCCTGGCGAAAAGGTTGCAAACAGGCCTTGCGGCCGGTGTGATCGATATTAAAAACAAGGGAGGCCATACTGAAATCATCCGCCCTGCCTGTTCCGGGAAAATCCTTGAGGGTGTTCTTCATACAGGCAATGGTCCCGTGATGATGAGCATCAGGCCCAACGCCTTTGAATACACGCCAGGGGATCCTTTGCAGACGGTTGTTTCCGCGTATACTGAACCTGTAAGTTCCCCAAGTGCGGTAACACGCCTCCTTGTCAAGGAAAACCAGCAGACCTGTGATATACGGGACAGTGAGGTGCTTATTGCCGGCGGGGGCGGGGTGAAAGAGAGTTTCCCGGAACTGTGCCGGCTGGCTGACGCTTTGAAAGGAACGGTTGCGGCCAGTCGGAAACTGGTGGATCAGGGGATTGCACCGAGAAGCATACAGGTCGGCCAATCCGGGAAAACAGTCTCCCCCAGGTTATATATGGCCTTAGGGATACACGGAAGCATGCAGCACATGGCAGGGTTACGGCAGATTGCATCACTCATTTCGGTAAATACATCGGTCAATGCCCCTATCTGCAGCCTGTCGGATATTGTTGTGCACGGAGATGCCCGTAAATTCATAGACAGGCTGATGAAGAAAATTGCGGTCTACAGATCTTAAGGAAAAGAGGAGTTGATATGGATGTAACTGATTTTACCATGGACTTTTTTTCGCTGAAAGGGAAAAATGCCATTGTCACAGGCGGGAACAGCGGGTTGGGACAGGCTTTTTCCGTTGCCCTGGCCAAAGCGGGCGCAAATGTGATGGCCGTCAGTATGATGGATGATGATGCGCAAACCCGGCAGTGGGTTGAAGACTGCGGTGCAGCCTATAAATATCTCTTTGGTGACATCACTGCAGACGGCGTATGTAAACGGGTGGTTGATGCATGTGTGACCACCTGGGGGAGTATCGATGTCCTGGTGAATTGTGCCGGCATCTGCATCAATATGGAGGACGTGACAAAATTTACCAGAAAAGAGTGGGATAAAATGGTGTCAGTCAACCTGACAGCTGCGTTTGAGATGACCCATGAAGCCTGCAAGCATATGATTAAACAGCAGCGCGGCAAGGTGGTGAATATCGCTTCTTTGTATTCTTTTCTGGGGGGGCAGTGGTCCCCGGCCTATGCTGCCACCAAACACGGTATCGTCGGTTTAACCAAATCCATGTGCGATGAACTGGGGCAATTCAATATCCAGGTGAATGCCATTGCCCCGGGATACTTTGCCACCGCGCTGACAGAAAAAACCCGGTGTGACCCCATACGCAACGCACAGATTCTTTCCCATATTCCTGCCAATCGCTGGGGCTGGACTGCCGATCTCATGGGGGCCTGCGTATTTCTTTCCAGTGATGCTTCCAACTATGTGAACGGCACGGTTTTAACCGTGGACGGCGGATATTTGATGCGGTAGTGCACCTGCCGGGGCAATGCCCGGCACCAGCACCACCAGTGACGCAGATGCGTTTTTGTGAAGAATAATGAAAGTTGTAGCCTACAGTTAAGGAATATTAGATGGAACAATATATCATTGCCATAGACGGCGGCACACAGAGCACCAAACTGGCCCTGTTTGATACAGCCGGCCATGAAATCTGTTCAGAAACGGTGCACCTCCGGCCCATTCATTTTTATGGTGATTCCCGGGCGGAACATCCTTGTGATGATCTGTGGGAAAGCCTGAAAAAAGCCTGTCATGGCATGTTTGAAAAATTCACGAAAGATAAAAAAAACATCATAGGTGTGGGGTTGTGTTCCATACGGTGCTGCCGGGCATTGATCAAGGCAGACGGCAATCTTGCATCTCCTGTGCAAAGCTGGATGGACCTCCGCCTGGCAAATCCATATAAGCATGAAGATGATGCGGTGCGTTATGTGACCACCAGCACCGGATATCTGACACACCGGCTGACCGGGGAAACAAAGGATACCAGATCCAATTACGTGGGGCCATGGCCCATGGATCCCGACACCCTGGCGTGGTATGAAAACAGTGAAGCATTTGATGCATACACCACCCCCCGAAAGATGCTGTTTGATCTGGTTGATCCTGCATC
>JAZBPL010000112.1:0-2702 GCA_036351635.1 Desulfotignum sp.
CCGTCACCACCTATGAAATGGCCATGCCCGGCGTATTGAGTGTCACCCGGCAGAGCGGTTATAAACTGCCCTATGTCACATTATCGGACATGCGGCGGGATGTTTCAGATGAACTGGCCATCGTCACCAACCAGGATCTTTGCTTTTCTGAAACAGAGGTCGGCCCGGCCGGAGCAGGCACAAAAGTTGTGAACCGCTATTCCCAAACACATGAAAAAAAGGACAGGCATATAGTGGGAAATGATGAAGCAGGTATCTCCTACGTTTTCAATTTTTTAAAACAGAAAGGTTTTCTCTAATATGAAAACCTGTATTTTCCAGGACACTGACAAGATAGAAAATACCACAGACCTTCTGGAAGTGTCAGAGCGCATGTACGGCCGGGGGCAGTTTGAATCCCATGTGGTTCTTTTGGCGGATTCATTGGATCCTCTCATGGGATCTTTTCATCATATCATCCGTGTGGCCAAGGGGCTTGTGGACTGCTATGATCCCCGGGGAATATGTGATATCCTGGAAAACCTGCACAAAAAAAACAGGTTTGACAGTATCCTGATTCCCGGTACCAGTCTGGGGGAGATGATTGCCCCGCGCCTGGCGAAAAGGTTGCAAACAGGACTTGTGGCCGGCGTGACAGATATTAAAAAAGAGGGAGGCCATACTGAAATAATCCGCCCTGCCTGTTCCGGGAAAATCCTTGAGGGTGTTCTTCATACAGGCAACGGTCCAGTGATGATGAGCATCAGACCCAACGCCTTTGAATACACGTCAGGAAATCCTTTGCAGACGGTTGTTTCCGCGTATACTGAACCTGTAAGTTCCCCAAGTGCGGTAACACGCCTCCATGTCAAGGAAAACCAGCAAACCTGTGATATTCGGGACAGTGAGGTGCTTATTGCCGGCGGGGGCGGGGTGAAAGAGAGTTTCCCGGAACTGTACCGCCTGGCTGACGCGTTGAAAGGAACGGTTGCGGCCAGTCGGAAACTGGTGGATCAGGGGATTGCACCGAGAAACATACAGGTCGGCCAATCCGGGAAAACAGTTTCCCCCAGTTTATATATGGCCTTGGGGATACACGGAAGTATGCAGCACATGGCAGGATTACGGCAGATTGCATCGCTCATTTCGATAAATACATCGGTCAATGCCCCTATCTGCAGCCTGTCGGATATTGTTGTGCACGGAGATGCCCGTAAATTCATAGACAGGTTGATGAAGAAAATTGCGCCCTACAGATCTTAAGGAAAAGAGGAGTTGATATGGATGTAACTGATTTTACCATGGACTTTTTTTCGCTGAAAGGAAAAAATGCCATTGTCACAGGCGGGAACAGCGGTTTGGGACAGGCCTTTTCCGTTGCCCTTGCCAAAGCGGGCGCAAATGTGATGGCCGTCAGTATGATGGATGATGATGCGCAAACCCGGCAGTGGGTGGAAGACTGCGGTACGGCCTATGAATATCTCTTTGGTGACATCACTGCAGACGGCGTATGTAAACGCGTGGTGGATGCATGTCTGACCACCTGGGGGAGTATCGACATCCTGGTGAACTGTGCCGGCATCTGCATCAATAAGGAAGATGTGACAGAATTTACCCGGAAAGAGTGGGATAAGATGGTGTCCGTCAATCTTACAGCCGCGTTTGAGATGACCCATGAAGCCTGCAAGCATATGATTAGCCAGCAGCGCGGCAAGGTGGTGAATATCGCTTCTTTGTATTCTTTTCTGGGCGGGCAGTGGTCTCCGGCCTATGCTGCCACCAAGCACGGTATCGTGGGTTTAACCAAATCCATGTGCGATGAACTGGCGCAATTCAATATCCAGGTGAATGCCATTGCCCCGGGATATTTTGCCACCAGGCTGACGGAAAAAACCCGGTGTGACCATATACGCAATACACAGATTCTTTCCCATATTCCTGCCAACCGCTGGGGCTGGACTGCCGACCTCATGGGGGCCTGCGTATTTCTTTCCAGTGATGCTTCCAATTATGTGAACGGCACGGTTTTAACCGTGGACGGCGGATATTTGATGCGGTAGTGCCCCTTGCCGGGGCAATGCCCGGCGCCAGCACCACCAGTGACGCAGATGCGTATTTTGTGAAGAATAAAGAAAGTTGTAGCCTACAGTTAAGGAATATTAGATGGAACAATATATCATTGCCATAGACGGCGGCACCCAGAGCACCAAACTGGCCGTATTTGATACAGCCGGACATGAAATCTGTTCAGAAACGGTTCACCTCCGGCCCATTCATTTTTATGGAGATTCCCGGGCGGAACATCCTTGTGATGATCTGTGGGAAAGCCTGAAAAAAGCCTGTCATGGCATGTTTGATAAATTTACAAAAGATAAAAACAACATCATCGGTGTGGGGTTGTGCTCCATACGGTGCTGCCGGGCATTGATCAAGGCGGACGGTAATCTTGCATCTCCCGTGCAGAGCTGGATGGACCTTCGCCTGGCAAGCCCCTATCAGCATGCGGATGATGCGGTGCGGTATGTGACCACCAGCACCGGATATCTGACACACCGGCTGACCGGGGAAACAAAAGATACCAGATCCAATTACGTGGGACCATGGCCCATGGATCCCGACACCCTGGCGTGGTATGAAAACAGTGAAGCATTTGATGCATACACCACCCCCCGAAAGATGCTGTTTGATCTGGTTGATCCTGCATCGGTGCTGGGAACCATTAC
>JAZBPL010000113.1:0-13161 GCA_036351635.1 Desulfotignum sp.
AAAGCTGGGCCATGCATTATTTTTCCATCAGAACCAAATTGATATTTGTTCTCAGCCTGATTCTGCTTTCCGGTTTTTTTATCACCAACGTGATCTCTTACCGGGCGTCCAAAAGGCAGATCCACTCTTCCATTGTTGAAAACAGCCTTCCCCTTGCCCGGGACAATGTGTATTCGGAAATTCAACGGGATTTGACCCGTCCGATCTTTGTGTCATCCCTCATGGCAAATGATACCTTTCTCAAGGACTGGGTGACAGGCGGAGAAAAACAGATCCGGCAGATTATCCGGTATCTGACCGAAATTCAGGAAAAATACGGGTTTTTCTCTTCATTTTTTGTTTCTGATATTACACACAACTATTACCACTACAAAGGCATTCTCAAACAGATCCATCCGGATGACAGCCATGATGTCTGGTACTACGACTTCAAGAATAAAAACATAGACTATGATCTGGATGTGGACACCAATGAAGCAGAGCAGAACCATTTGACCATATTCATCAACCACCGCCTTACCACTGAAAACGGGCGTTTTTTAGGGGTGGTCGGGGTCGGACTTGATTTTGACAGGGTGGCATCTCTCCTGGATGACTATAAAACCCGATACAGCCGGAATATTTATATGGTCAGTCCGGACGGCGTCATACAGATCCATACCGATAAATCCAAAATTCTCACCATCTCCATTTTCAAGGAACCCGGACTGAAAAACATTGCCCGGGAGATCCTGGCAGCCAAAAATGAACCCGCTTTTTTTGAATATGATGATGCGGGCGGCAACCATATCCTTTTGACCAGCCGCTTTGTGGAGGAACTGGACTGGTACCTGCTGGTGGAGCAGGATGAAACCCTTGCCCTGAAATCGATCCAGACAACCTTTATGCATAATTTTTTTATCAGCCTGGGTATCACCTTTATCACCATTATGTTTGCCATCCTGGTCATCAATTATTTTCAAAAAAAGCTGGAAACCATGGCAACCACGGACAAACTGACCAAAGCATATAACCGCAGAGAGTTTGAACGCAGATTCCATTTCTATACCAGCGCCAACAGAAGAGAAACCATGGACATGAGTGTCATTTTGTTTGACATCGATTTTTTAAAAGAATTGAATGATACCCTGGGGCACCTGGCAGGGGACAAAGTCATTTCCGGTATTGCCCGCCTGGCAGGGCAGACCATCCGGGACAATGACATGCTGGTCCGGTGGGGAGGAGACGAGTTCGTCATTCTGACTTTCACAGATACAGCCAAAACAGGTGCCATTGCCCGGAGGCTGCAGCAGGCCATCCAGGATTATGACTTTTTAGACGAACAATCCGGCACCAGAAAAAAAACCATGGTTACCATATCCTGCGGCATTGCCGGATACCGTGTAGAGGATACCCTGGACACCCTTTTGGCAAGGGCGGACAAAGCCCTTTACAAAGCCAAAAACAAGGGCCGCAATTGTATTGTGGCGGCCGGGCCAACCCCAAAAGATTACAGATAACAGAGGAGGCGGCCATGAAATTGACCAGAAAAGAGATAAAACAGCAGCTGGCGGACTGGTACAAGGCCTGGGACAGGCATGATCTGGACCAGGTCATGACATTATTTCATGAGGAAATTTTTTTTGAAAACTGGACCGGGGCATATGTCAAGGGAAAAGAAAATCTGCGCAATGCCTGGGAATCATGGTTTGACAACCATGGCGACTTCCGGTTTCTGGAGGCGGAAACCTTTGTGGATGAAACAATGCAGAAAGCCTGTTACCGCTGGCTGCTGGAATGGCCCTCCATGGAACCGGGATATGAAAATAAAATTGAGCTGCGCAAAGGGGTGGATGTGCTGCATTTCAAGGACGGCAAAATCATCTCAAAGCTGACCTTTTGTAAAACCTTTGTTGAAATAGACAACCAGCGCCATCCACTGCACCTTTAACATCCTCCCAGAAGAAAGAAGATTTCCGGGGCACCCCCTGCGTCCCGGCAGAGGTTGACAGCAAGGGCCCCGGGAGCGCGGCAAAGTAACAGGTTATCCGGTCCTGCAGGTTCATTTTTCATCAGTCGGCATTTTCACAGCCGGCCTCAGGATCCCAGCATCTCCATAAACCGGTCCTCATCCAGCACGGGTACATTCAGGGCCCGGGCTTTTGCCAGCTTGGATCCGGCCTCTTTGCCCGCCACCAGATAATCGGTTCTGGCAGACACACTGCCTGTCACCTTGGCCCCGGCCGCAAGAAGATTTTTTTTGGCTTCAGACCGTGTCATGGCTGATAATGTGCCGGTGAGCACCAGGGTTTTGCCTGAAAACACATGGTTTTTTTCTTTGGGGGTGCCTGCCATGGTATTGGTGATGACCACCCCGCTGTCCCTGATTTTTTTGATAAGGGCCTGGTTTTCCGGGCTGGCAAAAAATGCGGCGATGGCTTTGGCAGTGATGGTTCCCATGCCGTGAATCTGCTCAATGTCCGATTCTTTTGCTGCCATGAGATCATCTAATGTGTCAAAGACTTTTGCCAGGAGGCGGGCTGCATTTTCCCCTGTATGGTCAATGCCCAGGGCAAAAACAAACCGGTGCAGCGGAATCTGCCTTGCCTTGTCAATGGCAGTGACAAGGTTTTGTGCAGACTTTTCCGCCATACGGTCCAGGGGTGTCAACTGCTTTTTTTTCAGAAAAAACAGATCGGCATAAGAGGTGAGCAGCCCTTCATCCACCAGCTGGTCCACCAGTTTTTTTCCCAGGCCGTCAATGTCAAAGCCTTTTTTGGACACAAAATGGCGTATCCGCTCCTTGCGCTGGGCCTGGCAGGCGGCATTGATGCATTTTACTGCTGCCTCATCTTCCAGGCGCTGGACCTGCGATCCGCACACCGGACAATGGGCAGGCATCTCAAAAATCTTCTCCTGTCCTGTGCGCTCAGATACCATGACCTTTATGACCTTGGGGATCACATCCCCTGCCCGGGTGATCAGGGCCCTGTCCCCAATGCGGATATCCTTTCTTTGAATCTCATCCATATTGTGCAGCGTGGCCCGGGAAACCGTTACCCCCCCCACCTGCACCGGTTCCAGCACTGCCACCGGTGTCAGGGTGCCGGTGCGGCCCACCTGCACCAGGATCTCATTTATCCGGGTAACCTCCTGGATGGCGGCAAATTTATAGGCAATGGCCCACCGGGGGCTTTTGATTTTTTCCCCCAGGGACTGCTGCAGTGCCGCCTGGTCCACCTTGATGACCATGCCGTCTATCTCATAGGGCAGATCCGGCCGCAACTCCCCCAGGTGCCTGTAAAATGCCAGGGCATCTGTAATGGATATCTGTTTTTTCACCAGGGGATTGACCCGGAATCCCCATGCCGCCAGGGCATCCAGGAACCCGGACTGGGTGTCAAACCCCATGCCGTCCACCTGGCCCCGGCCGTAGACAAACATATCCAGGGGCCGGGAAGCGGTGACAGAGGAATCCAGCTGGCGCAGAGACCCGGCAGCGGCATTCCTGGGATTGGCAAACAGGGCCGTGTTTTCAGCCAGGCGCCGGCGGTTTAATGCCATGAACGCTTTCTGGGAGATGAACACCTCTCCTCTGACCTCCAGCACCTGTGGGACAGAAAGCACATCAGTTCTCACTTGCAGGGGCACAGACCTTATGGTGCGGACATTTCGTGTCACCACCTCTCCCACAAACCCGTCTCCCCGTGTGGTGGCCCTGACCAGGATCCCGTTTTCATACCGCAGTTCCACTGCCACCCCGTCCAGCTTGGGCTCAGCCGTGTACCAGATGACATCCTTGTCAGTATTTTTGCGGATCCTGGCATCAAAATCCAGTATATCCTGGTCTGAAAACGCATTGTCCAGGCTGAGCATGGGAATGGTGTGTTCAGCCTGTTCAAAGGCGGACAAAGGGGGTGCCCCGATCCGCCGGGTGGGGGAATCCGGGGTGGCAAGTACCGGATATTTCTCTTCAAGTCCTTTGAGTTCTTCGAGCAGGCGGTCGAATTCTGCGTCGGAAATTTTGGGGTCATCCAGCACATGGTAGTAATAATTGTGTTCATTCAACTCTTTTTGGAGCTGCCTGACACGGTCTTTAATTTTTTCATCCATGACCTTTTCCCCCTTTCCCTTGGTTTATATGAAAGCCGTCAGCCGTCAGTACTCAGCTAAAAGCTAACAGCTAACAGCTTTCATTCTTTGTTGTGCCCGCCAGGGCATGGGTGTTATACAAGTGTCCGGGCAAAGGACAAAACCGCCCGGCAGGCATCCTGGCGGGCGGTTTTAAACCGTTTTTTTTTAAAGCCTGGGTCCCAGTTTCCGGAAGCCAGGCTGTCAGATACCACCAGCAGAGCAGTAGCCTGGATATTTTGAAATGCAGCCACGGAAAACAAAGCAGAACATTCCATTTCAACGGCAATAGCGCCCTGGCTTTTGAACCAGACCACCTTTTTTGGGGTTTCCCGGTAAATGGCATCTGTGGTCCACACCGGCCCCCTTGTGCAGGCCAGTCCCTGGTCCTTAAGATGGCCTGCCAGCAGGGAAGAAAGATCCCCATGGGGAGCGCTTCTGGGCACATCCGGGTCCAGGACTGCATAATGCCTGGAAGTGCCCTCATCCACCAGGGCCGGGTCCGGCAGAATCAGGTCCCCTGTTTCCAGGCTGTCCGTCAGCGCCCCGCACCAGCCCAGTATGATTATCCGACTGACACCCTTGGCTTTCAACGATTCCATCAACATGGCCCCATAGGGTGACCCCAAAAAAGGACCGGCTGCACTGACCCCTTTTTGTTCGGTGATAAGGCTGCTTAAAAAAAACGGTACTGTCCGGTCAGGGGCCATGGCTGACACAAAGAGTTTGAAATCCGCTGCAGTGGACACCATGACGGCTGCCGGACCAAGATCCGGTGCCTGTCTGGCACCTAAGGGCGGCACAAGGGATGGCTCATTCAGGTCCAACCATGCCGGATAATTCATCCTTTACCTCATCGATAATATCATACATCCACATGACATCTTCCACAGACAGGCGGCCTGCCTTGGAGGGGGCACGGTCGGTGCCGTCTTTTTTCTTCAGTATTCTGGGGCCGATCTGCAGTTTCGGCTCACCATCACCATACTGCTGAATGGACACCAGCAGCCCTGTTTCTTCGTTCTTCCACTCTTTGATTTTCTTGTCTTTTTCAGGATCATAGCCCGGCATATATTTTCTCCTTTATCTTTTGTTGGGTGATATATATTTTTATTTTATTGTTATTAATACTGGCCTGCAGTGCGGGATTGCGCTTCATTATTGTTCAATCATGATCCCACGGACATCAATCTGTGTATCCAGCAACACAGCATGGGGTGTTGAATGCAGCAGGTCCTGCCATGATTGTTTCAGGGCTGATATGTCATCTGCAGTGCCCACAGCCCAGAGGCATCCGCCCCCGCCGGCACCTGTAAACCTGGCACCGCACTGGTGCTGCCCTGCCTTTTCAAACAAAATTTTTCCGGTGCTGTCAAGGACATCCGGTGTCATGGCAAGGCGCAACCGGGTTTCTTTGTTCATGAGATCAGCCGCCAGGGTGTAATCTTTGTTCTGGATGGCCTGGAAAAACTGCCTGGTGATGTGGATTATCTGTGCAAAAATTGACCTGGTTTTTCCCTGTACAAAAGACCGCACCCACCGGCTGTTGATATCTTTAGACACATGGGGAATACCGCAATAAGCCACCAGCATGTGGGGGGCAAACTGTCGGGCTTGTGCATCTGATGCAAACACAGGAAACCGTTCAAATGCAGGTCCTTTTTTCCCCATTTTCCACTGCCACAGATGTGCCCCGCCGAATGCAGCAGCTGCCTGGTCCTGGACCCCGCAGACAACACCGGCCACGCTGGATTCTATATAATGGGCCAGCCATGCCAGGTGCGCAGGGTCGGTTTTTCTGTCCAGGGCCGCATAAAAGGCTGCCAGAACAGCCACTGCTGCTGCGGAAGATCCGCCCAAAGCACTTCGCGGCGGAGAGGTGGATGCAATATGGATATGCACACCATGGGCATTGAAATACTGGGCACAGGCAAACATCAGGCCCATGGGATGGTCAAAGGGTGCTTCTCCCTGGGCAAATTCAGCCGTGTCAAACCCTTTGGATGAAATTTTAATTTTCCCCCGGGAATAAGGGAATAGTGTGACAAAGGTCCGCAGGTCAATGGCCACATTAAACCCTGCAGGGTTGAGATGTGCCAGGGAAAGATAAAAGGTGGAAATATCGAGGGTCCCACCAAAATCCAGCCGGCAGGGAACCGAGGAACGCACCTGTTTTTTTTCAAGAATCCTGCTTAAATCCATTGTTCCTGCCGCAACCGCCTTAAAAAGGTTAAACTTTTAAACTCCCGCCCGATATGAAAGGGAATGAAAGATTCCAGCAGTACCTGGCCCTCCTGGATGGCCTGGCTGGAAAACCGGATACGGTCGGTGCGCTGCATATCTGTATTGTTCATCCAGAACAACTGCTTCAAGGTACCCTTGGATACATCCATGCCGTATCCAGACCCGTTGACCCGGCACCTGGGGCAGACAATTTTTCCCTCCTGAAAATCAAACCGCAGGGTTTTTACGGAAATATTGTCCACAAGGGTGTTGCAGCCTTCACACCGGTGCATATTGGGGGTGAACCCGGAAATGCTCATGAAGCGGATCTGAAACAGCAGGCTCAACACCTCTTTGGGCATGTCAGACCGGTTCAGCATGTCAAGGGCAAACACCAGCAGGTCATACAGCCGGGGCTGGGCCCTGCCCTCTTCCAGCCACAGATGGGTCATTTCCACCCAGTAACTGGCATAGGCGGTTTTAAATATATCGTACCGGATATTGGCAAACCCGTTTTCCAGATCTGTCTGGGCCAGGTTCACCAGGCCATCCTTGTTTTTTTTGGGAAAGGTGCACTGGATATGGTTAAGGGAAAACAGATCCAACGCGCCGGAAAATCGTTTCACGCTTTTTTTGGCATTTTTTGCCATGACCGTGGTTTTTCCCCGGTCCTGGGTCATAAAGGTGATGATCAGGTCATGGTCCCCATATTCAACCTTGCGCAATAAAACAGCATCTGTCTTGAAATCAGACATGGTCTTTTCCAATGATTATTTCCAATAACGGCCTTGCCTGAACAGGCACGGCAAGAGGTATCAGGCTTACAGCATTATTTTCACATGGGCATTTTCTTTCAAGGATGCAATCCAGTCGGTAAATTTCTGCTCCACCTGCTCTCTGTACAGAATATCCTGGATTTCCTCTTTTGCCTGGTCCAGGGTTTTGCCGCCGGTCTCCAGGATGTCTTCCACATAGATGATCTGATACCCCTGACCTGCCTGGATTATGTCGGAATATTGTTTTTCTTTCAACGGCAGGACCGCATCCCTGATAGTTTCATTGAAATTATCCATATCAAAAACCCCCAGATCCCCGCCTTCATCTGCATTGGAGGCCATGGAATACTGCCGTGCTGCTTCCTGGAAGGACACCCCCTGTTCAAGCCTGGACACAACATCCTGTATACCCTGCTTTGTATCCAGCAGGATATTGCGCAGTTTGTATTTTTTTTCCCCTTTAAATGCATCTGTATGATTTTCATAATAGGTTTCAATGTCTGCCTGGGTGATAATCACTTTGGACCGGACCGCCCGGTTGATCAGCATGGACTGCATAATATCTTCTCTGATGCGGTCCTGGTATTCCGCATAGGTGATGCCTTGCGCTTCCAGGCCTTTTTCCAGACCTTTCTGGTCCAGATTGTTCTGTTTCTTGAAATTTTCAATGGCTGACTGGATATCGGCATCAGAAACTATTATGTTATGTTTGGCTGCCTCCTGTCTGGTCAGGGTCCGGTCGACCATTTTATCCAGGATATCGCGTTCAAGAGACCGGATCATCTCCTTTTTATCAGCCTGGGATTTATCCGATGCTGCAATCCGTTCCTTATACGGCCTGGTGGCATCGTTGAGCTCTGACAGGGTAATAATATCATTATTGACTATGGCAACAATCCGGTCAATGACCGCTTCTTTTGCAGACCCAAAAGAAGCGGTCACCAAAAGACAGACAACCGCCGGCACCACAAGCATTTTTTTCATGGTTGAAGATTCCTTTATTGGGGGTTCCGTTTTTTCTCACTGCCGATTAACAACTGTGCAATCTGCGGTTTGTTGATTTCCACAAAAACGTCCTGCTTTAACGATTCTATCCATTCCTGGTAACGCATCTCGCTTTTTTCCCGGCGCAGCTGCGCCACCAGTTCGGCTTCATCGGCAAATCCTGTTTTTCCCGGCAAAGCGGGGGCTCCTGCCGTATGCTTTTCAAAAAAAGCCTTTACGTCATCAGCGGTGATCTCAACTTTATCCACCAGCTCCTGCTGGACAAATTTCTCAATCTGCAGAGATTTTAGTAATTTTTTTTCCCACACCACTGGAGAAACGGCATTTTCCAGCAGCATCTGTTCAAAGCTGTCACCAGGATAGGATGCTTTTACATCCTCTTTTGCAGCATCCAGCTCCTGCGGGCTCACTGTGATACCTTTTTGCACAGCAGACGCCAGCAGCAGAGTTTCCTCAGACAGGGTGGCCACAAGGTCCACCACCACTTCATTATACTGATCCGGGGTGTTTTTGATATCATATGGATAGGCTGACAGCTTCAGGTCCAGCTCTTCCAGAAACTGGGTCCGGGTCACAAGCACCGGCCCTGCCCTTATGATATATGCAGGCACAGCTGTTTTGGGGGCAGGTTCACACCCCATCCCCAGCAACCCAGTCAAAAAAAACAGTACCCACTTTACCCAATGACCCGGCATCTGTATCCTTATATTATTGTCTGGTTCACAATTGTCGGCTGCCTGCAAATGAATCCAGAACATTATCATTGCAGAAACGATTGCGCAAGGGGTTCAGAAAAAATGGCAGGCACGCACATGGCCGGGATCATTTTCAGTGACTGCAAGCGCAGGCTCCGAGTTTCGGCAGATGGTATCAGCATGGGGACACCGGGTATGGAAGCGGCATCCAGGGGGCGGATTTTCCACAGAGGGCACTTCCCCTGTCAGAATAATGCGCTGTTTGCCGGCATCTGGATCAGGCAGGGGGACCGCGGAAAGCAAAGCCCTGGTATAGGGGTGGCGGGCATGGTGACTGATAGTATGGGCATCTGCCATTTCCACGATCCTGCCCAGGTACATCACACCGATCCTGTCAGACATGTGCCGCACCACAGACAGATCATGGGAAATGAACACATAGGTAAGCCCCATGGTTTTCTGCAGTTCCAGCAGCAGATTCAATATTTTTGACTGTACAGACACATCCAGCGCAGATACCGGTTCATCACAGATGATGATTTCAGGATGCATGCTCACGGCACGTGCAATGCCGATGCGCTGGCGCTGCCCCCCTGAAAACTCATGGGGATATCTGGAAAGACTGTCCTGTGAAAGCCCGACATTTTCCAGAAGCTGCCGGATTTCCATGGACAGATCCCCATGAATTTTGCGGTGAATCCGGAATTTTTCTTCCAGTATCTGCCGGACAGTCTGTCTGGGATCCAAAGATTCATAAGGGTCCTGGAATATCATCTGCAGATGGGAGGACAAGTTTTTTTTCTGAACAGATGACAGTTTTGATACAGATGCGCCCTGGACCCGGACTGATCCGCCAGTCATTTCATACAAACCCATGATGCATCGTCCCAGAGTGGTCTTTCCGCAGCCCGATTCTCCCACAAGGCCGAAGGTCTCCCCTTTTTTTACTGAAAAGGAAACATCATCCACCGCATATACCCATCCCTTGCGCCTGAGAAATACCCCGCCCAGGACCGGAAAATATTTTTTTAGCCGGCTGACTTCCAGAATCGGCATGCTTTTTCCCCAGCAATGTTTCAGACCAGGCCGTTATATACCACATCCTTTGTGCAAACAAAACAGGGAAATATCAGCATCCACGGCCAATTCATCCATCTCAAACCCCCGGGACCCTCAAATCATTTTACCACGAAAGTCACGAAGAAAAGAAGAAACCCTTGCTTCGTGTTCTTCGTGGTTCTAAAAAAATCAAATCAATGCAAAAAGATTCATAAAAAATCTTGAAAAAAGACAAAAGGGCTCTGCACAATCGCAAGCTGCGCAGAACCCCTGTAAAGTGAAATTTACTGGACGATTACATTGACGGCTGCAGGTCCTTTTTGACCGTCTTCCACGTCAAAGGTAACCCGGTCACCCTCGTTCAGAGATCTGAAACCGGTGGAACTAATGCCGGTATGATGCACAAATACGTCAGGCCCGTCCTCCTGTTCGATGAATCCATACCCTTTTGCATCGTTGAACCATTTTACAATCCCATTTGCCATTGCAACTTTCTCCTTGCTTTAGGTAAAAATTTGGGTAGTTTCACACTGAAGGTCGAGCCACTGGAATAAACGGGTCTTGCCTTTAGAACGAAACTGCAAAGCCTTTACCATTAAGGCTTTGGATGTATATTATTCGGATTTTTTTAAAAATCAAGGTTTTTTTTGCCCTGGCATGATTTTTATTCAGATGTTTCGGGAACAAGGTGACAGGCAGCTGTACGGCCCCTCCCCACAGGCTTTTCCAAAGGCAGCACCTGCCTGCAGAGATCTTCTGCCAGCGGACAGCGGTCGGCAAACCGGCAGCCGTTGGGCATATCAGACAGGGAGGGGACACTGCCTTCAATGGTGGGCAGAAGCGCTTTCGCCGTTTTCGCACGGGATGGAATAGAGGTGAGCAGCCCTTTGGTGTATGGGTGCAGCGGATGGGCAAAAAGGGATCTGACATCCGCTGTTTCAGCAATGCGGCCGGCATACATGACCACCACATGGTCACAGTTTTCCGCAATCACCCCCAGATCATGGGTGATCAGAATGATGGACATCCCTGTTTTTTCCCTGAGATCTTTTATCAATTCCAATATCTGGGCCTGGATGGTCACATCCAGGGCAGTGGTGGGCTCATCAGCAATGAGGATATCCGGCTCACAGCTTAAGGCCATGGCTATCATCACCCGCTGGCGGATGCCGCCGGACAGCTGGTGGGGATATTTTTTAAACACCTGGCCGGGATCCGGGATACCCACCCGGTCCAGCATTTTTACCGCCCCTGCATGCATGGAAGATGCTGTCATGCGCGGAAAATGCAGGGCATACACCTCTGTCATCTGCCGGCCCACACTGTGCACCGGGTTCAATGCGGTCATGGGCTCCTGGAATATCATGGCGATTTTTCTGCCCCTGATTTTTTGCATCTGCCGGATGGGTATTGCCAGCAGGTCCTGCCCCTGAAACAGAATCTGTCCTGCGACAATGGATGACATGGGTTTGGGCAGCAGCCGGATAATGCTCAGGGCAGTCACGCTTTTGCCGCAGCCGGATTCTCCGGCAATGCCCAGGATACTGCCCTTTTCCAGGGAAAAGCCCACACTGTCAACCGCATGGATCCGTCCCTGTTCCGTATCAAATGCCACCTTCAGATCCGTTATTTTCAAAAACGCAGAAGGGTTCACCGCATCTCCCCCACAACTTTGAACCGGGTATCCCGGATGGTTTGGGCAGGCAGCAGGATATCCTGTTTCATGGCGGAAACTGTCTGGTCAAAAACATCCTGATCCAGCCAGAAGAGTCCGCCCACGGTGGCGGAAAACGGATCAAACAGATCTTGAGACATTCTGGTGCCATGCCCTTCAGGCAGCCGGAGCCACCGCCAGTATGCGATGCGCACATAGGGCACCATAAAGGTGGGCACATAGGCGCAGATATCATGGATCTTGTTCTGGATGGCATGTGACAGCCTGATCCGTTCCTGCTCGTCCAGGCTTTCCCGGTACCGGTCTATGAGGGCATCCAGCGCAGGATCATCGGTATTGGTGATATTGTTGGTCTGGGGCTTGTGGGCGTTGTCCGAGTGCCACCCCTGCCAGAAGGAGGGCCGCATGCTGGTGCTCCACCCCATCCAGGCCACATCATGCTGTTTTTCTAAAAATTTTTTAAACATGGCAGAGGGGTCCAGCTGCTCCAGGTTCAGTTCGATGCCTGCCCTGCGGGCCTCTTCCTTGAGCACGGCCAGTCTGGGCATATGGTCTGCATATCCATAAGTGACCTTGACCGAAAACCTGCGCCCCTCATTCTCCCAGATGCCGTCATCATCCCGTTCCCACCCCTGTTCCATCATCAGAGATTCCACCTTTTTGATATCATATTGTCTGGGGACAATGGTGTAATCCGTATATTCGCCATACCCGAAAAATGGCTGGGCCAGACGGAAATAATCTCCCCGGAGCACCTTTTCAATAACCTTTTCAATGTTCATGGCATGGGCAAAGGCAAGCCGCATGTATTTTTCCGAAAAAATTTTTTTGTCCTGGTTCAGCCACATCCCCAAACTGGGACGGGGCATGTCATTGAAAAACCAGATTCTGTGGACATACCCGTTTTCCACCACCCGGGTTCTGGATTTGTCATACCAGTATTTGGGCTGAACCAGCCCGAAGGTTTCCAGCTCTCCTTTTTTAAAATACTCCCACTGGAGGTTGACATCCCGGATCACGGAATACTGGACAGTGTCCACATTGAACCTGTTTTTAAAATACCGCCTCTCTTTAGCCCACCAGCTGTGTTTGCGGGCAAACCGGATATACCGGCCTTTTTTGAATTCTGAAATCTGATATGCCCCGGTATTGGGCACCACAGCCCAGTTGTATCGGGAAGTGAAATCTGCCGCCAGGGGATGAAAAAAATGCGCCGGAACCGGGCTGATACCAAGCTTGAGGTGAAGGTCCGGGACCGCCTTGGTGCTTTTCACCCCGATGGTGTAATCATCATATACCATCACCTTTTCAATCTCCCGGGAATAATAGTCGTTATACCATGGGGCAATGATATGTTCCGAGCGCATGAAGGTAAGGGTGTAGGCAAAATCCCAGCCGGTGACCGGCCGGCCGTCTGACCACCTGGCATCCGGGTCCAGTTTGAAATACATAGTTTTTTTATCCGGATCAAATGCCCAGTGGGTGGCCAGTTCCGGAATGATATTTTTTGTGTTGGGATGGATATTGATCAGCGACAGCTGGTTGTCCAGTATGGCGGAACGGAAACTGCCGTTGGAATCAGGTCCCACCACCCGGAAGGTCATGGGAAAACTGGACA
>JAZBPL010000114.1:0-36621 GCA_036351635.1 Desulfotignum sp.
CATGGCTGATAATATAGTTGACCGCCTGATCCAGCGCATAGCAGATGCCACCGGAATCAGCTCCCAGTCTGAACTGGCAAGGGCGCTTGATATTAACCGCTCAGGCATCACCCATGCCCGCAACAACAACCATATACCCGAAAAATGGGTAATCAAACTCTACCGGCGCTTTGGGTTGAATCCAGGATGGGTAGAATCAGGGACAGGACCGATATTCCTGCATGCACAATCGGGTGATGATACAGATTTCAGGCATATTCCCAAGGTGACCGCCCGGTTGTCTGCCGGTTCTGGGTCATTTGACTGTGACACACAAGTGTCTGAATATCTGGCATTTTCTGCTGCCTGGCTGGGCAAAAAAGGATCATCCAGGAGCATGGTGGCCATGGAGGTATTCGGCCACTCCATGGAACCGGTGATCAAAGAAGGGGATACCGTGCTCATCGACCAGTCCCAGACACATATTCTGGCTGGTGCCATCTATGCAGTGGGGGTGGATGACACCATCCTGATCAAGCGGCTGGAAAAACTTCCGGATAAACTGGTGTTGTGCAGTGACAACAAGGAATTTGCCCCTATTTATCTGAATAAGGATGAATGTGATAAGGTCCGGATCCTGGGCAAGGTCATCTGGAGCTGCAGAGAATACCGATAGATGTCTTCAGGCCGGCCAAAGGCGGCCGGCTTTTTTTTGGTAGTGTTGTTTAGTTTTTTAAACAATTGATGGAAAATAGCAATACAGTCATAAAAGGAGATAAACAAATGCAACTGATCCGCAAAATTGCCCGTGCTGAAAACAAAATCTCTGATAATTTTTTTGCGTACACCAAATTACAGGTGGTTGCGGGTGGTTGTCTCTGGGTAGCCGGCCTGCTGATTGCCGGCAGTGACAGCCCATATATGCCTTGGCTCAATGGCATTGGGGCCGTTGTTTTTTCAGGGACAAGTCTGGCTCTGGGAAAATTGCTGTCCCGCCTGGATCAGGATGTTTCAGGCGGGTTTTCCCGTGAGCAGCTGTCCTGTCCCATGGCTGATATAAACAACAGGGACCAGAAGATAAAGACCCATGACGATATATTGCCCTGTGCCGTCAATTCACAGGCTCGCATTTTTTCAAATTTTTGAAAAAATGCGAAAAAAAAATTGAAATCCTTCAAGGATTTTCTGTTGTACAATTACAGGAAACCCGTATACACACTTACTATCGTCCCATGTCCGACTGAATGCCAATTCAGTTGTATTATGGCATGGTTTCTGCTAATATGCTTTGCCGTGCCTGGTTTGGCCGGTGTGTGATAACGGCCCGGACTGTGTGCCATGGGTGTAAGAATTGTAAGATGACTATGACAATTAATATAAGGATGTGTATATGAGTTTTCAGGCAAAACTGACGTCCGGGGAATTTGTGGTGCTTGCTGAAATGGATACCCCCAAGGGCGTGGATATATCCGATCTGGTTACCAATGTAAGATATCTTAAGTCACGGGTGGATGCTGTGGTAATTCCGGACCTGGACAGCGGGGTCATGCATCTGGGTGCTCTGGCCGGCGGGGCTGTCATGCGCCAGCAGGGAATGGAACCTTTGATTCATGTGTGTGGCCGGGACAAAAACCGCATGGCCCTCCAGAGTGATCTTTTAGCGGCCCATGTTCTGGGTATCCACAACCTTATGGTGGTGAAGGCTGAAGAGATGATCAACGGCGATCACCCGGATGCCAAAATTGTGGATGATCTGGATGATTTAGGTATTCTGTCCATGATCCGGTCCCTTACCACCGGTACGGATCTGGCTGGATTTGAACTGCGGGGAAAGCCCCAGTTCACCCCGGGCATAGCCATTCCCCCGATTGCAGACCAGGCCGACCTGGAAAAACAGGTGGCGGACGCCCGCGAAAAAATTGCTGCCGGCGCTGCTTACATTGTGCTTCAGCCGGTGTTCGACCTGACCTTTTATGCGCAGATCATTGATGCGTTCACCTCACTGAATGTGCCGGTTATCCCCTCTGTTTTTCTGTTGAAAAACGTGGGGATGGCCAGGTATATTTCCATAAATGATCCAGATTCCCGCCTTTCTGAGGATATGATCCGCCGGATTCGCAAAGCAAGGGACCGTGAAACCGAGTGCATTGCGATAGCCGGTGAGATGATCCATGCCCTCAAAGGTATTTCCCGGGGAATCAAAATATCCGCCCTGGGCTGGGAAGACCGGCTGCCGGCCATCCTGGACAGTGCAGGCCTTTAGGAAGCAAACTTAACCCGAGAAGATCCGTCATGCGTGTATGGGTCTGTTTGTGATGGTCCTGATGCCGGACGGATATCCGTAAATAAAAATAGGTTACTTATGCAAAAGAATAATAGTTCAGAAAATGCGCTGTCCCCTGACAGGCGTGTGCTGGTTATCGGCGGCGGTGTCGGCGGAATCCGGGCTGCCCTGGATCTGGCGGAATCCCGGCGTGATGTGCTGCTCATCGATAAATCCTATGCCATCGGCGGGTTGATGACCCAGCTTGACAGAACTTTTCCCACCAACAACTGTGATCTGTGTACAGTATCCCCCTACCTGTCCCAGGGCGCCAGAGAACGCCACCTTGAAATCAAACCCATGACCAGCCTCACGAAGCTGGAAGGGGAGGCCGGCGCATTTTCCGCCACCCTGGTGACCGAACCCCGGTTTATTGATACAGACAAATGCACCGCCTGCGGTGAATGCGCCAAACAGTTTCCAGAGGCTGTCCGGGTTACCCCGGGACTTGATCCCCGGGCCCCTACCTGCATGCGCTATCCCCAGGCAACCCCGTTTGCCTTTTCCATTGACATGGCAAAAGTCACGGATATTGCGGCACTTAAAAAAGTCTGCCGGGCAGATGCCATCCTGGCCGATGATACCCAGAGCAAAACCGTGATAGATGTGGCATCTGTGGTGCTGTGTGTGGGAGCGGATCTGTTTGACCCGGCTGTGCTGGATAACTACGGCGGAGGAAAATTTGACAATGTGGTTACCGGGCTGGAATATGAAAGGATCATGTCTGCATCAGGGCCTTTCCAGGGCAATCTGAAAAGGAAATCCGACGGCAGACGGCCAAAAAAGGTTGCCTGGATCCAGTGCGTGGGCTCCCGGGGCATTAATAAAGGCGATGTGGCCTATTGCTCAGGAGTCTGCTGCATGTACGCCCTCAAGGAAGCCATGGTTACCAGGGAACGGTTTGGAGATGATATAGAAACCACCATCTTTTTCATGGATATGCGTACCTATGGTAAGGACTATGAGCTGTATTTCAACCGGGCGAGGGATGAATACAAGATCAGAATGATCAGAAGCCGGCCCCATTCCATCGTGGAAACAGCGGAAACAAAAAATTTGTCCATCACCTATGTTTTGGAGGATAAGCCGGTCCAGGAAACAGAAGAATTCGATATGGTGGTGTTGTCTACAGGATTCCGGGTGGGTGCGGATACAAAGAACCTGGCCGGTGTTTTGGGCATTGAGTTGAATCCTTATGATTTTGCTGCCACCCATCCCTTCAACCCGGTGCTCACCTCAAAACCCGGGGTGTATGTGTGCGGTGTTATTGAAAGCCCCAAAGACATTCCTGAAACCATGGTGCAGGCCTCTGCTGCCGCAGCCATGGCAGTCACCGACCTGCCTTTCATACCCAAAGACAGGGAAATGGATGAAATGTTTCCCCCTGAGCGGGATGTGCGGGGACAGGATCCCAGGATCGGTGTGTTTGTCTGTGACTGCGGATTTGAAATCGGCGGGGTTCTTGATGTTAACAAGCTGCTTGAAACTGCCAAAACCCATCCGGAGGTTGCTGTTGCCCGGGCAGTGGGATATGGGTGCTCGTCTGAATCCATGGCCAATATTGAAGCCATGATAAAGGAAAATAACCTGAACCGGGTTGTCATTGGCGGATGCTCCCCCAGAACCCATGAGACCAAATTCCAGGACCTGCTCCAGCGGGTGGGATTGAATAAATACCTGGTGGAAATTGTCAATTTGCGGGACCAGAATACCTGGACCCATATGAATGTACCAGACCAGGCCCAGAGCAAGGCTGTCAAACTGCTCAACGTGGGTATTGCCGGGGTGAGAAAAAATCGCCCGCTTGTTGACCATACCCTGCCCATGAGCCAGAATGCCCTGGTGGTGGGCGGCGGTGTTGCCGGCATGACGGCAGCCCTTAAGCTGGCGGACCAGGGGATTAAGACCTATATCGTGGAAAGGGCGCCCTCCCTGGGCGGCCTGGCCCGGTCCATCCGCAAAACCATTGAAGGAGAAGATGTGGGTGTTTTTGTCCAGGGCCTTGTGGAAAAGGTTGCGGCCCATGACAACATCCAGGTTTTGACCAGATCCATCATTGTGGACCACTCGGGCATGCCGGGTCTGTTTAAAACCGGCATTCAGACCGGGGTGCGCATGAATTATATGCAGATCGACCATGGTGTAACGGTTCTGGCAACCGGGGCAATGGCCAACCGACCGGCCCAGTATGGCCTTGGCTCCTGCCCCAATGTTATTACCCAGTTGGAAATGGATGCTTTGCTGGAAGAGGATACTGCCCGTATCCAGTCCATGGAACAGGTGGTCATGATCCAGTGTGTGGGATCCAGGGAACCGGAAAATCCCAACTGCTCCAGGATCTGCTGCCAGGCAGCCATGAAAAATGCTTTGAGAATCAAAGAAATCAGCCCGGACACCCAGATTTTTGTGCTGTACCGGGACATGCGCACCTACGGGTTCCAGGAAGAGTATTACCGAAAAGCCCGGGACCTGGGTGTGAAATTCATCCGGTTCTCCCTGGATATGCGGCCGAAGGTGGAAGAAACCGACAATTTGCTGGCGGTGCACACCCATGATTTTATTTTAGACAGTGACATTGAAATTGCTGCAGACTGCGTGGTCCTGAGCACAGGACTGATTGCTGATGATGAAACCACGGAAGATCTGGCCCTGATGTTCCATCTGCCCAGAACAAGTGATAATTACTTTCTGGAAGACCATGTAAAATTGCGGCCTGTGGATATGGCCCAGCGGGGATTTTTTCTTGCCGGCACAGCACATTCCCCTAAAACCATCAGGGAAAGTATCACCCAGGCCCAGGCAGCAGCCGGTCGGGCCCAGACCCTGCTGGCCAAAAAAGAGATCAACCTGGGGGCATGCGTGGCCAAGGTGGATCCTGACAAATGCGCCTCATGTCTGGTGTGTGTCCGCGTCTGCCCCTTTGATGTGCCTTTTATAAATGCGGAAGGCGTCTCCCAGATTGATGCGGACAAATGCCATGGATGCGGTGTGTGTGCCGGGGACTGTCCTGCCAAGGCCATACAGCTGCTGGCCTATGAAGACGATCAGATTCTGGCGAAATTAGACGGCTTATTTGAGAGGTAACTATTTATGGAAAAATTTGAACCTGAAATTGTCGCATTCTGCTGCCATTACTGTGCATATACTGCAGCAGACATGGCTGGCAGCAAACGCATATCCTACCCATCCAATGTCAAGATTATCCGGGTGCCCTGTACTGGAAAGGTGGATGCCATTCACCTGATGAAAGCCCTGGAAAAAGGTGCTGACGGGGTCTATGTGGCCGGATGCCTGGAGGGGGACTGCCATTTCAAGAACGGAAATATCCGGGCCCAGGCCCGGGTGGACCGGGTGAAAAAAGTACTCAGTGAACTGGGATGGGAACCTGAACGGGTGGCCATGGTCAATATGTCCGCCGGTATGGGCGAAAAATTTGCCGAAACTGCCCGGGAATTTACTGAAACCATAAAAAAACTGGGCCCCAGTCCTGGGAATTTTACCGGGAATGGAAACAAGGCGGCCAGTTAAACCAATTTCTTTGGAGAATATACATGATTACAGCAGAACAAAAACCCATACAGGAAATTATCCAGTATATTGCACCCTACGGCAGGATCCTTCTGGTGGGCTGCAATGAATGTGTGACTGTCTGTGCAGCCGGCGGCAGAAAAGAGGTCGGCCTGCTGGCCTCTGCGCTGCACCTGAACAGCCTCAAGCAGGGTAAAACCATTGATATAAAAGAGATCACCCTGGAACGTCAGTGTGATCCAGAATATGTTGAAGAACTGGCCCCCTATATTGACGGCGTGGATGCTGTGCTTTCCATGGCCTGCGGCTGCGGCGTTCAGACCGTTGCCGGCCGTTACAAAAAATCCCCTGTTTTCCCGGCGGTAAATACCCGGTTCATGGGGGCATCTTTGGGCCAGGGTGTCTGGGCTGAGCGGTGCAAAGGCTGCGGTGACTGTGTTCTGGGTATCACCGGCGGCATCTGCCCTGTGGCAAGATGTTCCAAGCACCTGCTCAACGGTCCCTGCGGGGGAACATCCAACGGCCAGTGTGAGATCAGTCCGGACGTGGATTGTGCATGGCGCCTTATCTGGGAGCGGTTGAAAGCCCTGGGCATGGAAAACAGGTACGAGGATCTCATGAATGCAAAGGACTGGCGGCCCGGCGGCGCCGGTGGACCCGGAAAAATTATCAGGGAGGATTTGGCACAATGAACACTGAAAGCAGACTTGAGAAAATACTGGCATCCGGTGCATTGGCTGTAACCTCTGAGTGCGGTCCCCCCCGGGGTGCCCGGCCGGAAAAGGTCAAGGAAAAAGCCGCCCTGCTCAAAGACCATGTGGACGGCATCAATGTCACAGACAACCAGACCGCCATGGTACGCATGTCCTCATTTGCCGCAGGCATCATCATCAAGCAGATGGGGCTGGACCCCATTATGCAGATGGTGTCCAGGGACAGAAACCGGCTGGCCATGCAGAGCGATATCATCGGGGCCTATGCCTTTGGCATCAACACCATGCTGTGCCTGTCCGGGGACCATGCCAAATTTGGGGACCATCCCATGGCCCAGGGCGTGTTTGACATTGATTCGGTGCAGATGATCAATATGGTCCGGCGCATGCGTGATGAGGAAACCTTCCAGGGGGGAGCCAAGATTGACGGGGCGCCAAAAATGTTCATCGGCGCGGCTGCCAATCCCTTTGCCGATCCCTTTGAACTGCGGGTCATGCGCCTGGCCAAAAAAATCAAGGCAGGTGTTGACTTTATCCAGACGCAGTGTATTTTTAACCTTGATAAATTTGAAGAATGGATGAAAGGGGTGACCGACCGGGGCCTGGATGAAAAAGTACATATCCTGGCAGGCATAACCCCCATGAAATCCGTGGGCATGGCCCGGTACATGAAAAACAAGGTGCCGGGAATGGATATCCCAGATGCGGTGATCAAGCGGCTGGAAGGGGTGTCCAAGGAACAGCAGCCGGAAGAGGGCATAAAAATGGCAGTGGAATCCATTGAACGTATAAAAGAGATCAAAGGGGTTCACGGATTTCATATCATGGCCATTGAATGGGAAGAAAAAGTGCCCCAGATTGTTGAACAGGCCGGACTGTATCCCAGGCCCAAGGTGTAAATTGCGGGTGTATTATTTAAAGACAGATACCATTGGTCTTGTCAGGACAAAAACTATAAGGAGATCGTAACATGAGCGAACAAAAACTCATTCTGGTTGTAGATGATGACCCGGATCTGGTGGAGGCTGTCTCCATGAAGCTGGAAGCCAAAAATTTCCGGGTGGCCAAAGCCTATGATGGTGTGGAAGCCATGGACCGCATCAAAGAAGAAAAACCGGCCCTGGTGATCCTGGATGTGATGATGCCCCGGAAAAACGGATGGGATGTGTGCGAGGATATCAAAAACAGTGATGACCTCAAAGATATTGCCGTTGTGTTGCTTACTGCTGTGGCAGATTCCGTAAAAACCACCAGCTATACCCATCATGACGGCAAAACAACCCTGGCTGATGATTATATTCCCAAACCCATCGATCTTGATGAACTGATGGAGATCGTGACTGATCATTGCAGTTAGGCTGCATAGGTTGTCCATTATGTCTGCATGACTATAATGCCATGGTTGGCGGGGAGATCAGCTGTCTTCCCGCCACCATGTTTTTTTGCAACGTATTGTGTGCCTGACCATGAAGCAGATTTCTATTAACGGCATCCGCCTGGGCAGAAAAATGGTCCATGCCCGCCAATATGCTATACCAGAAGAAAAGACTGCCCCTTTGTATCAGATCCTATCCCGTCACAGGGTCAATATGGTCTGTGCGGGACTGCACAACATGAACGCCACGCAGGCTTTTTCCTGTTGTCTGGAAGCAAAACACAGGGAAAAAGCAGCCAGGATAATGGGCTGTTCCCCTGATCTGCCGGACGTGTGCATGGTATCCATCTATCCCCACCATGGCAATCATCAGGTGCCCGGGACATTGCTCCGGATGCTGGGGCAGGCAGGCATAAAATTTGTGCACCTGGTGTCTTCCCATGCCATGGTCTGTGTGGTTATTGAAACCCGTGACCAGGACCGGGTCATTTCCCTTTTGGAATCAGCCTTTGACCTACCCCCGTCTCATACCCCCTATTATCAGGAAATTGAAGAAGACCTCTCCCGGTTTTTGCAAAAATACCCGGAGACCCGTGCATTTTATGTGGAGGAAAAGATCAAAACTTATGGGATTGGTCTCTTCCCCGGCCTGGACCTGCACCAGACACGCTGCACGGGCAGTGAACTGGCAGATGCCGGTGAAAAAATGGCTGGGGTGGCCCGGCTGGATAAAAAGTTTTATTTTGTGTCTGCCCTGCCCGGGCCAAAAGACCTGTATCACCTGTTTTTGCTGACAGATCCGGATACCGCCGGCACACCGGCAATGGCTGCTGATTTCATCAATTTCCACGGCCCACATTTCGGGGACCGGTACAAAATTCTCGGAACTGCAATGGATTGCCTTGCAGCCGAATGTGTGCCGGTAATATTGGTGGGATGCACCGGTGCCAGCATCAGTCTGGTGGTACCTGCAGGCCGGGGACAGGATGCCCGAAATGCCCTTGCCAGTGGATTTGAATCCCCATGAAGCATGAAAACTATACCCAGGAAGAGCTGTTCTGGCGGATCAGGCTGTTTGATGCGCTGTCCTATCCGTCGGTGATGATCTCTCTGGACAAAACCGTGGTGGGGGCGAACAAGAAATTTTATGATGTCTACAACCTTACCCCTGAAGATATTCTGGGCAAAAAATGTTTTCATTCGTTTTTGTACAAGGATACCCCCTGTAATTCAGATGCCTGCCCCATCTCCCGGGTGATAACTAACAAAGAAGGGCATTCCTACACCCTCAAGCACCAGTACAAATGGGAGGAAAGGGTGTTTTCTCCCATTTTTGATGATAACGGGGGTGTGGCATTTGTGCTATCCAGTATCCGGGATATCACCCGGACCAAATCCCTGGAAAATCAGCTCATCGGGGTCAAGGAATTTATCACCCGGGTCATCTATGCTTCTGCCAGTGCCATTGTGGCAGCAGACCGGTCCGGTAAGATTGAGTTGATGAATTCAGTGGCCAAGGAGTTGTTCGGGGCCTATAACGGTGGTGAAGGTACTATCACCCGGACAGAACAGCTGTATCCCCCGGGAAAAGCCAAGGAGATCATGCGCATGCTGCGGGATGAGAAAATCGGTGGCAGGGGCAAACTGATCATACCCAGAACAACCATAGTCAATGCCAAGGGCGAAGAGATTCAGGTGGAGATGTCCGCAGCCATTATTTATGATGAACACGGCAATGAATCCGCCACCATGGCCATCTACAATGATCTCAAGGATAAGATCAAGGTTGAAAAAGAGCTCAAAATGACCCAGAAACAGCTGGCCCAGTCGGAAAAAATGGCATCCCTGGGACAGCTGGCTGCCGGGGTGGCCCATGAAATCAACAACCCGTTGACCGGGGTGTTGTTTTATGCCAGTCTGCTGCTGGAACGGTCCGATCTGGATGCAGATGCAAAAGAAGACCTCACCTATATTGTGGAGGATGCCAACCGGTGCAAAAATATTGTTAAAAGCCTTCTGGTTTACAGCCGGAGTACCGACTCCAACAAGCGCATTATCCAGATCAATGAAATTGTGGAACAGAGCCTTAAGCTGATCCGAGACCAGAAAAAGTTCCGCAACATTGAGATCCGGCGGTATCTGTCCGAAGAGATGATGCTCATCAATGCCGATACAAACAAACTGAACCAGGTGATCATCAATCTGGTAATGAATGCGGCAGATGCCATGCATGGCACAGGCAAAATCACCTTGCACACCTACAAGGACAAACCCCATAAAAAGGTATTTCTGGAAGTGAAAGACACAGGAGAGGGTATTCCCAGGGAAAATCTGTCCAAAATTTTTGATCCGTTCTTCACCACCAAAGAGGTGGGAAAAAGCACAGGTCTTGGGTTGAGCATCGTTTACGGTATCATTGAAGAACACGGCGGCAGAATTTCGGTCAAAGAAACCGGCACCAAGGGGACCACATTCATCATTGAATTTCCTTTGTACCTGCCCGCTGAAGATGGGCCACATTTTTGTGATCCATCTGTAATGGAATAAAAAAACACACCCGGCAACGGGTTTTACATGATAACAGGAAACTTGCTGATATGTCTGAATTAACTAGCAGTGATGAAAAAAGCACAGCCAATGGTTCTGCCCTGCAGCACAATGACCAGGATATCTTTTTTAAGCCCAGGGTCCTGGTGGTGGATGATGAAGAACGGATCCGGAAAGCCTGCCAACGCCTGCTCAGCCAGGAAGGCTGTGATGTGGCCATGGCCGACAACGGCATAAAGGGTCTGAAGATGATCGATGAGACCCATTTTGATATTGTACTGCTGGATCTTATGATGCCGGGCATGTCCGGCATGGATGTGTTGACCGGGATCAAGGCCCGTCACCCGGATACCGTGATTATTGTCATCACCGGATATGCCACCCTGGAGCATTCCATTGAAACCATGAAAAAAGGGGCGTTTGATTTTTTATCAAAACCCTTTTCCCCCCAGGAACTGCGGATGGTCATATCCAAAGCCATTGAATTTATCCGGACCCTTCAGGATATCTCCAGTGAGAAATCACGCATGCGGGTCATGGTAAATACCCTGAAAGAAGGGGTTTTGACAACAGACCACCAGAAACGCATTGTTCTGGCCAACCCGGCTTTTTTACAAATGATCGGATCAGCCAGACGGTCTGCCATCGGCCAGGATGTCAGGGATGTTGTGGACCACCAGCGGGTTTTGGAAATGATTGACCAGGCCATTGCACAGTCCGGGGACCAGTTTTCTGAAATCACCGATGAAATCACCCTGACAGATGAAGACGATCAGGAAGAACGGATCATAGGTATCCGCTGCATCCCTTTTCGGGATCGGCTCAACCGGAACCTGGGGGCGGTGACGGTGTTTCATGATATCACCACCTTGAAAAAAATGGACCAGCTCAAATCAGATTTTGTTTCCATGGTGGCCCATGAAATTAAAAGCCCCCTTAACTCCATTCTCATGCAGCTCAAGGTAGTCCTGGACGGCCTGGCAGGGGACCTGACCAAAAAACAGACAGAGATCCTGTCCAGGAGTGCTGATAAAATCACCTCCCTTGCAGATCTGGCCGCAGAACTGCTTGATTTGTCCAAAATAGAGTCCGGACTCATCAACCAGGAGCGTGAAGAACTCAATCTGAACAGCCTGATTGCTGAACAGGTGCAGTTCTACAGGGGACAGGCCGATGCCAAATCCATCCACCTGAGCAAAAAATCCTGTTCGGATGAGATGATTGTCATGGGCAACCGTACCAATATTGAAGAGGTGCTGGCCAACCTCATATCCAATGCTATCCGGTACACCCCTTCCAGTGGAAAAATAACCGTATGGTGCGATAAAAATGATGATTTCGTCAATATCCATGTGGCAGACACAGGACTTGGGATTCCCGAAGAATACAGCGCCCAGATATTTGACCGGTTTTTCCGGGTCAAGAATGAGAAAACCCGGTATATCAATGGTACCGGACTGGGGCTTGCCATTGTAAAAAGTATTGTGGAATCCCACAACGGCACTATACAGGTGGCCTCACAGGAAGGCCAGGGAAGCCATTTTACAGTCAGTCTGCCCATATCCCAGTACAAGATATGAATCCCGGCTTTTTTTCTTGTCATTTCGGCCAAAAAATCATATGCATGGCATGAACAACGGGAAATTGATTTTCTAAAGCGGGGTCCTGCGTGCAGAAAGATGCCAGACTGGAAAAAAGTGAACGGTTGAACCTGGTGCTCACCACCATCCGGGATGTGGGCCGGCTGCTGATCAGCCAGCGGGATAAAGGCAGGCTCGTCCAGGGGATCTGTGATATTCTGGTGGGCAAACGGGGATACTACAATGCCTGGATCGGCCTTATGGACGAAAAAAGCAAGGTTTTTCTGGTGGCAGATTCCGGGTTCACCGACCGGTTCGCGGCTGTACGCAGCCAGATCCTGGAGCAGACATTTACAAGATGTATCAAAAAAACCCTGGCTTCGGAGCAGGTGTTTGCCGTTCTTGATCCGGTAAAAGAATGCTCCCGCTGCCTGCTTGCCCACGGGTATGCAGACCGTGGCGGGCTGGCCGCAAGCCTTGTCCATGACCAGCGCAACTTTGGATTCATGGTGTTATCCATTCCCAAACATCTGGCAGCTGATCTGACGGAAAAACACATTGTCAAGGAAATGGCTGATGACATTGCAGCAGCACTGTACCGCCTGGACCTTGAGGAAAAACAGAAAAAAGCGGAACTGGCCACCCGAAAAAGCCGGGCCCGGTTCAAGACCCTGATTGAAAATTCCCTCAATTATATTTCCATTATCCAGAACCACGAAATTGTCTATCAGAAACCCGGTTTGCGCAAAGTGCATTCTTTGATGACCCATGTATTCAATCCGCCGCAATTCTCCCATGTGTATGCAGGGGACAGAAAACGGATCAGACAAAAATACCAGGCCCTTCTGGCAGGGCAGGTTCAGCGTATGGAAGAAGATTTCAGGTATTATCCCAAAGGGTCGGATCAGGCTGTCTCTGAAGTGAGATGGGCTTTGATTTCCGCCACCATGGTCGATTATCTGGGGGTGCAGTCTGTGCTCACAAACATCATGGACATAACCGATTCCAAGGAAGTGGAAAATTTTTTGCGGATTCAGGACAAGATGACTTCCTTAGGGCGGGTAACCGCCGGCATCGCCCATGAAATACGCAACCCATTGTCCGGCATCTATATTTATCTCAAAGCCTTAAAAAAGATTTACAATCAAATGGGGGATATCACAAAAGTGGTGTCCATTATTGACAAGATAGAACTGGCTTCGGACAAGATTGAATCCATAATAAAACGGGTCATGGATTTTTCAAAACCGGGCCAGCCCAGGTTTGTTTTTGCCAACATCAATACCTATATTGATGAGGTTACCAAACTCACCGCAGTAACCCTGCGCAAAAGCGGGATACAGTTTGCAAAACTTCTGGATCCTGATATCCCGGAATGTTTTGTGGAACCCCACCTCATTGAACAGGTGATCCTTAATCTGATCACCAATGCAGCAGAAGCCATGAAAAATTTTCCCGGGGAAAAGCAGATTCAGTTATCCACCACAAGCACCTCTGACCATGTTATCATTCAGATCAAAGATACAGGCCCGGGAATCCCCATATCACGGCAGGGCAAAGTGTTTGATCCATTTTATACCACCAAATCCAATTCATCCGGCATCGGGTTGAGCATCTGTCACCGTATCATCCTTGACCATGGCGGGGTGCTCAAGCTCAATTCCACTGAAAATAAAGGGACCCAGTTCACCATTGAACTGCCTTTGAAAACAAAAGAGGACAGCAAGGGGTGATCCGGTATAGTATTGCCATTGTGGATGATGAGCAAACCATCCGGGATGGCCTGGATATGGTGCTGGCAGACACCTATAATCTGGCCCTGTACAAGGATGCGGAAGGGTTTGTTGCAGCCCTGGCAGACAAGGTGCCGGACCTTGTCCTCATGGATATCGGCCTGCCCGGTATGAGCGGCATCGAAGCCTTGGGAATTGTCAAGGCACAGCATCCTGGATTGCCCGTCATCATGATTACGGCGTTTGAAGATATCCAGATGGTGATCCAGTCCATGAAACTGGGGGCGTTTGATTTTATACTCAAACCCATCAACCCTGACCTGCTGGAACTGACTATCCAGAAGGCGGTTTCCTCCATTGCCCTGGTCAAGGAGGTCCAACTGCTTCAGGAAAAATTTCTCCGGGAAAATGAACCGTGTTTTATCGGGGAGAGCAAAAATATCGCGGATATCATGGATTTTATCAATATGGTGTCCAGCAGTCCCGATACCCCCATCATGATTCTCGGAGAGACCGGGACAGGCAAGGAGCTCATTGCCAAAGCCATCCATGCCAGAAGTCCGGTGTTCCAGGGGCCGTTTGTGGCGGTGAACTGCTCCGCCTTTCCGGAAGACCTGCTGGAATCAGAGCTGTTCGGGTATGAGGCCGGTGCGTTTTCCGGGGCCAGACACCAGGGAAAAAAAGGGTTTATCGAAGAAGCCCACAAGGGCACCCTGTTTCTGGATGAGGTGGCAGACCTGAGCCCGGCCGGCCAGGCCAAGCTGCTCAGGTTCCTGGAAAACGGTGAATTTTACAAGGTGGGGGGTACCCGTACCTACAGGGTATCCACCCGGGTGGTGTCTGCCACCAACAAGAATCTGGATGATCTGGTGGCAGCTGGCAGGTTCAGAAACGATCTGTATTTCCGGCTCTGTGTCGTGACGGCCAATATTCCTTCTTTGAACGAACGGCCTGATGATATTCTGCCCCTGGCCAAGTATTTTCTGCTGCAGTTCAATGAAAAATTCGGCAAATCCTTGACAGGATTTACAAAAAATGCCAGGCAGCGCCTGGTATCTCACACCTTTACCGGCAATGTCAGGGAGCTGAAAAATATTGTGGAGCGGGCCGTGCTGGTGGCAAAAAATGATTTGGTGGATACACCGGAGCTTGGGTTGATACCGGACACTGCCGACAGGCAAACTCCCGTCCATTTGTTACAAAGGGGCCTGGAAAACAGTCCTGAACGATCTGGACATGCGGTCACCATACCTGATAAAGGCGTGCTTCTGGGGGAAATTTTGTCAGACATGGAACATTCTTATATGTCAAAGGCCCTGGCCCAGACCGGAGGCAATGAGAGCCAGGCAGCACGGCTTTTGCACATGAATCATCACACCTTCCGCTACCGCTGGAAGAAATTGAACAAAAAAAATTAGCCCACCTGAATCCCCACGGGCTGCTTCACAACGGTCAAAAGCATCTTGAACCCGGAATCAGCAGCCACGGAATGGGACATTTGCAGGCATGACCACCACCTCTCCGGCTTTCGCAGTGAGATCTTTGTCTCTTACATGAATCTGGGCCTCACCGTCCAGCACCTGGACCATGGGACCATCACTTTCGTGATGGTGACTCTTTTGTTTGACAGGTATATGGTTTCAGGTGTTACGCATTTTTCGAATTTATTTGCAGATATAGGGTTTGTCAATGGTCCGGTGAGACAGTTCAGTGGTTCAGGTTAAAGATATCAATGGCCTGGTCCCGCAGATACTGGCCGATGGGAATGGCGGATGTGGCAGCCGGAGACGGGGCATTGCATACATGCAGAGACCGCGGGCTTCTGGCAAACAGAAAATCATGCACCAAACTGCCGTCCTTCATGACAGCCTGTGCCCTGATGCCGGCAGGCCAGGGCAGAAGGTCCTCCAGGGTCAACGACGGACAATATCTGCGGATCCGCTTCAGATACCCGGGTTTCCAGAAAGAATCCATCTGTTCTTTGATGCCTGATTCAAGGTTTTTTACCATGACTTTCCAGAAACCGGGAAAACAAACCATTTCTGCTATATCTGCGGGATCCATGTTCATACTTCCATACCCTTCACGCTTGAAGCCCAGTACTGCGTTGGGACCCACGGTGATGCTGCCGTCAATCATGGGGGTCAGGTGCACCCCGAGAAAAGGCAGGTCCGGGTCAGGTATGGGATAGATGAGATGGGAGACAATGCGTGACAGGCGGGTGGGGAGACGAAAATATTCCCCGCGGAAAGGGATAATGGCAAAATCAATGGGAATATGCATCATTCTTGCCAGACGGTCAGCCATGAGACCGCCGCAGGCTATCACATACCTGGTGTAAAAAGTCCGGTGCCGGGTGTGCAGAACCACCTGGTCAGAAAATTCTCTCACATTGATCACAGCCTGTCCGGTCTGGATTTCTCCCCCTAATGCCTGGAACAGGACCGCCATTTTCTGTGTGATTTTCATAAAATTACAGATAGCAGTGGACGGCACCACAAGTGCACCAAGCCCCTGAATATGGGGTTCCAGTCCGCCCAGCTCCTGCCGGTCAATACGGTGCACCTGGATTTTGTTTCTGATACAGCGCTGTTCCAGGGCCTTCATCCGTTTAATTTCCACGGCATTGGTGGCAACCAGCAGCTTGCCGCATTGTGTAAAAGGAATATTGTGTTCTTTGCAGAAATCAATGGTGGCCCGGGATCCCCGGCGGCAGAAATCCGCCTTGAGGCTTCCGGGCTGGTAATACACACCGGCATGGATTACCCCGGAGTTGTGGCCGGTCTGGTGGGCCGCAAAACGGTCCTCTTTTTCCAGCAGCAGGATGGCGGCATCTGTAAATTGTTTTTTGAGTGCCAGTGCGGTTGAGACGCCCACAATACCGCCGCCAATTACTGTGATGTCATACTGCGCAGCCATTGATTATCTTTTTTGCTATCTCCTGGATAGGGGCCAATGGAATGTATTCACATGCGGGCATGATAGTACCAGGAGATCAGAAAATCAAGGCATGGCTGTCAGGCCTGAATATTTGCTATAGTAACGTGCGCTTCTATTTCCAGTCCCATAACATATCTATTTTTTGTTCACTGGTTGACCTCTACTTTGCAATGGTTGTATAAATGGTTGAAATATATGGCCTGGCTGGATTGAATTTTTCAGCCAAAAAAAATAGCATGCTTCTTGCACTTATTCGGAAAACCAGCAAGGTGAACATCAGATGGAGAATGAAATATGACTGACATGGATTTTTGGAACCGCCATTCTGCCCAATACCTGGAAATGGCGTTTGAAACAGCAAATAAAGAGGTGCTTCACCTTCCGGACGGATATGGCAAACGGGTAGGTGACTGTGGCGATGTTGTGGCTTTTTTTATTAAAGTTACGGACCACAGGCTGGCACATATTTCATTCACCACCCAGGGATGTTTGAACACCACTGCCTGCTGCAATACGGTGGTGGCCCTTGCCCGGGGCAAAACCATTGACCAGGCCTGGGAAATTACGCCGGATCATGTGAAGGATTTTCTCAAAACCCTGCCCGAAGATCACGAGCATTGCGCACAACTGGCAGTGGGCGGATTTTATCTTGCATTGTCTGATTATCAGGCAAAGTGGAAAAAGACTGAAAAAACGGCATAACCCTCTGGTCCCATCCTGTGGATTAGAAAATTTGCGAATGTTTGCAATGGTTCAAAAAAGGCTTTTTGAATAATCCTTAAACCTTCCTGGCCTTTGTCTGGGATTACAAAATAACTGCCTGTTTTTACAGGTATTTTTTTTGCAGCCTTTGTTTGGCATGGTTTCTGCTGTATGCATTAGAGTAGAGAGCAGGTGTCAATTTTTATTTACAGCGGGGTTTGCAAAGGCCGTATGAAAAAACCCAGGGCTTCATCACCCCAGATCATGTTTGTGGATAATGATCCGCTTGTCAGGGATTCTTTAAAACTTTTTTTTGACAATGGCCACACACATTTTCTGATATTCAAATCAGGAGAAGAAGGGCTCAATTCCTTGAAATACCAAAAAATTGATGTGGTGGTATGTGATTATTTTCTGCCGGATATGGATGGCATTCAGTTTTTAAATCAGGTGGAAAAACACTGTTCCGGGGTGTTTCGGGTACTTATGGCCACCCTGATCAGTGATGATCTGCATTGTGAAATCCAAAAAGCCGGTATTGACAGATTCATTGAAAAACCCTTGACCGTAGCGTCTCTGGATACCATTATTGATGAACTGACCTGTTATAAAACACCCTGAATATAGAATACAATAACCATAAAAGAGCGCAAGCATACAAAACCATGTAAGAATGCGGAGAGAAATATGGAAGAAAAAACATCATGGGACTGGCACACAGAATTGAAAGAAATTTCGGTTAAAGAATGGGAATCGCGCTTTAACTGGGTTCAGTCTCCCCAGGTGAGCAGAGATGGGGAGCGCATTGCAGCCATTGTGAACCTGGATGAAATGGCTTTTAATGTCTGTGTGAACGGGGAGATCTGGGAAGATGAATATGAAAAGGTATGGTGCCTTACCCCTTTTTCAGACAATGCATTTGCCGCATTCGTGGCCAAGGACGAAGAATGGACCATGAATGTGAACGGCACACAATGGTCCAACTGGTCTGATTTTATCTGGGATATGAAGGTCAGCCCGGAAGGTGATTTTCTCGGGGCTGCATTTCAGACCGATTCTGAATACGGGGTCATTGTAAATGATGTTCCCTGGGAGAACCGGTATGAAAATTTGAGTGGTTCGGTGATGGCCCCCAATGGAACATCCGCGGCCGTGGTCCAGATGGAATCCATGGCTGCAGCAGATGTGGATGCCTTTAAAAAAGGGATTTTCTGTGTTGCCCGCAACGGTGAGGCACAAGGCCCAAGATTTTTGAATGCCTGGGATATCAGTTTTGATGCTGGTGCGCAAAATATTGCCTGTACCGTGCGTGTGGACAGAGAGACCTATACCATTTTTCAGACTGATACCATCTGGGACAACCGGTTTGAATCAGCCTGGAAGCCTGTATTTCTTGATGAGAAAACCCTTGTGGCACCGGTGCGCATCAATGGGAAATGGCAGTTGTATAAAAACGACGCCCCTTTCTGGGCCACTGCCTATGACCAGTTGTGGCATATTGCGGTTTCCCCGGCAGGGGGTGATATTGCCGCCATTGTGTCCACCCCTTACGGCCGCTGGACCGTGGCGGTGAATGACAGGGTGTGGCAGCAGTCCTGGGATACCATGGTGTCTGATATCCATTTTTCACAGGACGGGTCCTGCCTGGCAGCGGTGTATAAAAACAAGGGCGTATGGGACCTGGCGGTCAACCAGACCCCCTGGCAGATGGGGGCGGACAAAGTTTTTATTCCCAGCATCAGCAAAGACGGCAGTGTGGTGGCAGTGATTATGGAAAAAAACGGCACCTGCCAACTGTTGGTCAACAACCGGGTGACAGCTTCCGGTTTCCGCTTTATAGCGGATCCTGTCATCAGTTCGGACGGATCACAGGTGATGCTCAAGGCCATTGAAAACGGGGTGTATAAACGGCAGATCTTCCGCGTGTAAAAATATCCTGGTATCAGAAGAAAAAATTTTTCAAAGGAGTATGCAATGAACAGTTTTATCGCCTTTATCATGGGACCCATGGTCTGGATATCAGCCATTATTTTTGTGGGAGGCCTGTTATTTAAATTCATCGGCATTGTTCAGTCTGTACGGCAGAAAGAGCCCTATATTTTTTCATATATGACTTTTCAACACAGCCTGCGGTCCATAGGGGCCTGGCTGGTGCCTTTTTTTCCCAAAAGCACCCGGCTGCGGCCTGTATATTACGGTATTTCTTATATATTTCACATCCTTTTGTTTGTGGTCCCGTTGTTTCTGGCATCCCATATTGTTCTGATCAATGAGGCGTTTCAGATCTCCTGGCCGGCACTCAACGACAGCCTGGCAGACTGGCTGACCCTGGTGGTGATTGCAGCTTTGCTCTTTTTTGTGGTACGCAGGCTGATGGTGCCCGAGGTGGCATATCTGACCAGAACCAGCGATTACCTGATGATTGCCATAGTGGCCCTGCCTTTTATCACAGGATTTCTGGCCTATCACCAGTGGTTTGCCTACAGGTGGATGGCAGTGGCCCATGTTTTGTCCGGGGAGCTGATGCTGATCATTATTCCGTTTTCCCGGCTTTCCCATATGCTCACAGCACCTTTGACCCGGGCATATATGGGATCTGAATTCGGTCATGTCAGACATGCCCGGGACTGGTAGGAGGAAACACCAATGCAGACACAGGATAATACCATGACAGAAAAATCAAGAGAAACAGCAGATCCCAAAAAAGAAAAAGCCACAGATCCTGCCATTGAAGCAGGTCTGAAAAGACTGACTCCGGAGCGGATCAGAAATACCATCAACCAGGTGCTGGAAAAAGAAACCGGACCCAGGTTCAAGGCCTATGTGGAAACCTGCATGAGCTGCGGCCTGTGTGCTGATGCCTGCAGCTATTTTTTGTCCAATGACCGTGATCCGCAGTTTATGCCGGCAGCCAAGGTGAAAAACACCATCTGGGAGATGCTGGCAAAAAAGGGAAACGTGTCCAAGGATTTTTTGCGGGAGGCGGTGCGCATATCCCATCTGGAATGTAATGTGTGCAAACGCTGCGCCATGTACTGCCCCTTCGGCATTGATATCGCCTATATGATGCTGCTGGTGCGCCGCATCTGCCACAAACTGGAAATCACCCCCCAGTATATCCAGGATACGGTGAATTCGCATTCCGTTACCCTGAACCAGATGTGGGTCAAAGATGATGAATGGATCGACACCCTGCAGTGGCAGGAGGAAGATGCCAGAGAGGAGTTTGAAGACCTGCAGATCCCTCTGGACAAGGTGGGGGCGGATATCATGTACTCGGTGATTGCACCGGAACCCAAGTTCCAGGCAGGCCTTATTTACCAGGCCGCCGCCATGATGCACGCAGCCGGGATAGACTGGACCATGCCCGCCACCCCGGGATGGGACAACAGCAACATGGCCATGTACACCGGAGACAATGAAATTTCCGGCAGGATTGCCCGGGCTTTTTTTGAAACCGCGGCAAAGCTGCGGGTCAAGCGCATTGTCATGGGGGAATGCGGCCATGCATTCCGGTCGGTGTATGACATGGGCAACCGCTGGAATTCCTGGGTCATGCCGCCTTTTGAAGTGGTCCATGCCCTGGCCTTCTACCATGAACTGCTCACGGAAGGCAGAATAACCATCAAGGAAAAATACAAGAAAAAAGTCACCCTGCACGACCCCTGCAATGTGTCCAGGGGCAGGGGGCTGCATGACAAGGCCAGGGAAGTGGTGAACATGGTGTGCGAGGATTTTGTGGACATGGTGCCCAACCGGGAGCACAACTTTTGCTGCGGTGCCGGGGGCGGGGTCATCAACTGCGGTCCTCCCTACAAAAACGAGCGTATGGTGAACAACAGAAACAAGGCGGAACAGCTGGCCGCTACAGGCGCCGAGGTACTCATCGCCCCCTGCCACAACTGCCACAGCGGACTGGAGGATATTATCCACCACTATGACCTTAAAATGGAGATTAAATTCCTGGGAGATCTGATTTATGAAACCATGGAAAAGAAAATTTATACACCGGGGAAATAAAATGAAAAAGTGGACCATATGTGCAACTGCCCTGGTGCTGATGTCTGCCGCAGGGTGGATGGTTGTTTTTGCCCAGGAGGACCAATATGTGGAACGGCTGGACACATGGGCATTTGAATCTCCCCGAAGGCCGGGGGCTGTGTTCAGCCATGATGACCATATCATGGACCTGGATGATGACTGCAGCATCTGTCACCATGTGTATGAAGACGGCGAACTGGTGCCCGGCGAAAGCAGCGAGGACTATTACTGTTCCGACTGCCACAGCCTCACATCTGTCCCTGACAACAAAATGCCCCTGGAAGCGGCCTATCATAACCTGTGCAGAGACTGCCACTTTGACAGGGGAAAAGGACCTGTTCTATGTGGTGAATGCCACATCAATGAATAAGGAGGGACCATGACAAAAAAAATTATGATCGTGGATGATGATCCTGCTATTACCCGGTATCTGGATGCCTTGTTTACGGACAACGGGTATGAGACCTGTATAGCAGATGATGGCAAACAGGCCATGGATGTGTTTTTAACCCAGAAGCCTGACCTGATCACCCTGGATTTGGAAATGCCCGAAGAATGGGGACCCCGGTTTTTCCGGAAAATATCCAAAAAAGGGTTTACCACCCCGGTGATTGTCATATCCGGTCTTTCCGGCCGCAAACATTCCATACCCAAGGCAGAAGGATTCTTTGCCAAGCCCTTTAATGCAGATGATGTCCTGGAAAAAGTCAGGCAGGTGCTTAACAAATGAACGTAACCTAATGGAATTACATGGAAAAAAGAAGGATATTTAACAGGGGGCTTGCCTTTAAACTGCTTATACCGGTGGGTATTGTTCTTTTTTCTTCCATTTTTATCTGGACCCACTACAGCAGCAGATATCGGGAAAAACAGCTCCTTGATACTGCCGTATCCCAGGTGGACAAATTCTGCAACTCGGTATTGAAACTCACCTGGTTTGCCATGCTGCACAACCCCACCCAGGGCATGCAGGATATCCTCAATTCCATGGCGGAATATAATGATATCAAGGAAATACGGGTATTCAACTGCCAGGGGCAGATCCGGTTTTCCAATAACCCGGAAGAGCTTGGTCAAAAGAGAAGCAAAGACCATGCTTCCTGTGCTATCTGTCACAATACTGACCCGCCGGTCATGAAAACCCGTATCCAGGACCGGGTGCGCATTTTTGAGTCTGACAACGGTGAGCTGCTGCTGGGGCTGATCAATCCGGTAAAAAATGCCGACTCCTGTGCCACGTCAGACTGCCACTACCATCCGTCAGATGTGGTTAAACTGGGATCTATGGATGTTATCGTATCTTTGGAAAATATCCGGGAAAAGATTGCGTCTGCCAAGAAAATGTCCGCCTGGAGTGCTGTTTTCCTTTTTCTTACCCTGGCTGTGACCATTTGTGTTGTTATCTTGTTTCTGGTGACACGGCCCATCACCCATCTGGTTGAAAACACAAAGCGGATTGCTGACGGGGATTTCAGTGAAACAGAACCCCACAGACTCTGGGCAGATGAAATCGAGCAGCTTTCATGCGCTATCAATGAAATGGGTGAAAAAATACATGAAAAACAGATGGCCCTGAACCGGCAGAAAGACATGTACCAGCATCTGTTTGAACAGGTGCCCTGTACCATAACGGTCCAGAATAGAAACTATGAACTGGTGGAATTCAACCAGGAATTTGTCCGGCGGTTCAACCCCAGGTACGGGGACCACTGCTATGCTGCCTACAAGGGTCTGGACACCAAGTGCAGTAACTGCCCGGTGGAAAAAACGTTCCAGGACGGAAAATCCCATTTCAGCGAAGAATCAGGCATTAACAAAGACGGTACAACCGCACACTGGTTTGTAAAGACAGCACCGCTCAAAGATGAAAACGGCCAGGTGGTGGCAGCCATGGAAATGAGTCTGGACATCAGCCGCAGAAAGCGCCTGGAAGAAGAGGTGCAGATTTCAGAAAAAAAATACCAGGCCATTTTCAAGAACATCCCCAATCCTGTGTTCATTCTGGACAAGGAAAATCTGTGCATTCTGGATCTCAATGATGCGGCCCAGACTGTGTATGGGTATGCAAAAAGCGATCTTACAGGCAAGGCATTTGATATTTTGTTTGCTTCTTTCCGGGAATATGAACAGGTGAAAATCCATATCAATACCCCTTTCCATGAGCGGTGTGTGCATGTGAAAAAGGATGATGACCATATCTATGTGAACATCTGGATCAGGCCGGCAGAATTTGCCGGCCGTAATGTACGCATTGTTACCACAGTTGACATAACCAGATCTGTTGAAACCGAACAGCAGCTGATCCAGGCAGGCAAAATGGCCACTTTGGGGGAGATGGCCACAGGGGTAGCACATGAACTCAACCAGCCGCTGTCGGTCATCAAAACGGCATCCGGGTTCATTGCCAGAAAAGTCGAATCGGATGAACAGATTGACCGGTCCATCCTTAAAACCCTGTCCGAGGAGATAGAATCCCATGTGGACCGGGCTGCAAAAATTACCGGCCATATGCGGCTGTTCGGCAGAAAAACCGTGTTTAAAAAAGAAAAAGTGCACATCAATGAGGTGCTCAAACGGGCATTTGACATTTTCAGCCAGCAGCTCAAACTCCGGGAAATTGCTGTTGCATGGGATCTGGCAAAAGATCTGCCGGTTATTCATACAGATCCAGTCCGTCTGGAACAGGTGTTTATCAACCTGCTCATCAATGCCAGGGATGCCATAGTTGCCAAAGCAAAAAATGCCGGAGACGACCAGGAGATACTGCGGCGGATCAGTATTTCAACGGCCCTGGACGAGCAAAGAATCCGGGTTGCGATCAGCGACACCGGCACCGGCATCGCCTCAGCCAATATAGCCAAAATATTTGAACCGTTTTTTACCACCAAGAATGTGGGAGAAGGTACAGGGCTAGGCCTGTCCATCTCCTACGGCATTATCCAGGAATCAGGCGGCGACATCAGTGTTCACAACAACAAGGACGGGGGAGCCACCTTTGTCATCGTGTTCAATATCAGGGAAAATGAGAACAAATGAACCAGGATACCCATACCTATAACATTCTGCTGGTGGATGATGAACCCGGCATCCGCAAGGTACTCACCATCACACTGACCCATGCAGGGTTCACGGTATGGCCGGCGTCAGATGGAGATGCCGGATTAAAACTGTTTATTGAAAAACATCCGGATATTGTGATCACTGATATCAAGATGCCGGGCATTGACGGCATTGAGCTTTTGAAACAGATCAAGGAGGCCAGCCCTGAAACAGAAGTGATCATGATCACCGGCCACGGGGACATGGATCTGGCCGTAAAAAGCCTGCAGTATGAGGCCGCTGATTTTATCACCAAACCAATTGATGCGGATGAAATAGAAACCGCCGTAAAAAAGGTGGTGGACCGCATTTCCATCAACAGACGCATCCGCAGCTATATGACCGACCTGGAACATATGATCAAAGAAAAGGATCGTGCCATTGATGAATCAAAAACCCTGAGTACCATCGGCCAGACCATCGCCGGCATGTCCCATGTGATAAAAAACATTGCAGGCGGCCTAAAGGGATCCTCTTTTATTCTTGAGCAGGGTATTGAAAACGAGAACAGGGAATACCTGGTCAAAGGCTGGGAGATGATGAAAAAAAATATCGACAAGATCACCAACCTGTCTATGGATTTGCTCAACTATGCCAAAACCAGCCGCCTGGACCTCGCCTCCACCCATCCGGATCAACCGGTGAAAGAGATAAAATCCCTGCTGGGCCTTCAGGCAAAACAGATGGGCATTGACCTGAAAGTAACCCTTTTGGGAAAAGAAGATCTCTGTGTTATGATGGATCCGGGTGCCATCCATACCTGTATATTTAATCTGACCACCAATGCCCTGGATGCCTTTGATATAAATAGTGCACCGGAACATTCCAGGCAGGTGCATATATTTGTACAGCAAAAAGACAATACCGTTGTGTACCAGGTCCAGGACAATGGTATGGGCATGAACAAAACCATCCAGCAGACTGTTTTTACAGATTTTATTACCACAAAGGGCACCCGGGGCACGGGATTCGGCCTCATGACCACCAAAAAAATCGTTGAAGAACATAAGGGCAAAATCGGTTTTACCACCCAGGAGGGAAAAGGGTCCAAATTCTGGATTCAGCTGCCTTTATCTTGAAATATACTGCCAAAGGAGATATGGATGGATGCCATTACCCTTATGCCGGATGGCTGGATTTACAAAAAAGACAAAAAAATGGCCGCAGACATTCTGCCGCTGCTGTCCAACACCATCTGTCTTGAAAAAAGGGTCACATTGGGGTCTTTTTTTAACATGGTTAAAAAATATCCAGATCTTATCAGGTTGTCTGATTATCTGGAGCCTCTATTGAACATTGCTGCAGCTGCCGGGGAAAATGCATATCCAACAGAAGATATCCAGAAACTGGTTTTTTATAAAACCATTGCCATGAAAGGGTTTCCCGGAACCCCCAGAGTGGAGATTTACAACAGCCTGAAAGGCATTCAGAATGAAAAAAAGATGCTGCTCAAGTTTTTCTCCGTGGAAACCCTGGTAAACCATGAACTGACCCTGGGAAAACTGGAACATGTGATTTTTGGGGATGGCCAGGACATGTTTACCTATGATACCTATTATTCATTATTTGAACTGGTGGAAGGGATTGCCTGGGACCTTTCTTTTTGCTTTAACCCGATTCAATGTACCTTAAGGAGGTAAGTTATGTTTAAAAAAATACTCTTTGCCACAAATGCATCCCCTGCCTGTGATGCAGCAGCAAAAATCGCCTTTGAACTGGCACAGAAATATGACGCCGAACTGACCTTGTTTCATGTATTTGGAGAGCCCTCCCGGGGTGCCAGCCAGCGGGTGAAATCTTATGCCACAGGCCAGGAGGCAGAACTCGGCCCCGACTATGTTGAATGGATCAAACAGGAGATGCAGACCACCTATCGGGACCTGGCTGACAAATACACCACGCCAGTGTATGCGGCCAAAGCCGGGATTCCTTCCACGGAGATCCTGCGCCTGGCCAGGGATATGGATGCAGACTGCATCATCATGGGGGCCCATGCCAGGCAGGATGATACTGCTGCCGAACGGTTCCGGGGCATTGTGGGCACCACCATGCAGAAGGTGGCCCAACGGGCCAAATGCCCGGTATTGATCATCTCCCGGCCCTGCGAGACCTGTTTCTGGTATTTTAACCAGATCATATTCGGCACAGATTTTTCCAAAGCATCCCTGGCAGCATTCCAGTTTGCCTATAAAATGGCCAGCCATATCGGGTGCAAACTGCATCTGTTCCACGCCCTTGATATCCAGGTATCCCAGGCAGGCATTCCGCCGGGGCAAAAATCCATTGAAACCCGTATTGCAGAGGCCAAAACCAAAATCCAGGAACATTACGTGTCTTTGATGGATAATTTTGATAACTATGAGATTACGGTGTGGGAAGGGGTCCCCTATGTGGAGCTGCTCAAATATGCCAGGGAAGCCAGTGCAGATCTCATTGTCATGGCACATCACACACGGGAGCTGGACCCGGACGATGCCCTGTTCGGTTCTACGGTGGAGCAGGTGGTGCTGCGCTCTGCCTGTCCTGTTGCCAGTGTGAACCGGCCGGACAAACTATAGCCGGAAAAAAACGCAAATGGCACAGGATACAGAAAAAAGGTCCAGGCAGGTTCTGATCATGGAAGATGAAATGGATATGCGGTTTTATTTGATGACCATGGTCAAATCCCTGGGGCATGTTCCGGTGCTGGCACAGAACGGGATACAGGGACTGGATCTTCTGTCAAAACAGCGTGTGGATCTGATTATCCTGGATGTGATGATGCCGGAAAAAGGCGGCGGGCTGGTGTACAAAGAGTTAAAAACCCATGCCGGTTATAAGGAGATTCCCCTGATCGTTTTTTCCGGTGTGAACCAAAAAGCGTTTTCCCATTATGTGAAGATGCTCAACACAGATCCTGACCTGAATATCCCTGAACCAAAATACTATGTTGAAAAATCTGCTGATCCAGACTATTTAAAGGAGGTGATAACCAGGTGTATCTGTTAACTGATGATTGTGGATGGTGATTCATGGCAACAAAAATCCTGCTGGTTGATGATGAGGCAGGGATCCGTAAGGTTCTGGGCATTACCCTTGCTGATGCCGGATATGAGGTGCACACGGCAGCAGACGGCAAGACCGGGCGTGCGCTTGTAGATGAACTTGTGCCTGATATTGTGCTCACGGACATCAGGATGCCGGGCATGGACGGCATTGCTTTGCTCAAATCCATTAAACAGGCATACAAAGATATCGAGGTGGTCATGATCACCGGCCACGGGGACCTGAAGCTTGCCATTGAAAGCCTGAAAATGGATGCCGTGGATTTCATCACCAAACCCATTAACAATGATATTCTTGAAATCGCTTTAAAGCGTGCCAACGACAGAATTGCAACCCGCCGGAAACTGGAAAAATATACCCGGAACCTGGAAGATCTGGTTGCCGAAAAAACCAGGCGGCTGGCTGAATCGGAGAAGCGCTATATCCAGCTATTCAATGAATCCCCTTCCTTTATCACCATCCAGGACAAAAATTTTCACATTGTCGAATCCAATAACCGGTTCAAGGAACAGTTCGGAAAAGACCCTGGCATCTGCTGCTACCAGGTTTACAGGCAGCGCACCGCCCCCTGCGACGACTGCCCGGTAAAAAAAACCTTTGCGGACGGCAGGTCCCATACCACAGAAATGGATGTGACCATCAAAGACGGCAGCACCCGCAATTTTTTCATCCAGACCTCAGCCATCCTGGATGACAGGGGTCATATCAGCCATGTCATGGAAATGTCCACCGATGTCACGGTGATCCACCAGCTCCAGGACCATCTGGCAGCTTTGGGGCTGCACATCTCTTCTATTTCCCACGGCATCAAAGGCATGCTCACCGGACTGGACGGCGGTGACTACCTCATCAGGTCCGGTCTGGAAAAGCAGAGCTTTGCCCTGATCTCCGACGGATGGGACATTATAAAAGAAAAAATCTCCAGTATCCGGCACATGGTTCTGGATATTTTGTTTCATTCCAAGGACCGCCCCCTGGCCATGGAGCCGGTCTCTGTGTTTGATTTTATCCAGGAACTGGTCACAACCATGGATCCCCGGATGAAAAAGGAGGATATCGGCCTGGAGCTGGATATTCCCAGGCCCAGTTCTGATGTCCTGGTCATCATGGACCGGACCGTCATGTTTGCCGCCTGCCTGGCAGTCCTGGAAAATGCCGTGGATGCCTGTGTCAGTGTAAAAAATAAAAAAAACGATCTGAAAATCCGTATACAGGTTGATTTTACCCGGAACCAGACCCTGTTCAAAATCCGGGACAACGGGAAAGGTCTGGACAGAAAATATCACAAAGAGGTGTTTTCCCTGTTTTATTCAGATAAGGGTAACAAGGGTACAGGCCTCGGGCTTTTCATCGCCCAGCGTTCTGTAAAAAAACACCAGGGGGTTATTCATATTGATTCCATTCCAGGCGAATTTACTGAATTCACCATTGCCATCCCCAAAAAAACATCTGAGATTTGACACAATTGGTTTTATTGTTATGATAATTACATTATTCACATGACCAATGTGAAGCGCATTTAAGGGAGGGGGGTATTATGGCAAAATGGATGACAATAAGTGATGCCGTAGATGCGTTCGGGTTGTATGATCTTTTCACTGAAATCGTGGATTCATACAGCGAGGATATGGATGACCAGAGCGCTGTTGCATCGGAACTGCTGGATCTTTTGGAAGAACATGATGAAGCGTATGAATTTTTTGCAGACCCGGACGGGGATTATGCCGAAAGTTTTGAGCGGAATTTGCGGGATGCCGTGGGGGCGATTTTTGAAGAATACGACCTGGGAGATCTGCCGGAAGATGAATTTCTGGATACAGCCGTGGATGAAGATGAGCTTGATGATATCTATGTGGACAAATTTGAGGACGGCATAAAGCCGCACAGGGTGGATATGGGAACCTTTGATGAGGAAGACGAGGAGGATGATGCAGATTCAGCAGTTTAGATACAGTGCAGACAATCTGGGGTACCTGGTTTTTTCAGAAAACACGGGTATAGCCATTGATGCAGGTGCTGTTGCAGACATGATGGATTTTGCCCAAAAAAAACATATTACCATAGCATGTATCACAAACACCCATCTGCACCATGATCATATCAGCGGCAATGACCGGCTGCTGGAAAAAACCGGGGCTGTTTTTCTGGACTGCCGGGATTTTGCAGACAACCAGAAAATACAGGTGGGCACAGAGGCATTAAAAGTTTTGACCACCCCGGGACACACCCGTGAGTCGGTGTGTTTTGCAGCTGATGATTTTCTGGTGACCGGAGATACCCTTTTCAATGGTACTGTGGGAAATTGTTTTTCCGGAGATCTGGAAGCGTTTTACCATTCTTTGAAAAAACTGACAGCACTTGCCGGCCATACAAAAATTTTTTCCGGCCACGATTATGTGGCAGAATCACTGGAAATAGCCGAAGCCATCGATCCTGACAACCAGGATATCCAGCAGTATCGCAGAAAATATGACCCTGACCTGGTGGTATCCACACTGAAAGAGGAACTGCTGGTAAACCCTTTTTTACGGTTCAATGCACAGGCACTGATTAAAAAACTGCAACAGCGCAATTTTCCCTGCCACACGGAAAAACAGCGGTTCATATCCCTGATGGAAGCATTTTAACATGGGTGATGATCCAGCATTTTCTGTTACCTTGTCCTTTGTCAAGACAGCTGAAAAAAAAGCGTTGACGGCATTGTACAAGGATGCCGGGTGGTGGGATGAAACCTGCGAAAACCATCCCGATTTTTTAGAACATGTGGTGGAAAATTCTGCATTGTTTGTGGCCGCTTTTTGTGAAAAAAAGATGATCGGCATGGGAAGGGCCCTTTCGGATCTGGCAAGTGATGCTTATATTCAGGATGTCGCTGTTTTACAGGAATACCGGGGCAGGGGTATCGGCAAAAAAATTATAAAAAAACTGATCACCGGTCTTAAAGACCATGGTGTGGACTGGATTGGCCTGATAGGAGAACCAGATACCCGCAGATTTTATGAAAATCTGGGTTTTCAGGAACTATCAGGACATATCCCGTACAGATTAAAGGATTAAATATATATGTATACCAGGAGTGAAAACTGTTCTCTTGACCTCAATCAGACCATCTCATTTCCAACGGCTGGCATGTTTGCCCTGTCCGACCGGCAGATGGTGCAGATCTATATTGATAAATATGCGCCCATGTCCTGTGAATACAATTTTGCCAATCTTTTCTGCTGGCAGGAGGCATACCAGTATACCTGGCGGCTGTACAAGGGGCGGCTGGTGATATATGACGGGGTGAACCAGTGCGCGTTCATGCCTTTAGGGGAACCACTGCCGCCGGAGGAACTGGCAGGTCTATGCCGGGAACTGCTGCTCACCGGCCTGGAACCCTGTATAGGGCTGGTGACAGACAGCTACCTGGACCAGTATCCTGATTGTGACCAATATTTTTCTGTAACCCCGGAACGCGATTATGCAGAATACATCTACACTGTTGACAGTTTGTGCCAGTTGAACAGCGCCAAGCTTCACAAGAAGAAAAATTTGATTTCACAGTTTGAGCGCCTGTATCCCGCATATGAAATCCAGGTGCTGTCAAAGAAATACCAGGATGCTGCCCGGGTTTTTTCACGGGATCTGCTGTACGGGCAGGGGGGGCTTTCCCAGACCCTGGAGGCGGAATTCATGGCCATGGAAAAAGCCTTTGACAACTATGAGGACCTGGGACTTGCAGGCCTGGCCCTCATGGTGGACAACCAGATGGCGGCTTTTTCCATTTTCAGCCCTTTGAACACGTCTACCTATAATGTACAGTTTGAAAAATCAGACTTTGATTTCAAAGGGGCGGCCCAGGTCATCAACCAGCAGACCGCCCTGTTTTTACAGGATAAATGCGAATATATCAACCGGGAGCAGGACTTGGGAATCAGGGGGCTGCGCCAGGCAAAAATGTCCTATGAGCCCGAACAACTGCTGGTTCCCCATACCTTAAGTTTCAGGCGCAGCTGATGCATAGTATTTATAATCCTGTTTTGAGCCGCTCCCAGTAACGCTCATAAACCAGGATCGCATCCCCCACATCGGTCTGGAATTCCCCTTTTTTTACATCTTCAGGGTCTGGAAAGATGGTGGGATTGTTTTTGAGTGCTTCCGGCATCATGCTTACTGCGGTGCGGTTGGCAGGGGCATATCCGATATACTCACACACCAGCAGGGCGTTTTCAGGTTCCAGAATAAAATCGATAAATGCCAGTGCTTCTTTTTTGTTCCGGGCTTCTTTGGGTATCACCATGGAATCCACCCAGAAAATTGCCCCTTCTTCAGGGTAGGCATACTGGATGGCGGGAAAATCCTGGGCCGCCATATAGGCTTCCCCGTTCCAGACCATGCCGGCCCAGGCTTCCAGGTTGAGCAGCGGCTGTTTGGGGGAATCGCCTGAAAATACCCGGATGTTGGGCATGAGCGACCGGATGGATTCATATGCCATCCGGATGTGGTCAGGATCAGTGTCGTTCACGGAAAATCCGTTGATGATAAGGCCGACCCCCAGCACCTCCCGCACATCATCATTCATTACCAGGCGGTTTTTAAATTCAGGCCGCCACAGATCTTTCCAGGACTGCATTTTTTCGGGCGCCACCTGGTCTTTGTTATAGGCCAGGGCAGTGGATCCCCATACATAGGGTATGGAATAGGTGTTGCCGGGATCATAGGGCTTGTCCAGAAGCACAGGATCCAGGTGCTTGAAGTTGGGAAGACTTGTGTGGTCAATGGGGCTGAGCAGTCCTTCCTTGCGCATTTTGTGAACAAAATAGGTGGAGGGAAACACCACATCATATCCTTTTCCCCGGGTGAGCTTTACCTTGGCATACATGGATTCATTGCTGTCATAGGTGGCGTACACAACATTGATGCCGGTTTTTTCCTCAAAAGCGGTCAGCACTTCATCAGGCATATATTCTGTCCAGTTGTACACAAAAAGGGTTCTGTCTCCGGCAGAGGCCAGGGCAGGTACCAGGAGCAGGCATAAAAGAACAATCCATTTTTTCATTTTTTTCTCTCCTTTATCAAAAAATGGGCAACCAGAACAGCTGCCAGGGTTAATACAAACAAAACGGTGCACAGGGCATTGACTTCAGGGGTTACCCCCAATTTTACCATGGAATAGATCTTTAGGGGAAGGATTTCAAATCCCGGTCCTGTGACAAAGAAACTGATGATCACATCATCCAGAGACAAGGTAAAGCTCAGCAGCCATCCCGCCAGTACCGCCGGCAGAATCATGGGAAAAACGATTTTAAAAAACACCTCATGTTCTCTGGCCCCCAGATCCCTTGCCGCATCTACAACCGCCGGGTCAAATCCTGCGATCCGGGCATGCACCAGCACAATGACAAAAGGCAGACAAAAGGTGATATGCGCAACCAGCAGCGTAAAAAAGCCGGGGTGGATGCCGGCGGTCACAAAAAGCATAAGCAGGCTGATGCCCATGACAATATCAGGGCTCATCATCACGGAATACACCAGACCGAAAAAAAGCTGTTTGCCGGCAAACCGGTACCAGGCAACGGCAAAGGCCCCCAGGGTGCCCATGGCGGTTGCTGCCAGGCTGGAAACAAAAGCCACGGTCAAAGAATTGACAAACGCATCCAGAAGGTGCTGGTTTTCCAGAAGGCTGGCATACCAGGTAAGGGAAAAGCCCTGCCATGCAGAGGTGTAGCGGGCCTGGTTAAAGGAAAAGACCATCAGCACCAGCAGCGGACCGTACAAAAACGCAAATACAAACGATACCCAGGATATGCCTATCCAGCGTTTCATGATTCCTGGCTCCGGTTGAACCGGGTGGATATGAAAAAATAGACCCCCAGCATCACCACCATGAGCATCAACAGAAAAACACTGGCAGCAGATCCAAAGGGCCAGTTGCCGGCGGTGAGAAACTGGTTTTTAATGAAGTTTCCCACCAGCATGGTTTTGGCGCCCCCCAGGAGATCCGGGATGTAAAACAGCCCCATGGCCGGTAAAAACACCATGATACACCCGGCCATGACACCGGGTAAAGACAAAGGCAGCACCACATGCAAAAACACCTGGAGACTGTTGGCCCCCAGGTCTCTGGCCGCCTCCATCAGCCGGATGTCCATTTTTTCCAGCACAGCATACAAAGGCAGGATCATGAAAGGCAAAAGAGAATACACCAGTCCCACATACACGGCAGCATCTGTGTACAGCATGGAAACCGGCTCTGAAACAAGGCCTGCTGCCAAAAGAACAGTGTTGATGATGCCGTTGGCTTTCATCAGGATCACCAGGGCATAAGTCCTGATCAATGAGGATGTCCAGAAGGGGATGATCACCATCATGAGCAGCAGCGGGCGCCGGTGTCTGGGAGCCCGGGAAAGAAACCAGGCAAATGGATAGCCGATACCCAGGCACAAAAGGGTGGTGTTGAACGAATACACCAGAGAATTTCCCAGGACTTTTGCATATACCGGATCCACAAGTTCCCGGTAATGGTCCAGGGTAAGGGGCCAGGTGAAAAAGGTGCTGATGTCGCGGGTCAGAAAACTGATGCCCACCACCATGAGGCCGGGTGCCAGGACAAACAGGGCAAACCAGGTCATGTTCAATAAAACGGCAAAGAATTTGAATCCCTGTTTCTCATTCATGGGGCAGGGTCACCTCCCAGCCTTTTATCCAGGAAATACAAACCCGTTCGTTGACATCATAAAAAATATCCTGGTCGTCCTCATTAAAAAATTCTGTAACAAAAATATCCTGTCCATTGTCCAGGCGGATGATCAGGTCCACGGTGGTTCCCTTGTAAATCATCTCTTTTACCTGACCTGGCAGAAATCCTTCAGGACACTGGTTTTTGGTACGTTCCACAGTCATGTCCTCGGGCCGCAGCAGCACCTTGACCGCCTGGTCTTTTTTGAAACCGCTGCGGTTCTGGACAGTTTTTGAAATCCCCTGGATCTGGATCTCCATGTCCGGCCCCATGGTGCCGGTCACCCTGGCATCGAATATATTGCTTTCCCCCACAAAATCGGCCACAAAAAGGTTCACCGGGGTCTCATAGATCTCTTTGGGAGAGCCTGTCTGCTGGATGCTCCCGTTGTGCATCACCACCACCCGGTCCGAAAGGGTGAGGGCTTCTTCCTGGTCATGGGTAACAAAGACAAAGGTGATGCCGAGTTTTTGGTGGAGATGGCGCAGATCCAGGCGCATCTGCTTGCGCAGTTTGTAGTCCAGGGCGCTTAAGGGTTCGTCCAGCAGAAGGATCAACGGCTGGTTTACAATGGCTCTGGCTATGGCCACCCGCTGCTGCTGGCCCCCCGACAGACGGCTGATGGGCCGGTTGTCCATACCTTCCAGCTTTACCAGTGCCAGGGTTTCCATTACCCGGTCCCGGATCTGCCGGGCCGGGATTTTTTTGAGCCTTAATCCAAAGGCAATGTTGTTAAAAACGTTCATGTGGGGAAACAATGCATAGCTCTGAAACACGGTATTGACATCCCGGTCGCAGGCAGGCAGCCGGGTCTGGTCTTGGCCATTGATGAGAACGGTGCCGCTGTCACAGGTTTCAAGCCCTGCAATCAGGCGCAGAACAGTGGTTTTGCCGCACCCTGAAGGGCCCAGGAGTGTCAAAAATTCGCCTTTGAAAATATCCAGACACAGTTTGTCAATCACCTTCTGGCTGCCAAAGGACTTGGAAACATTATTCAAACATACCACCGGCATTGTGAAACCCCTTCTCCCAAGGAAAAATCAAGAGGCATAACCTACCTGAAACACATGGAAAAAGCAAGAAATTAATGCCGGATTTCAGGGCTTGTGCACTGCAATTTTATTTCAGGTTGAATTTCAGGGGCGATCGGATATATTACTGCAATGAAAAATTTAGCCCAATAAAATCAGGGGAGGCAAAAAAATAATGGATCAGAAAAAACAGGCCGCATTCGGCAGCAGACTAACCGATATTCTCAATCACGGGGCGTTGAACCTGGCGCTGGCTTTGGGGTATCAACTGAAAATTTTTGATGTGATGGCGGACATGGACCAGCCGGTATCCTGTTCCGCTTTGGCCCGGGCTGCCGGGCTTCATCCGCGGTATGTAAAAGAATGGCTGGGCATTATGTGTACAGGACAGGTTATTGAAATCCGGAACATCGGGACAGAAGAGGCCGTGTACTTTCTGCCGCCGGAACATGCAGCCCTGCTGACCCGCAAAAGCGGCAGCAGCAACATGGGGGTGTATACCCAGGAGGTTCCGTTGCTCACACAGATTGCAATGGCCAGGGTTACAGAAGATTTTTCCAAAGGTGAGGGCATTCCCTATCATGCCTATCCCCGGTTCCAGGCATTCATGGCACAGCTGTCCCATGCAAAACACAGACAGGTGCTGATCCGGCATTTTCTGCCCGGAGTGGATCAGGGCGCTCTTGTGGCCCGCATGGAACAGGGCATCCGGGTCTGCGATCTGGGCTGCGGCCAGGGCATTGCCCTGCACCTGATGGCGGAACAATTTCCTGACTCCTCCTTTACCGGGATCGACAATGATGCCCCTGCCATTGAAACCGCCCGGAGCCGGGCTGCAGCGCTGGGCCTGAAAAATATCACATTCCTGTCAAAAGATGCTGCATCGGTTCAGGATGATCCGGATTTTTTCCAGGCATATGATTATATCACTGCATTTGACGCCATCCACGACCAGAGCCGGCCCTTAGAAGCGCTCAAGGCCGTCCGCCATATGCTGGCACCAGGTGGCATGTTCTCCATGGTGGATATTGATGCAGCCAGTGATCCTGCCGGCAATCTGGACCATCCCATGGGGCCTTTTCTGTACACGGTGAGCCTTATGCACTGCATGCCTGTAGGGCTTTCTGACAGGGGCATGGGCCTTGGCATGATGTGGGGAAGAGACCGGGCCGTGTCTTTGCTCAAACAAGCCGGGTTCACCAGGATACAGGTCCTTGAAATGGACCATGATCCCTTTAATGTCCATTATCTGTTATTTTTTTAA
>JAZBPL010000115.1:0-12835 GCA_036351635.1 Desulfotignum sp.
CATGATGACAACACCCCACACAGTTCCGAATCTCAGGCCCAGCAGGACCAGAAAGGGCGTGACAGGAAACCCCACAACCGGCAGGACTGCATAGGGCAGCAGCAACATTGCCGGATGGGCCTGGGACCCTGAAATATGGGCCCAGAAAGCATCCATATCTCTACCATCGCTGCAAAAATAATATTCTATTGATCTGCATGAAAATTCTCCATGGCTGGTAATATCCCGTCACCTGGAAAACTGCATAAATGGCACCGCTTCTTTGTATTCCTGCTCCTGGACAGTCTTTTGTTTGTCAGTAACAGGATCTGATTTTGGAATCCATTGATACGCTTTTATCTCTTTGGAATCAGAGGTGGGCAAAGAACAGCTTCTGGATTTGGGAAAGGGCCCGTCAGATGACTGAAACCGGGTCACCACCGCCTCATCCGGGCTGTCTCCTATCTCCACAATATCTTCCACATACACTGCCTGGATATCTTTAAAAAGCGGATCCTGGATCTCCTCTCTGATGGTCTGAATCCGCTGTTTAAATTTTTGAAGTGCCAATTCCGGGGTGCCGGCTCTCACCATACAGGTAAAATAGCCATGCCGCTCCTGGCCGGATGTGCTTATCTCATCAAATGAAAAATGTCCTGAATACAACATCCTGCAAACTCCTTTTATTTTTTGCACCTATCTTAAATCAAAAACCGTGCGCAGGTCAAACTTTTGTTCAGGGTTTTGACCGGGAATCATCCAAAATATACCGGATTTTTTCCCGGACATTTATTGTTCCACAATACCGGCCGTGGGTATTTTTTTGCCGTAAAAGTTGAAGCACCATGTTAAACGTGTTATGGATCAGCAGGAAAAAATTAACAGGAAAAAACCATGCCCCCAATACCCATTATTTCAGACTGGAAAAGGATAAAGATACAGCCCAGGCATTTCAGGACAGGCCCATGGAATTGAAAACCATCACCAATTTTGGCCGGCTGAAGGATATGGCCGTGATCCTGGCCAAATATGGATTCGGGGACCTGCTCCAGCGCCTGGATCTCCCGGTGAAGAACCTGGTGCACGCCATATCCCCCAAAATAGATACAGATATGGATGTATTTCAGCGCATCAGACTGGCCATTGAGGAACTTGGTCCCACCTTTGTCAAGCTCGGGCAGATCCTGAGCATGCGCCCGGACATATTGCCTTTGCCCATGATCCGTGAACTGAGCAGACTTCAGGATGCGGTAGGCCCGATTTCCTTTGAAGATGTAAAAAAAGTACTGGAGCAGGAATTTGACACCCCGCTGGCATCCCTGTTCAGCTCCTTTGATCCGGAACCTGTTGCTGCGGCATCCCTTTCCCAGGTGCACAAGGCAGTGCACCGCAGCAAAGGAAGGGTTCTGGCGGTAAAAGTCAGACGTCCGGGCATTGTCAAAACCGTTGAAACCGATCTGAATATTCTGGAAACCCTGGCCAGGCAATGCCACAACAATATCGAAACCCTGCAGGTGTATGACCTGCCGGGTATTGTGGAAGCCAACCGGCGCACCCTGCTCAAGGAGATCGATTTTTCCCGGGAAGCCCGGTATATCCAGATTGCCAAATCAAAAATCGAACAGGAATCTGATATTCTCATTCCCGAAGTTTTCACCGAATATACCACCCCCCGGGTGCTGGTGACTGCATTTGTTTCAGGTACCAAAATCACACCGGCACTGGATCTTCCAAAGGAAATGCGGAAAACCCTTGCCGGCACTGGTTTGAAATCCGCTGTTCTCCAGATCCTGGACCATGGATTTTACCATGCTGATCCGCATCCGGGAAATATGGTGATCACTTCTGACAACCGGCTGTGCCTCATGGACTGGGGGATGGTGGGCAGGCTGACCCCGGATGAAAAAAACGACCTGCTGTTTTTGATCCGTGCAGGTGTGGACAAAGACAGCAGAAAACTGACACAGATGCTGTGCAATATTGCAACAGCTAAGGAAACAATAGATTCACGGCAGCTGGAAAAGGATGTAATGGATATCATGGATGTCTATATGTCTCTGCCGCTCAAGGATATCCACATGGGGCAGCTGCTGGAGGACCTTGTTCAGGTCCTGAAATCCCATGACCTGCGCCTGCCGCCGGACATGTCCATCGTCATCAAGGCATTGATCACCGTGGAAGGTACGGCCCGGATGCTGTATCCGGAACTGGATGTGATTTCCGAGGCAGAACCCCATGTGCGCAAGCTGGTATCCCGTCAGTATTCAAAAGGGTATCTGTGGCAGCGGCTGCGCCATAACCTTTCCAGTATATGGAACCTCCAGCAGCATCTGCCCGAAACCCTTTCCACCATCTTCAAAAAAATGGCACATGGTGACCTCACCATCGGGTTTGACCACAAAAACCTGGCCCCCCTGCACCAGGCCCTTGAAAGCAGCTTCAACCGCCTGACTTTAGGTATTGTGCTGGGCGCCATGATCATGGGATCATCCATGATCATTACCACCGGTGTAAAACCATTGCTTTTCGGGTTCCCTGCTTTGGGCATGATCGGGTATCTGATTTCCGCCCTGCTGGGCTTGTGGCTGATCATTACCATTATCCGGGGCCGGGATTACTGACCATATACAGGCCCTTTGATCATCATCTTCTTGTTTTTTTACAGAACCTGCGGAGTACTGAACTAAAAAACAGGTTTTTCTTCCTGCTTTCCTCTATCCTTTGCAACAGGACCGCAAAAAAATCAGCCGGCCCGGGATCATGCCCGAACCGGCTGAAAATACAGGCTTAGCTAAAGGATTACAGGTCAGATGCGGAAAGCGGCGTCAGGTTTTCAACCGCCTGCCTGAACTTTTTTCTTTCCGCCTCAGGCATGGGGATCAGGCCCTTATCCGTGAGATACCCGTCATCACCCCAGGCTTTTTCACTGGTGAACTCAGCCAGAAACTCCTTGATGCCGGGGATGCTGCCCACATGGGCTTTTTTCACGTAGAAAAACAAAGGACGGGATACCGGATAACTGCCGTCTGCAATGGCCTCAAATTCCGGGGCAACACCGTCAATGCGTGCACCCTGGAGTTTATCCGCATTCTGGTCCAGAAAAGAGAACCCGAAAATCCCCAGCACATCCTTGTTGGCATCCAGCTTCTGGACAATCAGGTTGTCGTTTTCACCGGCTTCAATATAGGCACCGTCTTCCCGGATGGTATGGCAAAGGGCTTTGTAGGCTTTTTTGTCTTTTCCCTTCAGGTCTTTAATCCACCCGAATTTTTTGGCACCGCCTTCCATGGCCAGCTCCACAAATGCATCCCTGGTACCGGAGGTGGGGGGCGGTCCCAGAACCTCAATTTTAACATCCGGCAGTGCGGGGTTTACATCTTTCCAGGTTTTGTTGGGATTGGGAACGGTTTTGCCTGCCACGTTTCCGGAGGGCACATCCTTGGCCAGGGCCAGAAAAATATCCTTGCGGCTCAGTTTAAACAGCGGGGCTTTTTTGGAGTTGGCAATAACAATGCCGTCATATCCGATTTTTACTTCAACGATCTCTGTAACGCCGTTGGCAGCCGCTTTTTCAAACTCCGATTTTTTGATCCGCCGGGAAGAGTTGGTGATATCCGGATATTCCACCCCGACGCCTGCGCCAAACAGTTTGTGGCCCCCGCCGGACCCGGTGGATTCGATGGTGGGGGTTTTAAAACCGGTGGTTTTCCCAAAATTTTCCGCAACAACCGTTGCAAACGGATACACGGTGGAAGACCCGACAATGGATATATAATCCCTTGAGGCTGCCCATCCGCTGCCAAGGCCCACGGTGAGAATCAGGGCCAGACTTGCAATCAACACTTTTTTCATTTCTTTCTCCTTACAACTTTTCGTTAAAAAAACAGTTAAAAAACAATTACCATCTTCGTTCAAATTTTTTCCGCAGAAATACCGCCACCGCATTCATGGTGACCAAAAAGGCCAGCAGCACCATGATGGCGGCAGAGGTCCGCTCCAGAAAAGCACGTTCCGGACTGTCCGCCCACAGAAAAATCTGTACCGGCAGCACGGTGGAAGGATCGGTAAATCCGCCTGGTATGTCCACGATAAACGCCACCATGCCGATCATCAAAAGAGGGGCTGTCTCGCCAAGGGCCTGGGCCATGCCGATGATGGTGCCGGTGAGCATGCCGGGCAGCGCCAGGGGCAGTACATGGTGGACCACCATTTGGGTTTTGGAGGCCCCCACACCCAGGGCAGCTTCCCGAATGGAAGGGGGAACCGATTTCAAGGCGGCCCGGCTGGCAATAATGATGGTGGGCAACGTCATCAGGGTCAGCACAAACCCGCCCACCAGGGGAACCGATCGCGGCAGCCCGAAAAAATTGAGAAAAACCGCAAGTCCCAGCAGGCCGTAGACAATGGAAGGCACCGCTGCCAGGTTGTTGATGTTGACTTCAATGACATCAGTCCACCGGTTTTTGGGGGCAAATTCCTCCAGATAAACCGCTGTGGCCACACCAATGGGAAAAGACAGCAGCAGGGTGACGATGAGGGTGTAAAAAGATCCGGAAACAGCCCCCAGTATGCCTGCCAGTTCCGGTTCCCGGGAATCACCTGCAGTAAAAAAAGTGGTATTGAACCGTTTTTCGATCCGCCCCTGCTCCTGGAGCCTGTCAATCCAGCCGATCTGAACATCTTTGATCCTGCGTTCAACCTCAGGCACATCCCTGGGAATATGGCCTTTAATCAGCATGTCCACATCATCATCCGCCGGTACCCACAGCTGGATAGTTGAACCGATCATCTGCTGGTTTTTCCGGACAAAATCCTGCAGCTGAAAGGCCGCACCGGAACTGATCATGTCATATAACCGGCGCTTTTCAGACCTGGTTTTCACCCCTGGAAACATATCCCTGAGGGAATTTTTCACCATTGCCTGATAGTTGGCATCCTGCAGGGACTGGGCATCAATGGCATCAGGATCCAGGAAAATATCCAGCTGGACAAAAGTCTGCTGGAAAGCGGTATACCCGTTGGCAATGATACTGATGAAGAGCATGGACAAAAAAACCATGGAAAGGATGATGGCGGATATGCCATACAGCCGGAACCGTTTCTCCGCTTTATAGCGTCTGGATAGCCCTTTGCCGACAATATCCATTGTCCGCACGGATGCTGATTGTTCCTGCGTGTTGATACGGGTGGAGCCGGCATGGCTGGTATTGGAATGCTTATTCATACTGCTCCCTGTACTTGCGCACCACCACCAGGGCGATGACATTCAGAATCAAAGTGATGACAAACAGCAACAGTCCCAGGGCAAAGGCGGCAAGGGTCTTGGGGCTGTCAAATTCCTGGTCGCCCACCAGAAGGGTAACAATCTGGACCGTCACCGTGGTAACGGTATTCAGGGGATTTGCCGTTAAATTGGCAGCCAGCCCCGCTGCCATAACCACGATCATGGTCTCGCCAATGGCCCGGGACACCGCAAGCAAGACACCACCGACTATACCGGGCAGCGCTGCGGGCAGCACAACCAGGCGTACAGTTTCACTGTGTGTGGAACCAAGACCCAGGGCACCATCACGCAAGGACTGGGGAACCGCATTGATCACATCATCGGAAAGGGAAGACACAAAGGGAATGATCATGATCCCCATGACCAGGCCTGCGGCCAGTGCACTTTCCGAGGACACATCCAGGCCGATGGACACCCCGGCATTACGGATCATGGGGGCCACCACCAGGGCGGCAAAAAATCCGTACACCACTGTGGGGATACCGGCCAGAATCTCCAGCAGCGGCTTGGCAACCGACCGGAACCGTTTGTTGGCATACTCAGACAGGTAAATGGCGGACATCAGGCCGATGGGAACCGCCACACACATGGCAATGGCTGATATGAGCAGGGTACCCATGAAAACCGGAATGGCGCCAAAAGCCCCGGATGAGCCCACCTGGTCAGCGCGGATGGCCATCTGGGGGCTCCAGTCCAGACCAAAAACAAATTCATGTATGGGAACAATCTTGAAAAAACGGATGGCTTCATACAAAACAGACAATACAATGCCGATGGTGGTGAATATGGCGATGGTGGAGCAGGCGATAAGCAGGTATTTGACCATGGTTTCCACATGGTTCCGTGCCCGCAGACCCGGCGCAATTATTTTGTGCACCCATAAAATCCCTGCAATGGCAATGAAGGTGACCATCACTGCCAGGGTGGCGTGGCTGATGGACTGAAGCCTTGTGTAATGGTCGGCTGCCGCCTGGATGGCCGGGCTGATCTCTTCGGGAACAATATTTGCCGAAACGATGTTGCGGATGTCATTTATTATGAGACCGAGCCGGTCTGCCGGCAGATTCTGCAGGTCAGGAGGCAGACTGGCAATCACCATCTGGGTGACCACATGGGACTCAAAGGCCCGCCAGAAAGAAAAAACGATCAGGGCCGGGAGGGCACACCAGAGCGCAGCAAGGGCACCATAATAGGTGGGTCTGGAATGCAGTATCTGCTGGCCTCTGCCGCTGGCACCTGCAAGAACAAAGGCCCGCCTGCGGCCCAGAAAATATCCGCCGGCAGTGAGCATCAGCAATACCAGAAGCAGGTTGGAAGAAGACATGGGTAACCTTGTAATTAAAAGATTATTCACTAAACTTGCTGTGAAAATACAGATCTTTTATAAGGTTTTGTTTAACAAATGATGAGCAGAATATTAGAAAATGGTTAGAACCTGGTTATTGGAATGGCACCTGTCCTGAACAACGGCCATGCATGACCTGCCCCGCACAACGAATCATAAGAAAATTCATGGGGTTGTGACGCTTTTCATATTTACCGGAGATTGGATAAGATGGGAAAAAATTGATAAAAAAGAAAAAATTTGAAGTGTTCCCGCAGCAATTCAGGAGTTTGGAGCGATTTTCTCCTCCAACTGCCTGATCAAAGATTCAAAAGAATCAGATTCCAGCAGCCGGCTGAACTGGGACCGGTAATTTGCCACCAGGCTCACACCTTCAACCACCATGTCATACACCCACCACTGGCCGTCTTCTGCTGCATACATTCTGTAATCAATCGGTATCTCAATGGTATCGCTCACAACAACCGTATTGATCTGGGCTTTATTATCTCTAACCTGTTCTTTTACATAGCGCACCTTTTCATCATTATAGGCCTCAATTTTTGCCACATAGGTGTCTTCCAGAAGCCGGGAGAACAACCGGACAAAAGTCTGGCGCTCTGCAGGAGTTCTGCCCCGCCAGTGCCGGGCCAGGCTGAGCTGTGACATTTTTTCAAAATCAAACCGCTCAAAAATCACCTTCCGCAATGCCTCTCTTCGAAGGGCGGCATTGGCATCTGATTTAAGGGTATCATCTTCCAGGATTTTTATGATGCTGTTTATGGTAGTTTCGAGCTGGTCCCGGGCCGGGGATGCCACAGCATGTGAAACAGTAAAAAAGAGTACAATAATTGTCACTGCCAGGAATCGCACAATCAAATGATACATATCAGTCTTCTTCCATTTCTTCTCGGGTTACGGCCGCAAATGCCTTGTCTGCATTTTCATGAATGGTAAATACATTATCCAGTTTGGTAAGGGAAAGGGCATTATATACCGTGTCTCCCAATCCGGCCAGAACAAAGGGGCGGTCCTTTTTCCTGCTCCACTGCAGCCCTTCCACCAGGGTGGCTATGCCGGAACTGTCCATAAAGGACACCTTGGTCAGGTCGACCACAACAGCTGCAACTTTTTTATTTTTAAAATACAGCACCAGGGTATCCCGCAGGCTGGGGGAAGTAAACATGTCCACGTCACCTTCCACCCTGATCATGGCAATATTTTTCTTTTCCGTGCTTTCTATATGAAATCCCATGGACTATATTTTCCATGTGTCTGATTGGCTGTTATTGTTCAAACAGGTACTTGTTGATCAACTCTTCAATGCTGATGGCAGATTCCGTATCCATGATCACATCATTATCTGTTAGGTATTGTTCAGACCAGCCGGGAGCCAGCTTGATGAATTTGTCGCCGATGATGCCTTTGGTCCTCACCGAAGCAATGGTGTCATCGGAGATCCGGGTGCTGTTTTTGATCTCCATAAAAACCCGGGCATCATTGTCTTCTAAGCGGATCTGCCTGACCTTTCCCACAGGCACCCCTGCGATCTCCACAGAAGCACCCGGTTCAAGGCCTTCCACTGACCTGAAACCGGCTTCAATGGTGTAGGTGTCAGATCTGAACAATGCAACCCCGCCCAGGTTGACAGAAAGATACACCAGGCAGGCAATTCCCAAAACCATGAACAATCCCACCGAAATTTCAGTTTTTCTGCCGTACATGAATAATATTACATCCTATAGCAATAAAGATGTCAAGATATAATCCACCACCAGTATGGACAGGGATGTCAGCACCACCGTCTGGGTTGTGGCCCGGCTCACCCCTTCAGTTGTAGTCTGGGCACTGAACCCCATGAAGCAGGAAATCCAGGATATAAGCAGGCCAAAGCACAACGATTTTATCATGCCGCCATATATATCGGCAAAGGTGACCGCTGAAATCATCTTGCTGAAATATGCGCCCTGGTTAACCCCGAGCAGCTGGACCCCCACCAGGTATCCGCCAAAAATTCCCACAATGTCAAAAAATGCGGTCAACAGGGGCAGGGAGATAATGCCGGCCAGAATTTTAGGGCTGATCACATATTTGACAGGCTCAATGGCCATCATCTCCAGGGCCGGGAACTGATCAGTTATCTTCATGATGCCGATCTGTGCAGCTATGGCAGACCCGGCCCTTCCGGTCACCATGAGGGCACACAGCACAGGCCCCAGCTCCCGGATAATGGAAAGGGCCACTGCAGACCCTAAAAGGGCCTGGGCCCCGAACTGGGTCAGGGTATGAAAGCCCTGGAGCCCCAGCACCATACCGGTGAACAGGGCCGTGACAAACACGATCAAAAATGATTTTGATCCGATGAATTCAATTTCCTTGATGAGCCGGGATATCCGGTACGGCCTTCGAAAGGCCTGAAAAACAGCAAGAAACAAAAACACACCGCTTCTGCCGATAACCTGCATCCAGGCCAGAGTGGCCCGGCCGATGGCAGCGGCAATATCAAGATTCACAGCATTTTCCTATGTTGCTTTTTCATTATCGGTCAAAAGCGCATCAATATAACTGGTGTCAGAGCGGGTAAAAGCAATGGGGCCTTCAGGGGATCCTGTGATAAACTGTACGACCCGCTCATCAGTACTGTTCTGGATTTCTGCCACGGTCCCCTGGGCAATGATGTCTCCGTAATAGAGGATAATGATTTTGTCGGCAATTTTGAAGCTGGACGTAATATCATGGGACACCACCACCGAGGTAATGCCCAGCTTGGTGTTCAGGTCCTTGATCAATTTGCCGATCACGCCGGTGGAAATGGGATCCAGACCTGAAGTGGGCTCATCATAAAAAATCACCTTGGGGTCCATCACAATGGCCCGGGCCAGTCCCACCCGTTTCATCATCCCCCCGGACAGCTGAGACGGCATCAGGTGCTCGGTTCCCCGCAGACCCACCATTTCAAGTTTCATGGTAACGATATTCTTAATGACGTTGTCTGCGATTCTGGTGTGTTCCCGCAGGGGAAATGCTATATTTTCATAAATATCCAGGTAATTGAACAGGGCAGATCCCTGGAAGAGCATGCCCATTTTCTTTCTTTTCTCATACAGCGTTTTTCTGGTGGCACGCGTCAGGTCCATGCCGTCAAAGAACACCGATCCCCTGTCCGGTTTTTCAAGGCCGGTTACCTGGCGCAACAATGTGCTTTTCCCGGATCCGCTTCCTCCCAGTATAACCGTCACCTTTTTTTCTTCAAACCGGCAGTTCAGATTGTTGCAGGCCACAATTTTGCCATAGGTTTTGACTAGATTTTCAACACGTATCATAGGGCATACATAGCCCAGCGGTTTTGGGGTGTCAACGATAATCCGCCGGCAGCTGTCCAACTGTCCATGGCGGGATGCAATTGACAAACAGGACCAGGGTGGATATACATTGGGTAACAAGCAAAGAAATCTGCTGATCCGGTCAGGTATACAGATCAGCCCAGACACAGGGCAGCCCATGACAGATAACCAAGCCATAACCCCTGAACACCTTATCCTGAGCATCCCCTCCCATCCAAAATACCTGCAGCTGGCACGGGGGATGGTTAAACAGATCGCCGCCGGCAACAAACTGTCCAGTCACGACACGGAACATATCATTCTGGCTGTTGCCGAAGCGTGCGCCAATATCATCAGACACGGCTACATGAACCAGCCCGACGGCAGAATAAACCTTTACCTGGAAATTGTGCCGGAAAAACTGCGTATCACCATTGAAGATTTTGGCCGCCAATGGGACCCTGCCACCCTGGAACCCCGGGATCTGGATGACATCAGACCCGGCGGGATGGGCATCCATCTCATGACCTGTACAATGGATTGTGTGGAGTTTGACTGTTCGGGCAAAAATAGAAACCAGTTGAGAATGGTCAAACAGCTTGGGGGGTAATACAAACCCATGACCCAGATATTTCGGGTCATGGATCGGATTATGTTCACAGGCTATGCATTTTTCTGTGCCAGAATATTCTGGATAACTGCCCGGGAAAACGGCGGGGAAATGTTTTTTGTTTTACCGACATTGGGCTTCTGGCTGGGTTTGTGGCTGGATCCGCTGAAAGAAATTATGCTTTTGTCACTGAACTGGATCTGGTAGTTGGGACGAATACCTTTTCCTGTGGTGCCCAGACACACGGCAGATGCTTCATCGGTTCCCATATTCTGGAAAACCTTCTCCAGAAAAGGAGTGGCAAGCTCGGCCAGCCGTTCCTCATTCCAGACAATACCAGGACTCCCCGCTTTTCGGGAAGCGCCGGCCTTGGGTTTTAATTTGCGGATAAGTGTGGACAGATTCTTGAGTTTGAGCCCCAGATTCTTGACAGACCGCTTCTGGATCTCCCCTTCTGCCTGGGGTTTGAGGATGTCCAGCCGTTCATGCACCTTTTCATACCCTTCTTTGGATTCTTCCAGGGCTTTTTTGTCAATCAGGGCATAGACATTTCTGCACATGCGGTTTATTTCCTGTCTGGATTCTCGGAATTTATCAGGCTCCATTCCTTTTTCTCCTTGTCATAATATTTGGATCATGCCCGGCCATCCTTGTACAGGCCAAGCCAATTTTTCTATCATACATTGATTCTGGTCCAAATTCAAGGAGTTGGGAAAAAACCCGGAACAGCAGATAATTTCAGGCAAATTCAGCCAAAAGAGCCAGGACCTGGTCGATATCTTTGGGTGTATGGCAGGCATTGATCTGGAAACGGATGGTTTCATCTCCTTTGGGCACCACCGGGAATGTCAGCCCCACCACCAGCACACCGTTGTCATACAGGTATGTGACAAGTTCATGTGTTCTGGCGGTATCCCTGACCATCAGCGGTACCACCGGGTGGGGTCCTGGAATGGTTTCCATGCCAAGCCTGTCCAGTCCCTGGCGGAACCGGGCTGTCTGCTCTTTCAGGTGTGCCAGAAGGATTTTCCCCTGGCTGCTGTCGCAGATATCGATTGCTTTGACAGCAGCTGCGCAGTCCGCCACGCTCAGGGGATTGGTGTAAATATAGGTGTCGGCTTTCTGGCGTACCGCCTCCACAAGGGTCTGGCTGCCGGCGATGAACCCGCCGTTTACACCGAAAGCCTTGCCGAATGTCCCCACCACCACATCAGGCCAGGCATTGCAGAATTCCGGGGTTCCCCGGCCGGTATCCCCGAATGCGCCGATGCCGTGGGAATCATCCACCACCGTTGTCACGCCGTCTTTGAACCTGTCTTCATAGCTTTTGCAGATGCCGACAATTTCGTGTATGGGGGCATAATCCCCCCGCATGCTGAAGATGCCGTCAAACACCACCACCACCCGTTCCATGTCCGGGCCCACTGCATCCAGGCAGCGTTTCAGATCTGTCATATCATTGTGGGCAAAAATTCCCTTGTTGGCACTGGGCACGTTGCTGATGCGCATGGCACGGATAATGCTGTTGTGGTTCAGCTGATCCCCTATCCAGTGGGTCTTTTTGCTGGAAATCGACAGGGCCAGTCCGCAATTGGCTGTATAGGCGGAATTGAAAATCTTTGCCCCCGGCTTTTTTACAAACCTTGCAATGCGTTCTTCCAGACGCACATGGTGGGTAAATGTACCGTCGATGAAACGGACAGCCCCGGGGCCCACCCCGAAATCCCGGGTGGCCGCATCTGCCGCCTGGATCAGTTCCGGATGGTTGGACAAAGACAGATAGGCGTTGGAATTGAACCGCATGAATTCCTGGGAACTGCCAGCAAGGCGGTACCTGGGTCCTTTTTCATCTTTGGGCGGTATAAAGGCTTCAATGATCCTTTCCGGTGATTTTGCCCTTCCCTCTGACTTCAAGGATAACAGCTCCTGTTCCAGGCAGTTATCCAATTTTTCTGTGCTCATTTTGCTTTCTCCAAACATATAAAATCAATATGGTTAACACACCTTCTGCCGGCGCGGTCAGGGTATCTGGCAGATAAAAAATGTCCTCTTCTGATGGTCAGTCTGTGCGGGTCCAGTCCAGAATAACTTTCCCCGATTCTCCAGACCGCATGACAGCAAACCCTTTTTCAAACTGTGTATAAGGAAACCTGTGGGTGATCAGGGGGGTGATGTCCAGACCGCTCTGGATCATGGATGTCATCTTGTACCAGGTTTCATACATCTCCCTGCCGTAAATGCCCTTGATGGTCAACATATTGAACACCACCGTGTTCCAGTCAATGGCGGTCTTGTCCGGCATGATCCCCAGCATG
>JAZBPL010000116.1:0-3919 GCA_036351635.1 Desulfotignum sp.
CGGTGGTTCTGGCGGTGGTGGTCCCGGTGGTGGCGGTGGTTCTGGCGGTGGTGGTCCCGGTGGTGGCGGAGGCGGTGGTGGAGGAAGCAAATAACATGAACCGTTATCCGAACTGGAAATCCAGCATAGTGATTTTCACCACACTGATCCTGCTCCTGCTGGGAAATTTTTTCTGGCAGACCCGCCGTATCACCAGGACATTCAAGGAACATTCCCTGGCCCATTCCAATATCCTGGCCGCAGTGGTGGAACTGAATATCAAAAATTCTCTGATGAGCCTGGAGGGCATGGAAACCATTATCAGCAGCTATTTGAAAAACAGTGCCCAGTTTATTCATTATCTGAATGAATTTGACGCTTTTTCCGGCCCGGAACTCACCGCATTTGCCGGAGAATCCGGCCTGGCCGGAATTCGTATCCTCTCCACCGGTAGTTCCGCAGTCTCCGGCCCGACAGACTGGCTGCCAGAAACATGGATCGATGCAGTTACAGGGCTGCACTTTCTGCCAGATGCCAATCTGTATATCTTTCGGATGATATTTGTGTCTGACCGGTTTCCATCCCGGGAGTCCAGCATCATTGTGGGTATGTCCGCGGCAGAGACGGAAACCATCCGTCGGAAAATGTCCGTTGAAACACTGCTGGACCTGTTGAATCGCATGGACAGCATCGAATACGTCCGGTTCATTCCCCGGCTTACCGCCGGATCTGCTCCCCTTCCCGGTTCCCGTACTCGGGATGTGAATGCCCGATCCGAAAAGTCAGGCGGGCCTCTTCCCGCCGGGGAGCAGAGCGTTTCTTTTCAGGAAACCATATTGATCCATGAAAATGGCAGGCCCATATCAGAAACCCGCATCACCATGGCGGACCGGGTCCTGATCGTGGGGCTTGAGGCCAATTATTTTTTCAGCCGCATTAAAACGTTGAAAAAGGAAATGGTCGTTTTTGTGACCATCCTGATTCTATTCGGCGGTGTGTCCTCCCTGTGGCTGTACCGTGTTCAGCGGCACCAGCTTCATCAGGCCAGGCAGTTTGAGCGGAAAATGGCCCGTCAGAAAGAACAGGCGGCCCTGGGACGGGCTGCAGCCACCATCACCCATGAAATCCGAAACCCTCTCAATGCCATCAGCATGGGACTCCAGAGGCTGCAGATGGAAACCGGCGATCTGGCGCCTGATCACCTGGCGCTGATTGGCGGCATGCGGGAGGCGGTCAGCCGCACCAACGCGATTATCTCCAACCTTCAGCAATATGTCCGCCCGTTCACCTGCGAATGCCAACCGGTGGCTGCCGCTGACCTTATCAGCACACTGCTTGCACCGTACCGTCAGACTTGCAGCAGCCGGAACATCGCCATTGATCTGAATCTGGATAGTACGCTGATGTGGAACGTAGACCGCCATCTGCTGGGACAGGCCTTCGACAATTTCATTAAGAATGCGGTGGAGGCTCAGCCTGACGGCGGCTTTTTGCGTATCCAAACAGCCCGGAACGGAAAATATGGTACCATCTGCTTTGAAAACCATTGCGACACAATGGACCGGGACACAGAAAAAATGATTTTTGAACCCTATTTTACCACCAAAACTTATGGCAGCGGGTTGGGACTGGCCATCAGCCGTAAAATCATTGAAGCCCATTCCGGCAGTATCACCACCGTGTCAAGGGAAAAGACATTTTCCATTCACGTGTCACTGCCGGTGGCTTCAGATTCGCTTTCCTGTAAAGACGCTGGCCGGAGATCATAAAAAGAATGAGAATACTGATTGTAGATGATGAAAAAATGCAGCGGGATATTCTGCAGGGGTTTTTAGATAAGCAGGGATTTCAAACCCTCACGGCGGAAGGTGGAAAAGAGGCCCTGGATCTGTTTGAAAAGTTTCCAGTACACCTGGTACTCATGGATCAGCGCATGCCGGAGATGAGCGGTGATCAGGTTATCGCACAAATGCAGAAAATTGCTCCCCTGGTCAAAATTATCATGATCACCGCCCACGGGTGCGTGGATATCGCAGTCCGTGTCATGAAACAGGGGGCGTATGATTTTCTGGAAAAACCGGTGGACCTGGCCCAATTGCTGGATAAGATCCGAGCGGTGGAACAGGCGCTGGAAATCCGTCAAGAGGCGGATCAGGTGGAAGCGGAAATTGCGCAGTCCCGCCTTCCCTTTGTGATGGTCGGGTCAGGCAAAAAAATGCAGGATCTGCTGTCTTTGGTGGCCAGAATGGCCCCGACCCGCTGGCCGGCCATTATCCGGGGGGAGACCGGCACGGGAAAAGAACTGGTTGCCCGCCTGATTCACCTGATGAGCCCGCGGAAAGACAATCCCTTTGTTGAGGTTAATTGTGCGGCCATACCGGACAACCTGTTTGAATCCGAGTTGTTCGGCCATGAGAAAGGCGCGTTTACCGGCGCGGTAGCCCGGCGGCAGGGACGGTTTGAACTGGCCCACACAGGCACCCTGTTTCTGGATGAAATCGGTGAACTGCCGCTGCAGCTTCAGGCAAAACTGCTCCGCACCCTGCAGGAGAACAAAATTACCCGGGTGGGCAGTGAAACCGACATTCCCGTTGATATCCGCGTACTGGCAGCCACCAACCGGGACCTGAAAAAACTGATAAACCGCGGTGGGTTCAGGGAGGATCTGTATTTCCGTCTCAATGTCCTGGAACTGGTCATTCCTCCCCTGCGGGAACGCCGGGAAGATATCCCGGAACTGATTGATCATTTTCTGAAGAAATATGCCGGTCGGCCCATGTCTTTTGATGCCGATGCCCTCAATCAGGTGGTCAAATATGCATTTCCGGGAAATGTCAGGGAATTGGAGCACCTGATCCAGCGCCTCATTACCCTGGTGCGGGGCAGTGTGATCCGCTGGGATGACCTGCCGTCCGCAGTCCGTGAAAAACTTTCTGACACCGGACTGCTGGAGGAACGTCTGGCTGATTTGGAAAAATCAATGCTGGTTTCCGCACTCAAGGACAATGAGTGGATACAGACCCGGGCGGCTGAATCCTTAGGTATCAGTGAACGGGTCCTGCGCTACAAGATGAAAAAAGCCGGAATTGCATCCCCCGGACAACAATGAGCGGTGTCATAGTAAAATGGTAACAATCAGGCAGCCACTTCTGCCATCCATTGTCTGATAACGGCCCTGTCCTTTTCTTCCATGGCGGTTATATGCAGCTGACAAAGGTGACTGTCCCGGCCGGCGCCCACAGGTTCCATGGCAATGCATTTGGCATAGATATCATCAAAACAATGGGCTTCCAGGCAGAAAGAAAAATTCAGCTTCACATCTGTCAGCGGTGCAACAGGGGTTGTGGTCTGGAGGTTGATCTTATTTTCATCCATTGAAATAGTGGTGCCGGCGATGGGGATAGCCCCCAGTTTTTTGTCCTGGATGACCCAGCACTGCAAAGGTATCTGGATATCCAGCAAAGGACCCGAGGTGGGCGGTGCATCCAGGGCAATGTTTTTACCATCCATTTCAATGGCATATACCGGATAAAAAACAAGGGGGTTTTTCATGCCTTTCATCATCATGGTTTTGGGGGGATCAGTTTGTAACGGGGCATGGACTGCTTTACAGGTGGACTCACCAATGAGAACCTGGCCGCCGATGCTGTTGGATTCGATCCTTGCGGCCCGGTTCACCGTATCTCCGACAATGCCGTATTTCATGCGCAGTTCCGATCCGATATTTCCCACAATTACACTGCCTGTGTTGATGCCGATGCCCATTTCAAGGGCCGGGTATCCTTCGGCTGTGATCTCTTCATTAAGCCGGACCAGGCAGTTTTGCATACCCAGGGCACAGGCAATGGCCCGTTCAGGGTCATTTTCATGGGGTTCTGGTGCACCAAACACAGCCAGTATGGCATCCCCGATGATTTCATCGATAATGCCGTCATATGCC
>JAZBPL010000117.1:0-5307 GCA_036351635.1 Desulfotignum sp.
CGGTCTGCCCAGCACCATGCGCAGCAGGTTGGGCACACTGGCGCCGGTATCTCTTTTTCCGGCACCATACCCGGTTTTAACTATCTGCATGGGGGGCACAGGACCGAACCGGACGGCCAGGGTGACCGCCAGTGCTGCGCCGGTGGGGGTGACGATTTCGGTTCTAGCATCTGATCCAATCACGGGAATTCCTTCCAGGATGGCAAGGGTGGCCGGCACCGGCACCGGGATTCTGCCGTGGGCGCACGCCACATACCCGGACCCCAGGGGCACGGCAGAGGCATGCACGGCTGTGATGCCCAGTTTTTCCATGCACAGGAATGTGCCCAGGATATCCACCAGGGAATCGATGCCCCCGATCTCATGGAAATGCACATTTTCCACATCATGCCCGTGAATGGCTGCTTCTGCTCTGGCAATCTTTTCAAAGGCGGCCAGGCTGTTTTTTTTCACATATGGAGACAGGCTGGATCCCTGGATCAGGGCCTTGATATCTGCATAGCTTCTGGATGTTTCTGTGTCTGTCACCGCCACGGTCAGGTCCACCGCCCGCAGGTGGCTGCGGAACACCGGTGCTGCTGTGAGAGAGAACCCCGCAAACAGGGGAGAGAGCTGCGCCTCCAGCCAGGCCGGGTCCACCCCCAGGTCCACCAGGGCCCCCAGGCACATGTCCCCGCTGATGCCGGAGACCATGTCCAGGTACAGGATCATCTATGCCTTGTCTCCGGCCGCATGCACCTGAAGGATTTCCAGTACCAGGCTTGCCGCGTCTTCCATATCCTTGAGGGCAATGGATTCATTCACTGTATGCACATCGGTCATGCCGGTGCCCAGAACCCCGGCCACAATGCCCTGGCCAAAGAAAACATTGGCATCAGCTCCGCCGCCGATGGTCTTGCTCTCCAGGGTTCTGCCCAGATTGCCGGCCGCTTTCCTGGCCAGCACAACCGCTTCATGGTCCTCTGGAATGGCGGTGTTGGGAAAATCATTTTCCACCACAATCTCGGCCCGGGGCACGGTATCATCGCCCCGCAGGTCCCTGGCTGTTTCTTCAAATCTTTTTACAATATTATTGGTCACATCACTAAGCTTTTCCAGGTCATGGGACCGGGCTTCCCCTTTGATCTCCACCTTTTCCGGAATAATATTGGTGGCCATGCCCCCGGTGATGATGCCCAGATTGCAGGTGGTCTCGCTGTCGATGCGGCCCAGCGCCAGTTGGGATATGGCCCTGGCTGCCGCATAAATGGCGCTCACCCCTTTTTCCGGGGCAGCCCCGGCATGGGCGGCCCTGCCGTGCATGGTGATGAAAATCTTGTTGGCAGCCGGTGCCCGGGTCACAATACCCTCGGTGTCAGTGGAGTCCAGAATATACCCGAACGTTGCATCAATCAAAGACAGGTCAAAATGTTTGGCACCCAGCAGCCCGATCTCTTCGCACACTGTAAAAATAATCTCCACCGGCGGACAGGGCAGGTTGTTTTCCTTTACCACATCCATCACCTCCAGGATAATGGCAATGGCAGACTTGTCATCCGATCCCAGAATAGTGGTGCCGTCACTTTTGAAAACACCATCCGCAAAAGAAACCTTTACCCCTTTGCCCGGCACCACCGTATCCATGTGGCCGGACAAAAACAGGGGCTGCACCTGCCGGTTGCCGGCAAATTTTGCCACCAGGTTGGAGCAGTCCCCCCCGGTTTTTTCTTTTGCTGTATCATAACGGACAACCGCCCCCATCCCGGTGAGAATTTTTTCAATTTCCCCTGCCACCTGGGCTTCATGGCGGGATTCAGAATCGATCTGGGCCAGCATGGTGAACCGCTCGGCCAGTCTTTGTGAATTTATCATATATACCGTCCTTTAGTGCGTTGCATAAAATATCTGTATATACTAGACTTACCTGATTAATTCCAGACCAAATCCAGACCGGCGATTGGAAAAAGACATTGACAAAAAAAGGCATGCAGTATAGGTAGGGGTCAGAAGTTAATTATTTTACCTTTTTTTTAGAATCGATATAAAGTTGCAATAGAGTTGGATATTTTGGTGTTACAAATTGGTGTTGAAAAAAGGTAAAATAATTAACTTCTGACCCCATTGGAAGTGCGCGGCTCACTGGTGGGGCCCTCGGACTTCAAATCCGATGTGGGGCGTTAATACCGTCCCGGGTGGGTTCGATTCCCATGCACTTCCGCCAATTTATTTAATAATTCCAATAGGTTAGGAACCAAAGATAGTTCCCCATTCATTCCCTAGAAGTGAACCGATGGAAGTTTTATCAGACGCGGGAGTTGAACCGAGACCGCCCTTCATTATCAAGGGTTTCAGAGGTGGTTGGCCAACATCATGCTTTAATTTTTTTAAAAAAGTTGTATGTATTCCGGGCTGAAGCATTCATCCTGCAGCCAGTTTGTCAATGAAATGGGCGGGGCACTGTCAGATCTGCAGGTGCTCACCGACCATGCTCGGCTGGATTCCGTCCGCAGATATGCGAAACTCAGATTGCAAGGAAGCGGGAATTGATGGATTCATCCGGCAAAAACCTGGCCGAACTTCTCAAGGTGGTGAAATAATCGTACCTTGACAAATCGGCATTTCCTGGCGATAATCTAATTATGATCATTACCAACCATAGAGAGAAAACGATCAATGCAATCGTTTATTTTGCCGGGAACACAAACAAGTGTGGCAAAACCAAAATGATGAAATTGTTGTATTTTCTCGATTTTTATCATTTCAAACAGACCGGCAAATCCGTTACTGGGTTTCAGTATTTTGCCTGGGAAATGGGGCCGGTGCCAAAACAGCTTTTTGAGGAACTCTCTGAGAACATGGGCAAAGATCTGTCTGAGGCAATACATCCGTTGCCAAAGGAAGGGTTTCAAAAAATCAAACCGAAACGTGCTTTTGATGATCAATGGTTTTCGCCCCGAGAGCTTAAGATCCTTGAAGATCTTGCATTTATTTTCAAAGACGCGGATGCCAATCAGATGGTTGAATCCACCCACCTCAAGAACGAACCATGGGACAGAACGAAAAAGGAAAAAGGCTTGTTCTGTCCGATTGACTATATGCTGGCGGTGGACGGCCATGGCGGAAGCCTTCCCCCTGATGAAGCGAGTGACCGGATGGAGGAGCGGCGGGAGATGTTCAAAATATTCGGAGTCGCCTGATTGCACACAAGAGGGAACATTTTTCACCACAAAGACCTTGTTTTCAAAAACGGATTCACAGGTAATAAATACCTGATTCTGCTCAACACCCCATCCAAAGATGAGCCATGTCTGTTCATAAAAACAACCTCCCAGAAAAAAAACAAGCCGGAAACCGCCGGCTGCCTGGAGCGGCTCAGTTTGTTTTTCATTCCAGGCGGGAAGTCTTTTTTCCCCCTCAATACCTGGGTGCAACTATATGAGATTTACCCATTCAACCCTGGTCATGTGGATCAAAGCCGTGACATCAACAAGGTGGGGGAACTTGGACCTGCGCTGATCGACCAGATTGTGAAGTGTCTTTTAAAGTCACAAGCTCAGGACTTGTCTAAGGTTGAAAAAAATCTGCTGCTACTTCCCATCCAGGACTCATTGGAAAAACTGAAAAATAAATTCAACAAGAAAAAATAATCTTTTGGTCCCGTTTTGGTCCCGCTTGGAAAATGAAAAAAAATTTATAATAAAATCAATGATTTAAAACGATATGCCGGGGGTTCGATTTTCATGCACTTCCGCCAACCTTAAAATCAAGACGGATGAGGCACTACCCGAACCGATAGAAACGTCTCCTCTTTCAGTAGTTATTTTGTAATTTCCTACACCCAATCCCACAATCCCAAAATATTTTTTATTTTTATCTTGAATTTTATCAAATAGGGTTTTATTTTTATATTTAACCTGCATTTTTGTTTTTTATTTTTATTTTAAACTTTTTCATCCCGGAGAAATAAAATAGATGAAATTCACTGAAGAGGTGATTAACACAATAAAAAAATATATTGTTTCCAATGTATCAAAAAATCCGAACCTGATCACTTCTCAAACTTGTGAATACTTTGAAATCAGCCGGCCGACTGTCTTAAAGTATATCCGAGAACTGATTGATTCTGGAATTCTTGAAAAGAAAGGTTCCAACCGATACCCGAATTATCAACTGGTAAAAACCAAATACTCCTGGGACTATGATAATCAGGATCTGGAAGAGGACATTTTGTGGACCCGGGATATATCCCCAAAGCTTACAGATCTGCCGGGTAATGTAAAAACCATTTGCCAATACGGTTTCACTGAAATGGTAAACAATGTGGTTGATCATTCAGGGGCAGACAAATTATTCATACGCTTGACAATTGATTATCTGAATGTCCTGATCTCAGTAATGGATAATGGCATAGGTATTTTTAAAAAAATAAAAGAAGATTTAGGTCTGGACCACTCCAGACAATCAATTCTGGAGCTGGCCAAAGGAAAATTCACTTCAGATCCTGAAAACCATAGTGGGGAGGGGATCTTTTTTACCTCCCGGGTTTTTGATATATTTGCCATCCATTCTCATGAACTGCATTACTATGGATTTGGCAACACAGAAGGGATCATGTTGGAAGATAAAAATGATACCCCGGGGACACTTGTTCACATGCAAATAAAAAAAGAATCTTCAACACAACTTGGGGACATATTCATGCAGTTTTCAGATCCGGACAAAGACCCTTCTTTTCACAAGACCATTATTCCGGTAAAGCTGATGGAACATGAAGGGGAATCTTTAATATCAAGATCACAGGCAAAAAGATTGATCTCTCGGTTTGACCGGTTCACTGAAGTTGTATTGGATTTTCAGGGAGTCACACAAATCGGACAGGCTTTTGCGGATCAGATCTTTCGTGTTTTTCAAAAACGCCATCCACAAGTGCGTTTGACTGTTTTTAATGCAATCGAAAATGTAGAGAACATGATAAAGCGTGCTCAATCAATACCCTCAGCCTTCTGATCCGAATTCATGCAGCAGGTTGTCCGGAAAGGTCACCACGTGAAGGTTATTTGAGATCAATACGCCGTTCATCATTAATTGGCCCGTACGTTTATTCCAAAATTTTTTGACAGACCCGGGATCATATTATATAATCATACCATATTTTAATATTGCACTGTATCTGCTCTGTAAGACTTTTTTTCAGTTTCTGATCTCAGACACTCTGCCATTGAGGCTCATGGACTGCTTGGTGCCTGGTTACAATCCATCAACCCGCACGTTTACGGTAAGGAGAAAATCATGGCTTCTACAAAAAGTGTTTACAACAGCCGGTCCGCC
>JAZBPL010000118.1:0-4754 GCA_036351635.1 Desulfotignum sp.
CAGCCTGGATACCGATCCCGCTGAATCGACAAGGCGCTCTTTACTTGCCGTGGTGACAGGAAACAAGATACCGTTACACTGGGAATATCAGCGTATTTTACAATTCACATTTGCGAGTTTCCCCAATCTGATGTATGTTCTATTGGCTGGGTATTGCGGGGTGACAGCTTTCCTGCAAATTGTTGACAATCAAAATGGGACAATATTTTTGATGAAAAAACTGGAACAAGGCGCTTTTCTGTCCATGCTGGTTCTTGTGACAGCCGTATTTTTTTACCTGCTCAAGCCGTTTTACGGTGCAGTTTTCTGGGCCTGTGTCATCGGGCTGCTGTTTTATCCCCTGCAGCAGCGGTTTGTCAAGTGGTGGAAAAACCGGCCCACCCTGGCGGCACTGTCCACCCTTTTGGTGGTCATTACCATCGGTGTTATTCCCACCCTTTTTGTGCTTGCTTCCTTTTTCCAGGAAGGTGCTGCCCTGTACCAGCGCCTGCAGAGCGGTGACATCAATATCGGACAGCGCATCGAACAGATCCGCCAGGCATTTCCAGCGGTACAGCTGCTCATGGACCGGTTCAACCTTGATCTGGGCACCTTTACATCCCAGCTGTCCGGGGCCGCCATTGCCGCCAGCCGGTTCATCGCCCAGAATGCGGTGCAGTTCGGCCAGGATGCGGCCCAGTGGTTTGTCAGCCTCGGTCTGATGCTGTACCTGGCATTTTTCATGCTCAGGGACGGGTCAGATCTTGTGGTCCTGCTGAAACGGGCCCTGCCCCTGGGGGATGAGCGCGAAAACCTGCTCTTTGCCAAATTTGCCGAAGTCACCCGGGCCACGGTCAAAGGCAACCTGGTGGTGGCGGTGATACAGGGCAGCCTGGGGGGCATTATCTTCTGGATTCTGGGCATCCCGGCGGCCCTTTTGTGGGGGGTGGTCATGACCCTTTTGTCTTTGATTCCCATGGTGGGAGCAGGGTTGATCTGGTTACCGGTGGCCGTCTATCTCTTTGCAACGGGCAGCTGGATACAGGGCCTTGTACTCACAGGATTCGGCGCAGGGGTGATCGGTCTTGTGGACAACTTTCTGCGGCCCGTCCTGGTGGGCAGGGACACCAAACTGCCGGACTACCTGGTGCTGCTGTCAACTTTGGGCGGCTTTGTATTGTTCAACATCAACGGGTTTGTTATCGGCCCGTTGCTGGCCGCGCTGTTCGTAGCATTCTGGGAGATCTTCATCCGGGATTTCAACACGCCAGCAGATGCTGAATAACCTTTCTTTATCGCACATAGGCCAGACCAGGCAGCCATGTGACCAGATCAGGCCACATGGCAACGATAAAGAGCCCAAACAGCTGCAATATCACAAAGGGAATGATGCCCCGGTAAATATGTCCAGTTTTCACCTGTGGCGGGGTGACCGCCTTTAAATAAAACAATGAAAACCCGAAAGGCGGAGTCATGAAAGAGGCCTGCAGATTTATGGCCAAAAGCACACAGATCCACAGGGGATCAAAGGCAAAATCATCAACCAGAATCGGTACCAGTACAGGCACATGGATAAAAATAATTTCAATAAAATCCAGCACAAACCCGATCAGAAAAATCACTCCCATGACAATTGCCAGTACCACCCATTTGTTATGGTCATGGGCGATATTGAGCAGAAAACCACGGATAAGTTCATCCCCGTTGAGTTCCCGGAATGTCAAACCAAAAGCATTGGCCCCGATCAGGATAATAAAAACCATACTGGTGAGCCGTGTGGTGGTGGTGGAAACCTGCTTCAAGATATCCAGGTTGAACCGCCTGTTCCAGACTGCCAGTGCAACCGCACCGATACATCCTACAGACGCGGCTTCTGTGGGAGAGGCGATCCCGGCAAAAATAGATCCCAGCACAGCTGTAATGAGAACCAAGGGGGGAAACAGGGCCCGCAGAGTCTTTTTCCACAGTGCCTTTGCCGAGGGACTGGTACCGTCGTCCAGGGTCACCGTAGGGGCGATGTCAGGCCTGACAATGGCGGCCACGAAAATATATGCCATATAGAGCAGAACCAGCAGCAGCCCGGGAAGAAGGGCTGCCATGAACAGGTCCCCCACCGGGATCTGCACAATGGTGGCCAGCAGCACCAGGACAATGGAAGGGGGAATGATCTGGCCCAGGGTGCCGGAGGCACAGACGGTTCCTGTGGCAAGTTCAGGTCTGTACCCGTGGCGCAGCATGGTGGGAACTGCCAAAAGCCCCATGGTCACCACTGTAGCGCCCACTATACCGGTGGAAGCCCCGAGAAGTGCCCCCACCACCACAGTGCTGATGGCCAGCCCGCCTCTGATCCGCTGGAAAACCAACCCCATGGTTTCCAGCAGTTCCTCTGCCAGACCTGATTTTTCCAGGGTCACCCCCATGAAAACAAACAAAGGAACGGCAATAAGCACCACATTTTTCATGGCCCCCCAGATACGCAGGGGCAGCAGTTCAAAAAATCCCCATCCAGATCCAATGCCGCCAAAAATCATGGCAGTGCCGATGAGGGTAAAGGTGACCGGAAACCCGGCCATCAGCAGGACAGTCAATGCCAGAAACATCCATCCGGCCAGGTATTCAGAACCCATTACAGCCCTTCCCTTTTAGTTTTCATTCGCCTCTGATGGTGGTTCCAGAAGGATATACAGATTGCGGATAAACATGGATATGCCCTGCAGTAAAAACAGCACATAACCCAAAGGAACACATGCCTTGATAACAAACCGGAAAGGTATGCCGCCGGGATCAGGACTGCCTTCCATAAAAGCAAACGACTCCCAGGCAAAAATCCAGGAGGTATAAATAATCAAAAGTACACCCGGAAACAAAAAAAAGAGGCATCCCAGCACGTTGATCCAGGCCCGGCCTTTGTTTGACAGGCGTTGGTAAATCACATCCACCCGCACATGCTGATCATAGAGCAGGGTATAGCCGGCTCCCATCAGAAAAATAAAACCGAACAGATGCCACTCCAGTTCCTGGGTAAACACAAAACTGGTGTTTGCTGTGTACCGCATGACCACATCGATGAAAACAACAGCCACCAGAAGCACCACCACCCAGGAAACCATGCGCCCGGTCCACTCGCTGCAGCGGTCGATCCCGGCGGCCATTGTTTTCAAAAAAGACTTTGTTTCCATTAACCTATCCTTTTAATGGATAGCGGTCTGCAAGGCTTTGATAATAGGGCTTTTCCGAAATCTCGCCCCAGGGGCCGATGATTTTCTGGAACTTCTGAAAGCTTTCATTCACCTTTGCGGCCATGGGATCGGAAGCGGCAATATCTGACACCACCTGTTTTGAAATGCCCTTAAGTTTTGCCAGAATATCATCTGACAGTCTGATCACATCAACCTTATGCACATTGATGAGTTCTTCAAGTGCCTGACCGTTACCAGTATTGAACCCCTGGGTGGTCCAGTTATTGGCCTGGGCACAGGCAGCATCCAGAATGGCCTGAAAGTCAGCCGGCAGTTCATCATAGGCTTTTTTGTTGAAAATGAATTCAACAAACGGACCAGGTTCATGCCAGCCTGGATAATAATAATACTTGGCCACTTTGTAAAACCCCATGAGCTTGTCATGCAGCGGGCCAATCCACTCCGTTGCATCGATCACCCCCCGTTCCAGGTTGGTGAAAATTTCACTGGCCGGACAGAGAATAACGGTGGATCCCATCTCGGCCATGACCTTTCCCCCCAGTCCCGGAATCCGCATCTTCAGCCCCTTGAAGTCATCCACGGTTTCAATTTTTTTATTAAACCATCCTGCCATCTGTGGTCCGGTACTGCCGCCGGGCCGGGGAACAACACCGAAGGGGGCATAGGTCTCTTCCCACAGTTTGAGCCCGCCGCCAAATTCATACCAGGCTGCCATGCCCGCGGCATTCAGGCCAAAAGGAACAGCGGCAAACCACTGGGCTGCCGGGGCTTTACCTGCCTGGTAATACCCAACCCCTGACCCTGCCTGCACCGAGGAGCCTTTTCTCACCGCATCAAATGTCTGTAGCGGCGGCACCAGCTCTCCGCCGGCAAACACCTTGATCTGAAACTGGCCTTCGCTCATCATCTCCACTTTTTTGGCCAGCAGTTCGGCTGCATCCTGCAGATACGGCAGTTTCGGCGGCCATGTGGTAACCATTTTCCATCTGACCTGTTTTTTGGCATGCACTGCCGGTGCCTGTATCAGACTGCCTGCGGTTACTGCTGCAACACTGCCTATGGCGGCTTTTTGTAAAAACTGTCTTCGTTCCATGGCATCTCCTTTGATTTGGTGTTAATTCACAACCTGTGATGCGACAATACAGTTACGGTGTAGCTGTTTCAGGTATAGCCAGCCATTTCTGCCAAGTCAACCCTATATTTTGACAGCACCGGTTTAAACGGTTTATCTTTTCGAAAAAGTGCTTATTTTTAAAAAAAATTGTCCATTACACAACATTTCAATGCCACAGATAAAAATGAATATTTATTTTTTTACGGTGTCATTGGATGTAACCAGTATGTAAAAAACCGTATACCAATCGAAATCAGGAGGGCCAAGAAATGAAAAAAAGTTTTCTTACCATTATTGTTATTGCCATGCTTGTCAATCTGTTCGCCTGCGCCACCATGCAGAGCCAGCAGGAGCAGGGAACGGCTGTGGGAGCAGGTGTCGGAGCAGGCGTAGGGGCTTTGCTTGGACAGGTCATCGGCAGGGATACGGAAGCCACCCTGATCGGTGCCGGGCTCGGCGCG
>JAZBPL010000119.1:0-8321 GCA_036351635.1 Desulfotignum sp.
CAAGTTTATCTGGTTATGAAACCCGAGGTTAAAGACCCAAAAAGCCAGGTTGTATCTGCTGGAAAAGCGATTCAACTCCCAGATTCCCCTCCTCCCGGGACAGGCAACATGACTCTGGCCGATCTATGTGCCCAGTTCAACCTGAACATCAAAACTTTGCTCAGGGATATGTCAGGTACTGGAATCAAGGCCGATGAAAGCCAAACCATAAAAAAAATAGCTGAAATTAACCAGACTGGTCCTATGGACATATATGAACATATCAAAGTAGCCAGCCTCAAACAAATATCAGAGTAGCTTTGACTGCATTGTAAGGAACTGTCTAAAATACGGCCAATACCATATGTGGTATTGGCCAATTTCTTTGGATAACGACACTTACTTCTTCCGGCTCTCACCATTTTGCGGAGGGTGTAAACCCCGGAATGGAAGAAGAATTTAATTAATTTTTTGGTGTCGGTATGCATTATGCAGACGATCTGATCAAGGTTTGCTTTAGAACAACCAAATTGTCGATTGATTGGAGCCTCAACTGTCCTGTAAATTCTTTAAAAACTGCTGTGTTGTGTAAAAAAGTGGGGAAATATAACCTGATTCGTTATATTTAATTTCCACATGGTCAAATGGCAATAAAAGCCTTCATCTTTGAACATTTCAGGAGAAAGGGGTGGGCCGTGAAACAATCAAACCGGAAAGAATGGGAAAAAACATTTGATGCCATTGATGACTGGATCTGCATAATTGACCTTGATTCAAAAATTTATCGTTCAAATCTCACTGTTGAAAAACTGTTTGGATTGAAAATAAAAAAAGTAATTGGTAGAAAGTGCTGTTCACTTGCCCATGGTACTGTCACGCCTGTTAAAGAATGTCCATTACCCAAAATGCTTAAAACCGGTAAAAGAGAGAGCTCAGAGCTTCAGATTAAGGATGGTACCTGGATGCTCATTACAGTAGATCCGTTATTCAATGATGAAGGGGATATGACAGGTGCTGTCCATATAGCCCGGGATATAAACAAGCAAATTGCATTTCAGAATAAAAATGAATGTCTTCTTAAAGAGTTAAAAAATGCTTTGGCGCATGTTAAAAAATTAAGTGGTCTTTTGCCTATCTGCGGGCATTGCAAGAAAATCCGGGATGACCAGGGATATTGGAATCAGATAGATTCTTATATTGAAAAACATTCAGAAGCAAAATTTAGCCATGGTATCTGTCAGGAATGTGCTGATAAGCTTTACAAGGATGAAGAATGGTATAAAAATATGAAACAAAAAGAAAAGGGTGAAAAACTGCTCTTGGATAAAAATCCCGGCAAAACGCAATAATTGTGGATTTTGATAATAAGGGCAAATTTTTATGGCGTTGTTCGCATTCTAAAAAAAAATCAGATCAGCCGGAGGCCGGCATCTTTTCCTATCTGCAGGGCTGTTTTGAATGCTTTGGTCGTCAACGGGTGTGACAGGTCAGGGAATCTGGCGGCATTGCCCATGGGTCGGTACTGGGACATAAGATTTATGTGGGTATTGCCGGAAACCTTTTCTTTAAGAAACGTTACTATCTGCCTGGTGTCTTCAAGATGGCCCGGCATCACAAGGTGGCGTACCAGGAGCCCTGAACAGGCAAGCCCGCTGCTGTCCACAACAAGGTCCCCCACCATGGCATGCATTTTTTGAATCGCCTTTCTTGCTGTTTCGGGGTAATCCGGTGCGTTACAGTATTTGTCTGCGCTGTCTGTGTTCCAGAATTTGAAATCCGGCATGAATATATCAATGACATCCTTTAAGAGATTGAGGGTTTCAATGCGTTCATATCCTGAGCAGTTATATACCAGCGGGATGCGCAGTCCTTTGTCAATGGCGGAATCCAGGGATTTTAAAATCTGGGGAACCACGTGGGTCGGGGTCACAAAATTGATGTTGTGACATCCTTTTTCCTGCAGAAGCATCATGATGGCGGCTATCTGATTTGTATCCGCTGCCTGGCCCTCTCCTTGAATACTGATCTCATGATTCTGACAGAAAACGCACTGCAGGCTGCAATGGGAAAAAAAGATGGTGCCTGATCCCCTGTCTCCAACCAGCTGCGGCTCTTCTCCGAAATGCGGTGCAAAACTTGCCACCACTGCCCTGTTTCCGGTGGCGCAAAAGCCGTTTTCATCTTTTGTCCGGTCAACCAGGCACAGCCGCGGACACAGGGTACAGGCCTTGAGGATATCTGAAGCTGCGTGGATTTTTTCTTTGAGCCATCCTTTTTCTTTTGCCGTGATGTATTTTGGAACAAAGGATTTCATTTCTTTAACTTTCATGAATTCTGTACGCATGGCATACATGTCGAAAAATAGTATATATCATGAAAGAAAATTCCACAAACTGTGCAGGTATTTTTTTGGTTGGAAAAAATTTTGGTTGTCTGTGTTCTGTTGAAGGATTATACTCCATTTCTGTAAAAATTCAGGAAAAGGAACGTGATGGATAAGGGCAGGATATATAAGGGGTTTTTGCTGGTTATTTTTGCAGCAGTTTTGTTCGGCACCACAGGAACTTCCCAGGCTCTGGCACCGGAAGGCATATCTTCCACTGCCATAGGCTCTTTGCGGCTGCTTATCGGGGGGCCGGCACTGCTGCTGCTGGCAGGGCTGTTCAGCAGAACCAGCCCCCTGGCATTCCGCCCCCCCCTGGTACCCACTTTTATTGCAGCCTGCGGCATTGTCATGTTTCAGTTGTGTTTTTTTGAGGCAGTGGCACGGACCGGGGTGGCTTTGGGGACCATTGTGGCCATCTGCATTGCACCGGTTATCTCCGGGCTGCTCAGTGCGGTTTTTCAAAACGAGCAACTGAACCGGACCTGGCTGGCCGCATCTGTGCTGTCCATTTCCGGATGTATTCTTCTCACCGTGGCAGGCAGTGACGTGAAAATTGATACCTTCGGTGTCCTTCTGGCCACTGTTGCTGGTTTCGGGTATGCGGTTTCCCTTGTGGCAAGCAGGGCAGTGGTGGCAGACCATTCACCTGTGCTTGGCATTGCAGTCATTCTCTGCGTGGGTGCCGTTCTGGTGTTTCCCTGGATGCTTGCAGAAGATCTTTCCCAGGTGATGACCGGCCGTGGCATGGCAGCTGTGCTGTATCTGGGGCTGGTGGCCACTGCTGGTGCCTATCTGCTGCTGGCAAAAGGACTTTCAGTGATTCCGGTGTCCAGGACCGCCATTGTAATGCTGGTTGAACCGCTCACCGGATGCCTGCTGGGTGTGCTGCTGCTGGGTGAAATATTCACACCTGTGTCCGCTTTGGGGTCTGTGCTGATTTTCTGCGGACTTGTGATAATCGCAATTTCCAGGGACAAGGCAAGCCCTATAACACCGGTGCCTGCCCCACCCGGGCGCAAAAGTTCTTTCAGATTCCGCAGATAGCCCGGGAGGATCAAAAAAGGGGTTCAATACTGCTGTGCATAGCCTATGTCATCAGGCCACACATTCTGTCGGGCTGCTGTATTGGCAAGGATATCGCAGCGTTCGTTCAAGGGATTGCCGCTATGACCTTTGACCCATACAAACCGCACATCCAGGGTCTGCGACAGGGGCAGCAGCCGCTTCCACAAATCAGCATTCATGGCAGGGTTTCCGTCGGATTTGTGCCAGTTTCTTTTGTGCCAGTTTTGTGCCCACCCCTTGTTCAGGGCATCCACCACATATTTTGAGTCAGAGTGCAGCACCACAGGGCGGTTGGTCCCCTCAAGGATTTCCAGGGCCTTGATTACCGCCATCATTTCCATGCGGTTGTTGGTGGTGTGGTTGTATCCCCCGGATAATTCCCGGGCCGGTTGATTTTCATCCGCCTGGATCACCACTCCGTATCCGCCGGGACCGGGATTGCCGATGGCACTGCCGTCGGTGTACACAACAATGGTTCCCCGGGGATATGTGTGTTCACCAGGGCAGGGCGGTACTTTGCGGGAGGGTTTTTTTCTGCCGGATCCTGCGCCGGTCACCGGGTCTGCAAGAAATGCTTCCGCTTCTTTTTTTGTCTTAAAGCTTTTAAAAACAGCACCGGGAAATCCGCTCACCTGGGCCTGGGCCAGAGGCCATGATGTAAAAATGCCGGTGGTGCGACCGGCAGCGACAGCATAAAATTTCATGGGAGTACTATAAAATCTTCCCAAAGCCCTGTAAACCCCTGGACCTGCATTTTTTTGCACCCATCTGTTTTTGTTTGCAGATAGATGAAAAAAATTCATTGTCATGGTCTGGTGGAGCTGCTGTTTTTGTGGTATTGCCGGTATCAGAAAATACTGTATAAAATCTTGATTCCAGGGCATGGGGGGCAGACATGATCAATTCAGGCACAACACAGGCGCGGCAGCCGTATATGCGGATTTTAACCGATGACCAGATATTTGAGATCAGGCGGGCGGCCTTCGACCTGATGTTCAGTGTGGGTTTCAGGGTGCTCCACCAGGAAGCCAGGCAGATGCTGCAAAAAGCCGGCGCTGTTGTGGACGGATACCTGGTAAGGGTGCCTGAATTTATTGTCAAGCAGTGTCTGACTACAGCCCCCAACGGTTTCACCCTGTACGACAGAAACGGGAACCGGGCCCTGGAAGTTGAGGGGCGCAAAAGCTATTACGGCACCTCAACAGGCAGTCCCAGAACCAAGGATGCCAGGACAGAACAGATTCATCCCACCACTGTGGCAGATATTGGCATCGGGGCAAAGGTGGCGGATGCCTGTGAAAATATCGACTGGGTGATGCCCATGGGATCCTGCCAGGATGTGCCCGCCATTGCGGCGGACCTGTATGAATTTGAGGCAGTGGTGACCAACACCACCAAGCCCATTGTGTTTATCGGATATTCCGGTTTGGGCACCCGGCTGGTGATGGAAATGGCAGCCCAGGTGGCCGGCGGCATGGACAAACTGCGCCAGAAACCGTTTCTGGCCCTTTATCCCGAACCCATCTCTCCCCTGGTGCAGCCGGAAGAGACCGTGGACAGGATTTTTGCGGCTGCAGACCATTTTATTCCCCAGGTGCCGGGCCCGGCCGTGCAGATGGGTGCCACAGGTCCCATGACCATGGCCGGCGTCATTACCCTGATCACGGCAGAATCCCTCATGTGCCTGGTACTGGCCCAGCTGCGGCAGCCCGGGTGTCCGGTATGCCTGAGCGGCAATGTGCAGATTCTGAACATGAGCAGCGGGGTGTTCGGGGTGGGGTACCCGGAAATGAGTCTCGGGATTTCTGCCCAGGCGGAGGTGGCCCAGTCATTCGACCTGCCCACCTGGGGATATGCCGGGTGCAGTGATGCCAAGGTGGTGGATGCCCAAGCCGGCCTTGAAAGCGGGTTTTCTATTATTACCCAGGCCCTTTCCGGCCTGAACCTCATCCACGATGTGGGATACCTGGACCAGGCCATGGTCTGCTCGGCAGCCCAGCTTGTGCTGGGTAACGAGGCTGTGGGCATGGCAAAAAAATTCATGGAAGGCATCCGGGTGGATGCACAAACCATCGGCAGGCAGGTTATTGACGACATCGGCCCTGGCGGGCATTTTCTGGCACACCGGCATACCCTGGACCACTGCCGCACTGCGGTGTGGGGGTCCCGGCTGCTTGCCAGAGAACCCTATGAAACCTGGCAGGCCAAAGGGGAAAAAGACATGGCCCGGCGCATCCAGGACCGCCTGGAAGATATTCTGGACCATCACAAGGTGGCGGCCCTGCCTGATAATGTTCTGGCTGAAATGAAAAAAATCCGGGATGCCGGGGTCAAGGAACTCACCCGGGACAGGCCCGGCCATCGCATGTAACCGCATCCTGTTCAGCCGGTTGAAGCCCGCCCCCAGGGGGCTAGGTCAATACATGTGACGCTGTTTCCACAGGCGGTTGCCCTGCCGGGACAGACAACAACCGGGTTGCTGCAATAAACCTCAATAACGGAAGAATGCATTATGACCGGATCAGTTCCCCGGGAAAGACTTGATAAACTGGACCAGATGGCAAAAAAGATTCTGGCTGACATCGGGATACGGATTTTGAGCAGGCCTTTTCTGGCGCTGCTGGCGGACAAGGGCCTTTGCATCAAAGATGACCGGGTGGTATTTTCTCCGGACCAGATACCTGCGCTGCTGGCACAGGCACCGGATGTCTTTACCCTCCACGGTATCAACCCGGTCCATGACATACCCATCGGCAGGGGCGCATCAAAGATTGCAGCGGGATACGGCTGTGCCGCCATCATGGATCCGGACGGGAACATACGGGATGCGATTTTCCAGGACCATGTGGATCTTATCAAGCTGGTGCATGCCAGTCCTGTTTTCAGAATCAACGGCGGTATCCTGGCCCAGCCTTCGGATGTGGCAGCCCACCACAGCCACCTGGCCATGATGTATGCTGCATTGAAATATTCGGATAAATGTATTTTCGGGATCCAGTGCAGCCGGGACCGGATGGAAGATATCATGGCCCTGGCAGCCATGCGCCTGGGGGGCATGCAGCACCTTGCCCAGACCCCCCGGATACTCACCATGATCAGCCCGGTCAGTCCGCTTCAGGTGGATGAAACAGGGCTTTCGGCCCTGTCTGCGGCAGGGCGGTATCACCAGCCAGTGATCATCTCTCCGGGGGTGGCAGCCGGTACCACCGGCCCCATTGACCTGGCCGGTAATGTGGCCATGGCAGCGGCTGAGGCCCTGGGCCTTGTCATGATTGCCCAGACCCTGAATCCCGGCACCCCGGTGATTTTCGGCCTCCAGTGTTACGGGTCGGACATGAAATCAGGCAATATCTCCATCGGATCTCCGGCATATGCACTTCAGGCAAAATACTGTGCAGCCCTGGCCCGGTATTACGGCCTGCCCAGCAGGGCCGGCGGGGCTGTAACAGATGCCAGAAACCTGTCTGCCCAGGCTGGATATGAAAGTATGATCTCCATGTTCACAGCCATGGAAAATCAGGTGAGCCTGATTGTTCACAGTGCCGGAATTCTGGACAGTTTCGGTGCTATCTCCTTTGAAAAATTCATCATGGATCTGGAAATTATCCAGATGATCCAGTTTTACATGGATGATATGGTGATTGATGATAATACCCTGAATTTTGATCTGATCCAGTCAGTGGGCCCCGGGGGGGTGTTTTTAACCACCATGGATACCATGAAAAAATGCAGAACCCATACCTGGAACCCTGCAGTGGCCCTGCGGGGCAACCTCATGGGCATGTCGCCGGCAGAAAAATTATTGAAAAATATCCAGGATACCAGAGAAAAAATGTTGGCCGGATACCAGGCCCCTGCCATTGATCCGGGTGTATTGAAAAACATGGATGATTTCATGCGGCAAAAAGGGGTGGACCCTGATGCCCTGCCGTTGTATTATTGAAACAAAGAACAGCAAATACCGAAACCATTGAGAGCGTGCCATGCAGCAGACCATGAAAGCAATTGTCAAGGCAAAGCCGGAACCGGGGCTGTGGCTCCAGGATGTGCCGGTGCCGGAGATAAGACACAACGAGGTGTTGATAAAAATTTTGCGCACCGCCATCTGCGGGACAGATGTCCATATTTACAACTGGGACAGCTGGTCCCAAAAAACCATTCCCGTTCCCATGCACATCGGCCACGAATTTGTGGGTACCATTGAAAAGGTGGGATCCCATGTGGCTGATTTTAAAAAAGGGGACCTTGTGTCCGGGGAAGGCCACCTGGTGTGCGGACACTGCCGGAACTGTCTGGCCGGCCGCCGGCATCTGTGCAAGGACACAAAAGGGGTGGGGGTCAACCGGCCCGGGGCGTTTGCCCAGTACCTGGCCATTCCGGTCACCAATGTCTGGTACTGCGATGCTGCCATCCCCCTGGAAACCCTGGCCTGTTTTGACCCGCTGGGAAATGCCACCCATACCGCGCTTTCCTTTGATGTGCTGGGCGAAGATGTCCTCATCACCGGAGCCGGTCCCATCGGCTGCATGGCTGCCGCCATTGCCAGACACAGCGGTGCCCGGCATGTGGTGGTGACCGATCTCAACCCTTTCCGCCTGGAGCTTGCCAGACAGGCCGGGGCCACCCTGGCCCTGGATGTCACCCGGCAGTCGGTGGCAGATGCCCAGAAAGAACTGGGTATGAAGGAAGGATTTGATGTGGCCATGGAAATGTCCGGGAGCCCGGCAGCCCTGAATGCCATTCTGGATAACATGTGCCATGGGGGAAAAATTGCCATGCTGGGGATCATGCCGGACAAGACCGCCATTGACTGGAACACGGTGGTGTTCAATATGTTGACCATCAAGGGCATTTACGGCAGGGAGATGTATGAAACCTGGTACAAGATGAC
>JAZBPL010000120.1:0-5310 GCA_036351635.1 Desulfotignum sp.
GGTGGCTCCGGGTTTGTGCCGGATTGTCTGGACTTATGGCTGCAAATTCTGTATACAGCCCATTTAATTTAATACAACATAATGGAAATATGGACAGGAGAAAATATGGACGATGCAATACACCCCGGCACACTGGCTGTCTGGGGCGGGGAAGCGCAATCTTTGATGCAGGGTGCCACCCAGGTGCCGGTGGTTCACAGTGTGTCTTTTGGATACAAAGACCTGGACGAATGGATACAGGTGGCACAGGGAGAAAAACCCGGCCATATCTACGGCAGAAACACCAACCCCACGGTACACGCATTTGAAGAAAAAGTGCGGCAGATGGAAGGGGGTGAAGCCGCCACCAGTGCCGCCACCGGCATGGGCATCATCAGCAGCGCCCTGTTCGGCCTGCTTTCTTCCGGGGACCGGGTGGTGTCTGTAAAAGACACCTATGGCGGAACCAACAAGCTGTTTATCGAGTTTCTGCCCCGGTTCAAGGTGGATGTGACATTGTGCGACACCACGGACCATGAGGCCATTGAAGCGGAAGTGGCAAAAGGGTGCAGGCTTTTGTACCTGGAAACCCCCACCAATCCCACCATCAAGGTGGTGGATCTGGAACGGCTGATCACGGCCGCCAGAAAAGCCGGGGCCATTGTGATCGTGGACAACACCTTTGCCACCCCCATCAACCAGAATCCGCTGCAGTACGGGGCGGATCTGGTGCTCCACAGTGCCACCAAATTTCTGGGGGGCCATGCCGATGCCCTGGGCGGGGTGATCTGCGGTGACAAGCACCTGGTGAAGCAGATCTACCATTTCCGGGAAATCAACGGCGCCACCCTACACCCCATGGCAGCCTACCTGCTGCTGCGGGGCATGAAAACCCTGCACCTGAGAGTTGCCCAGCAGAACAAAAGCGCCCTGGAAATCGCCCGGTTTCTGGCAGACCATCCAGCTGTGGGCCGGGTACACTACCCGGGACTGGAATCACATGAAAATCATGAGATCGCAAAGCAGCAGATGCGGGGATTCGGGGGAATGCTCAGTTTTGAGCTGAAACAAAATTCTTTTGCAGCGGTAAAAAAATTTCTTCCCAGGCTGACATTTGCCCATGCCGCAGCCAACCTCGGCGCGGTGGAAACCATTGTGGGGCTGCCGGCCACCACCAGCCATGTGGAATGTTCCGCACAAGAGCGGGCTGCCATGGGAATCCCTGAAGGCCTGATCCGGTATTCCACCGGCATTGAAGACACCCGGGACCTGATCGCGGACCTTACGCAGGCCCTGGAGGGTATATAGCCGGGTCCTTATACAAACAGGCCCCCGCAAATCCCGGGCCGGGCACAGGACACCTCCAGGGGCGGGGCTTGGGACAGAGTGCTGCACACAGCGATCGAAAACCTGGTATGCTTATGGCAAATATCCAGCCTGTGTAAAAAATCCTTGACAATCGCCAGGGATTTTTTTTATGACATAACTGTCACACTATTAAAACAGCTGTCACATAATTTATGATTTCGTGTTTAACAACCTGAAAAAGGAGGGAAAAATGACAAAATTTTTCAAATCGTTCCTATTTGCCATCATCTGCTCATTTATCGCTTTGGGAACCGTCCATGCAAAACCGCTGATCGTGGGAGTTGATGCCAATTTCCGGCCCTTTGAGTTCAAAAATGAAAAAGGGGAATTCACCGGATTTGATGTGCAGCTTTTTGATGCCATTGCCAAGGACCTGGGGCTTGACTATAAATGGCAGACCATGGATTTCAACGGCATTATCCCGGCTTTGCAATCCAACAGCATTGATGCAGCCATAGCCGGTATCACCATCAAGTCTTCAAGAGAAGAGGTGGTTGATTTTTCCTATCCCTACTATGATGCCGGCCTGGTCATTCTGGTCCGGGAGGACAATGATGACATAAAGACCATTGATGATCTTACAGACAAAAAAGTGGCCACAAAACTGGCCACCACCAGTGTTGATTTCTTAAAATCCCAGAATATTACAGATGTCAAACTGTTTCCCAATACCGACAACCTGTTCATGGAACTGCTCACCGGCGGTGTGGATGCGGTTTTCTTTGATTCCCCGCCCCTGATGTATTACTCCCAGAACCAGGGAAAAGGCAAAGTCAAGGTTGTGGGCCCGCTGTACCAGGGCCAGTCCTATGGCATCGCCTTCCCCCAGGGCAGTGAGCTGAGGGAAAAATTCACCATCACCATTTTAAAATTCAAGGAAGACGGCACCTATGCCAAACTGTATGAAAAGTGGTTTGGCGCGCCATCAAAATAACCGTCAGCGCTGATCATAAAACACCTGACACCGAAATTATATCTTACGGGCAGGGTCAGGCCTGCACAATAAAACAGGCCTGACCCTGCCCGACAACTCCTGATCCAGAAACTGCGTATGCAAAGATATGATTTAAGGTAAAACGCTATATCAAAAACAGGCATATACAGAGAAAAGCAGAATTTCGTTTCCGCTTTTCTCTTATTTAGGGGAATCATATCTTTATGGGTTTTGACTTTAAATACAGTGTCATGTGGGAATCGGTACCAATGCTGCTGGTTGGCATGAAACTCACCATTCTGATCACCATTTGCGGCCTTGTGGCAGGCTTTGTCTTAGGGGCTTTGACCGGACTTTTGAAAATATCCAGGAAGCTTTTGTTCCGCAAGCTGGCAGGGATATACATTGAAAGTATCCGCGGTACCCCCATCATGGTGCAGGTCATGTTTATCTATTTCGGGCTTCCCATGGCCCTGGGAATGCGGATTCATCCTATGGTGGCCGGCATTGTTGCCATTGCCGTCAATTCAGGCGCATATATCGCTGAAATCGTCAGGGGGGCATTTCAATCCATTGATCCCGGACAGACCGAAGCCGGCAGATCCATCGGACTGACCCATTTCCAGACCATGTATTACATTATCTGGCCCCAGGCATTGAAACGCATGATCCCTCCTTTGGGAAACCAGTTTATTATCAGCCTCAAGGATACCTCTCTTCTGGTGGTGGTGGGGGTCGGCGAACTGACCCGCACCGGCCAGGAGATCATAGCCGGCAATTTCAGGGCCTTTGAAGTGTGGCTGACGGTCGCCCTGATGTATCTTGTGATGACATTGTCCCTGTCACGGCTGCTGAATTATTTTGAAAAAAAGATGGATATCAACAAATGATCAAAATCAAAAATTTACATAAAAATTTCGGCACGCTGGAAGTGCTCAAGGGCATCGATCTTGATATTTCCCAGGGCGAAGTAACGGTTATCATGGGACCCAGCGGATCCGGGAAAAGCACACTATTGCGGTGTATCAACCGGCTGGAGGAGATCACCTCGGGAACCGTTATCGTGGACGGGCAGGATATCATGGACAAAAATACCAATATCAATATGATCCGCACCGAAGCCGGCATGGTATTTCAGCAGTTCAACCTGTTTCCCCATAAGACCACGCTGGAAAATGTCACCCTGGGCCCTTTGAAGGTCCGCAAAATGTCCGGACCGGATGCAAAAAAACTGGGCCTGCAGCTGCTGAAAAAAGTGGGCCTGGCTGATAAGGCAAATACCTATCCCGACCACTTGAGCGGGGGGCAAAAACAGCGGGTGGCCATTGCACGGTCCCTTGCCCTGCGTCCCAAAGCCATGCTGTTTGATGAACCCACCAGTGCCCTGGACCCGGAACTGGTGGGAGAGGTTCTCGAAGTGATGAAGCAGCTGGGCCGGGAGGGAATGACAATGGTGGTGGTGACCCATGAAATGGGATTTGCCAGGGAAGTGGCTGACCGGGTCATTTTCATGGATGAAGGGGTCATTGTCGAAGAAAATACCCCTGAAGAAATATTTTCCAACCCCCAAAATCCCCGCACCCGGGGATTTTTGCGAAATATTCTGTAAAATGGAAATCAAACAGCACATTGAAAAACTGACATCTGAAATCATTACCATGCGGCGGGATTTTCACCAGCACCCGGAACTGGGTTTCCAGGAGTTTCGCACCCGGGACCGGGTAAAACATTTTTTGACAAAAACCGGAATACCGGTTAAAGAGATGGCAAAAACCGGTGTTGTGGGACTGCTGAAAGGGGACAGGCCCGGCAGAACCATTCTGCTCCGGGCGGACATGGATGCCCTGCCGGTGACAGAAGAGACCGGTCTTGCCTGGCAGTCAGCAAAAAAAGGGGTGATGCATGCCTGCGGCCATGACGGCCACATTGCCATGCTGCTGGGGGCAGCCAGGGTGCTCAGTCAGCTCAAACCCCGCATCAGGGGCCAAATTAAATTTGTTTTCCAGCCCAATGAAGAAGATGCCGGCGCCTGGCTCATGATCAAAGAGGGGGTTATGGAAAATCCCCCTGTGGACGCTGCATTCGGATGTCATCTGTGGTCCCAGATTGATAGCGGTACCATCGACATCCGGCCCGGACCGGTGATGGCTGCCAGCCATTACTTTTCACTGACCATCAAGGGAAAAGGCGGGCATGCCGGATTTGCCCATGAATCCATCGACCCGATCTTTGTTTCATCCGCCGTTATCCAGGCGGTCCAGGCAGTTCAATCCAGGGAGATCAATGCCCTGGACCCGGTGGTGGTCATGTTCACTTCTGCCCATGCCGGCACCGGCAGCAATACCATTGTCCCTGATGAAATGACGCTGCAAGGCTCTTTGCGGGTACTTTATGAGGGAGGTGAACAAGATATCAGAAAACGGTTTGAGCGGATTGTTGCACATACCTGTCATGCCCACCGGGCGGATTACCATCTTGCATTCAAAGTGAGCAATCACCTGCTGTCAAACGATGATGCCATGGTGTCCCTTGTCAGGGCCGCAGCCAGGGAGGTGACAGATACCCCAAACCGCGTGACAGGGACTGTCCGGACCATGGCAGGGGAAGATTTTTCCGATTTCGCAACCCGGGTACCGGCGGCATTTGCATTCATCGGTATAAAAAACACGGCAAAAGGGATTGTTTTTCCCCATCACCACCCAAAATTCGACATCGATGAGGCCATGCTGTCCAAAGGAACAGAGCTGTATGTACGCACCGCCCTCGCCTATCTGACAAAAGCAGGGATATAGTGGTTTCTCCTTGACATGGTTTACATACTTGCCATAATAAGTATCATTTATTGAAACACCCGTCTTTTAGAGCGTGACAAATTGCTTTGGTGAAGTGCATATGGTGGAACATAAAAACAGGACTGAAAAAAAATATTACAACATCGCCTCCCTTGAAAAAGGCGTCCGGATGCTGGAACTTCTGGCGGCCCACGGGGAGTTGAGCGTGAGTGAGGCGGCCCGGCTCATGGACACCAA
>JAZBPL010000121.1:0-12239 GCA_036351635.1 Desulfotignum sp.
CAAGCCCGAGCCGGAAGATGGGGTGGTCTTCCACAAGCAGTATTTTCTTTTTTGTGTTCATCGCTGGATGGCAATATCATGTTTTTGCCGATTGTGCAATCTCATTGCCATTCCCGGCCAATGCCAATCCGGTAAACCTGTCCGGCTCTGCCGGGCAGTATCTGTGTTTCAAAAGACCCGCGCCAGGGAGCACCTGTGGGTCTCACCCGTCTGCCGCGTTTGACAGGCTGTAGGGCATGCTGCGCTAAACGGTGAAAACTGCGGGCAGGTATGTCCTCAAACAGTTCACCGTTTTTAACGCTTCGCATGCCCAACAGCCTGTAGCAAACGCGGCAGAATGGGATTCGACCCAAAGGTGCCCCCCGGCACTAGTCGGTGAGGTCACCCGTAACAGGTTTTCTCCCTTGCACAGATTGAGTCCCCGCTGGAGGCGCTTTGAGAAGACGCATGGGCGGGGCAGCTCCCTTTTTGTCCTCTCCAAACCAGATGGTCTGGTGGGGAAATGGAATTTCGATGCCGCGCTCGTCAAAAACGCGCTTCATTCTTTCCAGAAAAGCCCGGCGAACCGCAAAGTGGCGCATGGGTCTGGTTTTCAATCTGACCCGGATTTCTACTGCGGAATCCCCCAGATTGTTAAGGCCAAACAGTTCCAGGTCCCCAATAATATCCGGTCCCCAGGTTTCATCCTGCTGCAGCTCTGTGGCCACATCCTGCAGGGCCTGGACAACCTCGCCGTAATCTTCCCGGTAAGCAACACCTGCATCCACCAGGGCGTATCCGAAGTCGCGGTTACTGTTCTTCACAGTGGTCACATCCCCAAAGGGAATTACAAAGATTGCGCCTGTCAGGTCACGCAGGGTCAGGGTCCGAATGGTGAGGTGTTCAACAGTCCCTGCATATCCGCCTGCCTCAACCCAGTCACCCACTGAAATGGAGTCCTCCATCAGGATAAAGGCGCCTGTAATTACATCCCGGACCAGGGTCTGGGCGCCAAAACCCACAGCCAGGCCGACGACCCCTGCACCGGCCAGCAGAGGGGCGATATTGATGCCTATATGGGACAAGACGCTCATGCCTGCCACAAGAACCAGAGCAATCCGGATAACGTTGTTAACCAGAGGCAGCAGGGTCAGTATCCTTTTGTTGGCCGTCCGTCCGGTAACACCTTCCCGCTCCCTGGTCATGTAGGCTTCAATTTTCAAACTGACCAGTTCCCAAAACAGAAAAGCGCCGCTGATAATCAGTGTAATCACCAGCAGCTTGGAAATGACAGTGCCCCCCCGGGGCGACAATATCCAGCTGAAGGTCCCGATTCCCCAGGCCTGCATGATGGAAAAGGCGGCAATGATGGACAGGACCCCTTTGACGGTATACCTGAGCAAAGGGAGATACCTGTTGGCTCTGGCTTCCAGGTTCGGATAGTTTTTTTTCAATTCATCACTGACCTTGAACAGCTGGTCCAGACTCCGCTGACTGATACGGAAAAGAAAGGCGGTCAGGACAGCAACCATGATGGTCAGGATCAGTGCCCTGGCCATAAAGTAAACCCCGTCCTCGATTTCAAGAGCCCAGATTGCGAATATGCCCAGGGTAAACAATATGGCAGCGATGTGCCAGAAATCGGCAAATCGGCGACGTAAAGCGGTTACAGCCTGGATTTTTCGCAAATGGGGATCAGGTGTGTCCGATTCTGTCTGCAGCTCAGGCGCTTCTGTCTGTTTATATTCTCCGCGCAGCCACCAGGCCACATCCTTGCGATTTTGCAGCACAAGAATAATTACCATCAGGGCAATGATCAGTCCCAGCATTTTGAGAAGAAAAAGGTAAAGACTGGCGGAAACACCAAAAATCAAGACCGCTTCAAGAATAAAGTAGCCGTAAACCGAAATTCTGACGACTCTTCTGACCCAGATGTGAAGATACTGTACAGATTCGCTGTCCAGGGGCAATAACCTGAGGGAAGGGGTGGCAGGTATGAGCAACCGGCTGGTAAAGGCCAGAATCACCCTGACCAGGACATTGGCATTTATCAGGGTCAAGGCCGTCAGTTGGGTGCCTGACCGCGGCTGAAGCAGGGGAAGCAGTCCATATGCTGCAGCCCCAAAAGCAGCGATGGGAATCAATTCCAGCAATGTATTGCCGAACATGAGAAGGACTCTGACCCCTTTGCTGTATGTTTCACGATCTTCCAGAGAGTTGCGGACCCTGGACAAAAGACGGGAAACCAGTAATTGTGCCAGAAAACCTGCCAGCAGAACCAGTATGACTTTGCCACCCATTTCCCCCCAGCGCCAAAGTCTTTCGGGATCCTGCGCCTGCCCGGCAATATCCCTGGCCAGATCGGGTATCTGGAGCATGTTCTGCCCCACTTCTGCCAACACATGGTTGATTTTTTGCATGTAACCGGACATCGCCCTCAGCATCTCTCCGGCAAAGCCTTTGGATTCACCCCCTGTTTCCCCGGAAGATGCTTCGCTGGCCTGAAGAAGCACCCGCAGATCCTGCTTAAGGTTTTCCAGCCTTTGGGGATCTTCCAGATCCTGCAGTAATTTTTCAATGCTGACTCTGGAAGGATCCGTGCTCCCGGAGTGATCCCCCTGGGCGACTGCCTTGAATGGATGCAGGATGAAAACAAATAATACCAGGATGAACCAGCCATAAACATGTGAACGTAATAAAGCGTGCCGCATCAATTCTCCTTTTTATGATTGGATCAGGGCAGGGATTTTTTTGTGCCCATAACATCGGTTGGTTATCTGTCTGTTACTGGCAGGCAAATACCATGTTTTCACCTTTTTTGCAATCGCCGCAAAGACAAAGACAGACATATTTCCCCCCATCAGGCAGGCCTAACGGGGGATATTCGGGGGGTGCAGGGCACTGATGGGCAGCTTCAGAGTGACACAGGTGCCGGTACCATTGGATTCGATCTCCAGGGATGCCCCCATGAGTTTGGCCCGGTAGTTCATGATGCGCAGCCCCATGCCGTGGAATTCCGAAGAAGGCGTGAAGCCCGTGCCGTTGTCTGTGATGCTCAGGGAGAACCAGGTTTTTTGGTGTGTCATCTCGATGATAATCCGGTCGGCCCTGCCGTGTCGGATGGCGTTCTGCACCGCTTCCTGGGCGATATGGTACAGGTTGATGTTGACCATGTCGTTGCCGGCCGGGATTTTTTCATGGTATAGAAATGCACAGTTCACCTGATGCACCGTTCTGGTGTTAGCTGACAGCTCCTGCATGGCGGACAAAAGGCCGTGTTTGAAGTACACCGGGCACAGGCCCCGGGCCAGTCTTCGGGTCTTCTGTATGGCTTCCTGGATCAGCCGGGTGATATTTTGTGCTGACTGGACTGCTTCCGGGGCGGTCTTCTCCATTTTTGTCTTCAGAACCTTGCTCAACCCTTCCACGCCGATGAGATGGGGGCACAGGTCATCGTGGAGGTCGTTGCCGATTTTCTGACGTTCCTTTTCTCCGATTTCCATGATCGCTTTTTCCAGCTGCTTCACCTGGGATACATCCCGGTGGGTAATCACCGTGCCTAAGGGATTGCCGTTTTTGTCCCGGTACACCGATCCCCGGAGGGTGACTTCAATGAGCCGGCCGTCTTTGGCTCTCCGGGTGGTTTCGGTGCGGGGGAGCACATGGCCTTCCAGAATGGCGTGGATCCCTTTCATGGCCTGTTTCCACTGTTCTTCCGGAACAAAATGGTCCATCTTTCTGCCCAGGCTTTCTTTCAGGGTATAGCCGAACACCCGGGTGAATGCGGGGTTCAGATAGGTCACACACCCTTCCATGTCATAAACGATAATTGGATCGGGTGCGGCTTCCATTACAGACCGGTAGCGTTCTTCACTTTCCTGTAACGCTTCCTGGGCCAGTTTCCGTTCGGCAATCTGGGCGTTGAGGTCCCGGCTGTAGGCATCAAGTTTTTCCATGAAAGAGTTGTAGTAAAAGGTGATCTGTCCCACTTCATCCAGGGAGTGCAGGGTGACCATTCGGTTTGAAAATCCTTCCCGGATATCTTCATTGAGCCGCTCCATAAGGCTGCGCAGGGGTTCTGTAATTGTGGCACTGAAAAAAAATGTTATGGGGATAAAAATTACCAGGGACATCAGCCCCACCAGTATGATGAAGTTTTTTATGGTATTGAGCGGAGAAAAGAAATCCTCCATATGGATGGTGGAGACAACGATCCACTGATATTCAGGAATTTGGTTGAAAAACATAAGCTTTTTGCCTTGGTTATCCTGCAATGAAACCACCTGATTTCCATTTTTTTTTGTAAAAAATTTTTTGAAAACCGTGTCTGCATATCCCGGCATTGAAAGGAGATTGGCGCCTTTTTGTTCAGGATGGATAATGAAATTACCGTCGGTGTCCAGCACACAGGCATACCCGGTTTTTCCAAAACGCTGTTCCAGGACGCTTTTTTCAAAATCAGAAATCTGCATCAACTCTGAAAACTCATTTCTGTAGGATGATACAGTTATCATCCAGTCCCAGGGGGCAAAATATTCAAGGTACAACGCCTTGGGCCGGGGGGCTTCGTCATCCGGGTTCTGCCAGTCATACTCAATATACCCCTTTTTTTGATTGACCATTTCCCGGACAAAGCCATGGTCGGAAATATCCAGCCCTTCCAGCATTTTTTTTGGGTGCCGCACCACCCGGCCGGATCCGTCCAGGATACAAATATAGCCGTGGGTACCGATCTTCTGGGAAAGCATAATGTCAGCGGCCTGTTTTTTTGCCTCCTTTTGTGTCAGCCCGCCATTGGCCTGGAGACCATATAGGTGCCGGACAATATCCAGGTTTTTTTCCGCCGTGGCCCGCAGATAATTTCTGATGGAGACGGATGCAGCGGTTTTTACGTTGTTGACCATGGCTGATGTGGCATTTTGCAGAACATTTTCCATGTTTTTTTCAACATGTTGTTTCACAATAGAATAAATGGTGAGGCTGGAGAGACCCATGATCACAATGAAGGTGAATGAAAAGATGCACAGAATCTTATAGCGGATCGGTAAGTTTGTAAAATGATGAAACAGGTTCATGACACCCCGGTAAAATTGTTTTGTTGTAATAGCCATGCCCGTTAAGGGAAAACTTTTTCGTTTAAAACCCCGCTGGAAAAAGGCGGGCGGTTTTTTTTTCCATACGGTTCTGCAGGGCCAGGTCCGCCATGTTCTGCCGGAGCATGTCCAGAACATCATCAATGGATTCATGGATTTCCATGGCCCTGGGATGCGCCTGGATCATGGCGAAAAATGCCTGGACCACGGCCGGGTCAAACAGGATCCCCACCCCGTGTTTTAGTTCAAAAATGGCGGACGGCAGATCTTTGGGCGGTATGCCGGGCCGGCCGGCAATCATGGTTTCAAACACGTCGCATACCGCCAGTATCCTTGCCCCCAGAGGAATCTGTCCGCCTTTGATCCCGTCCGGATACCCGCTGCCGTCGAACCGTTCATGGTGGTGCCGGATCATGGGTGCGATCTCACTGAAAAAGGTCAGCGGCACCAGGATATCCGCCCCCAGTACCGGATGCTGCCGGATCTGCTCCATCTCCTTAGGGGTCAGATGTCCCAGACGTTCCAGCACCGCGTCCCGGGTCCCTATTTTCCCGATATCATGGAGGATGCCGGCATGAAAAATATTTTTCACCATGGCCTCATCCAGGCCCATCTGTTGGGCCGTAAGCCTGGCCAGGACAGCCACCCGTCGGGAATGGCCGTGGGTTAAGCGGTCCCGGGCCTCGATGGCCAAAGCAAAACCCTCCACGATTTTCCGGTAGATTTCCAGAATTTTTCTGTCATGGCCCATGGCTTTTTCCAGGGCAATGGCCCCTTGTTCCCCTAAGGCTGTGACCAGTTCCAGTTCATGGGAGACCAGGGTGCGGCTGCCGGTGAAATAGACAGCCAAAAGACCGGTGTAAGGCCCGGCAATGTCAAAAAAAAGTCCGGTTACGGAATTGATTTTTCTTTTTCCCAGCCGCTCCAGATCCGGAATCCGTTTATCCTCCCTGGCGTTGGGTATGACCACACAGTTATGCTTCCGATGGCCGAACAAGGTCATCAGGGCGGAATAATCGATCTGCATCAGGCTCCGGTAATCAAATCCATGAAATATTTTTGTTTCAATGCGGTTTTTTTCCGTGTTCAATATCCAGAAAATACTGCCCTTGGCGGACAGTATCCGGGTGATGTTTTCCACGATGCACGCCAGAATATCTCTGGTATCGCTGTTGGCATGGATTTTTTTGCTGATCTGGGCAAAAAGGGTGAAAAACTGGTGAAAGTCCGGTGTCATATTCCTCCCTGGACCGGTTTGCCAAAACCGGTCAATTGAAAAAATTCATCCATCTCATGGTGTAGGAGCGCCGGATTCGCTTCTGGAGGTGAATCACTGTATCAAGAACGGTTTTCAGCTGTCTTTTTTCTTCCCGGTTCAGGCGTGACAGGTCTGTGCAGTTGAGCGGCAGGTTCGGGTGCCGGTCCTGGTTCAAATGGCTGCCGATTTTCAGCCGGTTCAAATGATAGAATGCATCCAGACTCTGGTCGTATTCGTCATTATTCAGCACCCCCCGGTCTTTGAGGGCTGCCATACGTGCCAGGGTGGATGGACAGAAGATGCCGTGATTCAGCGCCAGGATGCGCATGGCATTGATGAGATGGGCCAGGCCGGCGGTTTTAATGTTGAAGCAGGCTCTGCAGCCCTGAACCCGGTGGGTCCGGATTCGGCCAAAAACGGTTTTGGGGGAACTGAACAGAAAATCATCCCTGGTCAGATAATGGTTCACCACCGGATTTTCCTGAAACAGACCAGATATCCGATCCCAGAGGGTTTGTGCCATGGGAAAATCCCCGTGGATCGGCCGGAAATCCAGCAGGATGGTCAGTATCCGGATATCCGCGGGTTCAGTCGATCCGATCCACTGGTCCAGGGCCTGGTGCCATCCGGTCAGGGACCGCCGCCATTGCGGGTTGGTGGCCATGACATCCCCTTTGCACAGGGCAAATCCGAACCGGTCCAGATCCGTGACCACCTGCCGGGCCAGGTCGGCAAAATAGTCGTCCCATCTGTTTTCTTCTGACCGGGGCGGGTCCCCATAAATCAGGGCATTGTCCTGGTCGGTTCTCACCACCTGTTCCTGCCGGGCATCGCTGCCCATGGAGATCCAGCAGAACGGGCCGGGCAGGGGGCGCTGGCCACGGGTTTTGAAAACCGAGACATGATGGGAGATGATTCTGGCGGTGAGCCGGTCATGGATGGTGGAGACTGCATTGAAAATATCCGCCAGGTCGGTGGGGCTGTAGAGCATATGGCGGATGAAGGTGTCCAGTTGCGTTTTCAGCAATTCCGGGTTCGAAAGGCCTGGTGTGTCAGACATCTGGTTCAGGATATCCTGAAAACGGCCGGACAGTTCCGGTGCCAGAGCCGGATCGTCTGGTGTGCCGCAGGGGCCGGACCGTTCAGTTCGGTCTGAGGTAAACCCGCTCATTTGATCACCTTTTTTTGGGTCTGCCTGGCGATTTCCAGTTCTTCATCAGTGGGCACCACCAGGACCGCCACAGGCTTATTCCGGGGGCTGATCCGGCGCGGCAGGACTTTTTTGGCCCTGTTTTCGACCGGGTCGATCACAATACCCAGGCCTGCCAAACCTTGGCAGCAGCGTTCCCGGACATCTGAAGCGTTCTCCCCGATTCCGCCGGTGAACACCAGCGCATCCACCCGGCCCAGGACGGCTAAATAGGCCCCGATATATTTTTTGATCCGGTAGGTATAGACCTCTAAAGCCAGCCGGGCAAGATCATCCCCGTCGGCTGCCTTTTCCAGCACGGTGCGCATGTCATTTTCCCCGCACAGGCCTTTGAGTCCGCTGTGCCGGTTGAAAATTGCATCGATTTCATCCAGAGACAGGTCCAGGTGCCGGGATAAAAAAAACGGGATGGCCGGATCCGTATCCCCGGTGCGGGTTCCCATGACCAGGCCCTCCAGCGGGGTCAATCCCATGGAGGTATCTACACTTTTGCCGTTCCGTATGGCCGTTGCACTGGCCCCGTTGCCCAGGTGCAGGGTGATCAGGTGCAGCCGGTCCAGGGGGGTGTTCAGAAACTTTGCGGCTTTGCCGGCCACATATGCATGGGAGGTGCCGTGGAACCCGTACCGCCGTATCCGGTGGGTGTCATACAGATCATGGGGCAGGGCATACATATAGGCCTTTTTCGGCAGGGTCTGGTGAAAGGCAGTATCAAATACTGCCACATGGAGGGCATTGGGAAAAACCGCGCCTGCCACCCGGATACCGGTGAGGTTGGCTGGGTTGTGCAGCGGGGCAAGGGGGGTGTTTTTCTCTATTTCATCCAGAATGCGCTGGTCGATGATCCTGGGATCCTGGAAGGTTTCTCCTCCATGTACCACCCGGTGGCCCACAGCAAAGACATCGGAGGTATCGTTAATCACCCCGTATTTTTTATCCATGAGCAGGGCAGCGATGCGGGTCAGGCCCCGGACGTGGTCCAGGTTTTCTGTGACCTCAATGGTGTTGCGGGTACCGTCCGCTGCCGTGATGGTGTGGGAAAGGGTGCCGGCATCACTGCCGATACGTTCGGCCAATCCCGTAGCCAGCACGGTTTCTTTTGTCATGTCAAACAGTTGATACTTGATGGAGGAGCTGCCCGTATTGATCACCAGGATCTTCATGATGTCTTTTTTTCCGCTGCAGCCTGTATGGCCGTGATGGCGATGGTGTTGACCACATCGGCAACCGTGCATCCCCGGCTCAGGTCATTGACCGGTTTGTTGAGTCCCTGGAGTACCGGGCCGATGGCAACGGCACCGGCGGACCGCTGCACCGCCTTGTAGGTGTTGTTGCCGGTGTTCAGATCCGGAAAGATGAACACCGTGGCTTTTCCAGCCACATCGCTCCCCGGCAGTTTGATGCCCGCCACAATGGGGTCGATGGCGGCATCATACTGGATGGGGCCTTCGATCTTGATGTCCAGGCCCTGGGCCGCAGCCAGTGCCCTGGCCAGCCGGGTGGCCTCCCGCACCTTGTCCACATCCGCCCCTTTGCCCGACAGCCCGGTGGAATAGGAGAGCATGGCCACCCGGGGGGCAATGTCAAACGTCTGGGCAGTGCGGGCAGAGCTGACGGCGATTTCAGCCAGCAGGGCCGCATCCGGGTCCGGGTTGATGGCACAGTCCCCGTACACCAGAACCCGGTCCTTAAGGCACATGAAAAACACACTGGAGACAAAGGAGATGCCGGGCCGGGTTCTGATGATTTCAAAGGCGGGCCGGATCGTGTCCTGGGTGGTATGCACCGCCCCTGACACCATGCCGTCGGCATCTTCCTTGTGCACCATCATGGTGCCGAAAAAATTGGCATCGCTCATGACATCCCCGGCTGTTTCCAGGGTGATGCCCCGGTGTTTGCGCAATTGATGATAGGTCTGGGCATAATTGTCAAACAGATGGGAGGTCTGGATGTCCAGAATATCTGCCTTGTCCAGGCGCAGCCCCAGCCGGGATATTTTTTTTTGTATCCGGGTCTCATCCCCCAGGAGGGTCAGGTCCACCGCATCCCGCCGGAGCAGGATTTCCGCTGCTGCCAGAATGCGCTCATCCCCGGCTTCGGGCAGTACAATGTGCTGTTTGTTTTCCCTGGCTTTCTGGAGCAGGCCGTACTCAAACATTTTGGGGGTCTTCACCGTGGTCCGGGTGCTTATGATCTTATCGGCCAGCTTTTGGGAATCAATATGGGTGTCAAACACTTCCAGGGCCCTTGTGATCTTGCGTTCATTGTCCGGGGCGATGCCCGCATGAACACGGCTCACCGCAACCGCAGAAGGAAAGGTGTCCTGCTTGACCCCCAGGATCGGCACCATGGTGGAAAATCCCTCGATAAGCCGGGACACGGGTTCTTCGGGTGTCAGCCCGCCGGTAAGCATGATCCCGGATATATTGGGCATGGCCATGGAGGACACCGCACCCAGACAGGCAACAATGACATCGGATCGGTCTCCGGGGGTGATGACCAGGGTGCCGTGTTCGATGCGGGTCAGAAAATTGCGCAGCTGCATGGCCGCCACTGTAAAGCCGTGCACATGCCGGTTAAGCTGGTCCCTGCCGTACAGAACCTCAGCGCCCAGAATATGGGCGATTTCTCCGACCGTGGGATTGCCCAGCTGGGTGTCATTGGGAATGGCATACAGCAGCTGTCCCGGAACCGGGCTTTGTGCGGCCAGTTGAGAGAGGATCTCAGGTCCCTGGTCCGGCCGGGTTCGGTTCACGATGGTGGCAATGACCTCGCATCCCTCCTGGATAAAGGATTTGTGATAGATGTTGATGGATTGAATCACCTCATCCATTGATTTGTCCCGGGCGTTGGCAACCAGCAGGATGGGGCACCCCAGGTTTCTGGCGATCCGGGCATTGATATCAAATTCAAAGGAGGATGAAGATCCCTCCAGTTCAATGCCTTCACACAAGATAAAATCATGGTCTTTTTCAAGCGCCTTGTAGGCCGCAAAAATCTCTTCCAGCAGGTCATCCTGCCTGCCGCTGCCGATGAGGTTGCTGGCTTTTGCCAATGTACAGGCAAACATCCTGTCAAAGGGGATGCCCAGTTTGAAGTGGGTGGAGAACAACTGGATATCATTGTCTTTTCCAGGGTCATCCGTGTTGATGAGGGGGCGGAAAAACCCAACCCGGCCCACCTTCCGGATCAGCAGCTCCATGATTCCCAGAGATACGGCGGATTTGCCGCTCCGGGCTTCAGTGGCCGTTATAAACAGGTTGTTTGCCATAAGTTCCCCATTATGTCATGCCTTTCCAAGTATCCTTCCAATTTGTAACATCGGCCCGTTAAAAGGTCAATAAAGACATGGCCCGGGACTCCGGCAATTCAGGGTGATTATGGTAGCCGGGCGCAGGCGCTCTTTTTTGTCCCGGGCATTGCCCGGGCTTTCCGGTTGCATCCCTTTTTCCGGATTTGACATTGTGATGATAATTCCTATCCTGTTAATATATCAACTATTATGTCAAGGAGATCTGTCATGAAAAAAATCTGTATTTTATTTATCATGCTATGTTTTGGGGCAACGGTCCAGGCAGCAGGAAACCGGGTGGAGTATATGGTTGAAAATACCGAATTTGAGGGTTTTTTTATCACGCCGGAATCCGGTGCCCCGCTGGTGCTCATGATTCATGACTGGGACGGTCTGGGCGAGTATGAAGTTCACCGTGCAAACATGCTGGCTGATCAGGGATATGCCGTGTTTGCCGCAGATATGTTCGGCAAAGGCATCCGGCCCGAAGAGATCGCCGAAAGAAAGCGGCTGACCGGTGAACTGTACCAGGACCGGGAACGCATGCGCCGCCTGTTGAAGGGAGCACTTGCCGCTGCCGCTGACCAGGGAGCTGATATTGAAAATGCCGTGGCCATGGGGTATTGTTTCGGCGGCACCGTGGTGCTGGAACTGGCCCGTTCCGGTTCAGATCTGAAAGGATTTGTCAGTTTTCACGGGGGCCTGGCTACACCGCCGGGACAAAGTTATGCCCGGACTTCCGGCAGCCTGCTCATTCTGCACGGCAGTGCGGACACCGCCGTGACCATGGCCGAATTTGCCGAACTGGCAACAGCTCTGGAGCAGCATGGCGTGGCCCATGAAATGATCACCTACGGGGGCGCACCCCATGCGTTCACCGTGTTTGGGACGGACCGGTACCGGGAGGATGCGGACCGAAAATCCTGGCAGCGGTTTCTGGATTATCTGGACCATACGCTGTAATATAATTATCTGAGATCGGGTAGAAGATGATCTGTTTGCTGCAGGAAAGGAGCAACATCCAGAAGCTATTTCACTTACGGATTGCGCAACAAATTTTTCCTGTTTAGCTTGCTTGGCCATACCCCTTACTGCGGAGGTACTTGAGAAGTTCATTCCTCTTCATATCGCAATTTTTTCTTCCTTGTAGCCACTGCCCTCAGCAGTCAGTGCATCTGGCGACTAAACTCCAAGACTTCTTTTAGCTTAACCTCCAAAGTGTCTTTAAGTTCCTTGTAAGTTTTTTCCTGGCAATTTACTCCCGGGATTTTTTCAATCCATCCGACTCACCAACCGTCTTCCTGTTTCATTACTGCTGTATATTGGTTCTGCATTTTCAATACTTCCTTTCTGGCAAATTGTTCACGCTTTCCCTTTAAGAGTGTCATTTTTCAGCCATGCTGGAAC